>NZ_FNSM01000001.1:1330000-1662500 GCF_900105415.1 Streptomyces sp. TLI_105 | reverse complement strand
GCGGGCCCGCGAGCTGCTCGGCGCCGCGTTCGCGACCGGCGACGAGGTGGACCTCGTCCGGGCCGTCACCGACGACTACGCGCTGCTCAACCTCACCGACCTGCTCGGGATCCCCGCGAGCGACCGGGGGCTGCTGCACGCCTGGACCGAGCGGGTCATCGCCTACCAGGACCCCGATGAGCCGCCCGTCCTCGACGCGGAGGGGCGGCCGGTCAACCCCCGCTCGCCCGCCATGCTCGCCGAGATGTTCGGCTACGCCCAGGAGCTCGCCGCGTACAAGCGCGCACACCCGGCCGACGACGTCATGAGCGTGCTCTCGGCCTCCGAACTCGCCGACGCCGAACTGGAGATGTTCTTCTTCCTGCTGACCGTCGCCGGGAACGACACCGTCCGCAGCGCGGCCCCCGGCGGCATCCTCGCCCTCGCCGAACACCCCGACGAACAGCGGAGGTTGTGGAGCGGCGAGGTCTCCATGGACACGGCCGTGGACGAACTCCTCCGCGTGCACCCGCCCGTGCTCTCCTTCCGGCGCACCGCCGCCCGCGACACCGAACTCGCCGGGCAGAAGATCCGGGAGGGCGACAAGGTCGTCGTCTTCCACGCCTCCGCCAATGACGACGAGCGCGTCTTCGCCGACCCGCACCGCCTCGACCTCGGCCGGACCCCGAACCCGCACGTCTCCTTCGGCGACGGCCCGCACGTCTGCCTCGGCGCCCACTTCGCCCGGCTCCAGCTCCGGGTGTTCCACGAGGAGGTGCGCGCGGCCTGCGGCGGCCTCGCCCTCGCGGGGCCGCCCCGGCGCCTCGTCTCCAACTTCGTCAACGGGATCAAGTCGCTGCCGGTTCGGCCGCTGGAGCCCTCCGCGCCGCGCCCGTGACATCGGCCACCAGCTCCACCACATCGGGGCCGTACGCCTGCGAGTTGACCACCTTCAGGAGGAGCACGAAGGAGCCGTCGCGGTGGCGGCGTGCCAGCGACTCGTAGTGGCGGGCGAGGTAGCGGGTCGCCGCCTGGTTGGTGATGGCCGTCTGTCCGCAGAAGAGGAAGACCGGCCGGCAGTCCTCGCCCGCCATGAGACGGGCCAGGACCACGTACTCCTCGACTCCCGGGTCCCTCGGGTAGCGCTCCGGGCCGATCAGGAACGAACCCTGATCCGGTCCCCGCTCCACGTCCGTGTTCATCGTGAGCCCGGGCAGCAGGGTGGCCAGATGCGCGGCCATGCGGCGGTTCGAGTAGGGGCCGCCCACGCAGAACTCCGTCCGGTCACCGAAACCCTGGTGCGCCTGGTCGTGCTGCAATATGCGTGCGTGCGCCCCGCAGTCCTTGATGAGCGCGCAGAGTTCGAGGAGGGCGAACACGTCGTAGCGGTGCACGGCGGTGGTGCCGCCCGCCTCCTTGTTCACCACGAGCAGGCACTCGGAGCTCCGCGGGAGGCCGAAGAACGCCTGCTTGCGGCGGAGCCTGCGCCGCCATTGGTACGTGCGGCCCAGCCAGCCGAAGGCGGCGCTGACCCCGGTCGCCAGGACCCCGAGCACGATGTTGCGGACGTCGTCGTTCATGGGCGCGCATGCTAGCGGCGATCCGGCCTCCAGTTCGAGGCGGTCCTGACGGAAGGCGGCGCGGGAAGTTACGCTGCGCGGACGGTCGTTGACTGGAGGTAGGAATGCGTCGCTCCACCGCTGGCAAGGTCTCTCTTCTCGCCGTCGCGGTGACGGTGCTCTCGATGGGCGCCGCCGCGCCACCGAAGGCCCCGCCCGTCGTGGACCCACCCGTCAAGGAACCCGTCGCCGTCGGGTACGGCGGCGCCGTCGCCAGTGTCGACGCCGACGCCTCGGCCGCCGGCATCGAGGTGCTCCGCAAGGGCGGCAACGCGGTCGACGCCGCCGTCGCCGTCGCGGCCGCCCTCGGGGTCACGGAGCCCTACTCGGCGGGCATCGGGGGCGGCGGCTACTTCGTGTACTACGACGCGAAGAGCCGTACGGTACGGACCGTCGACGGGCGCGAGACCGCCCCCCGGACCGCCGGACCCGACCTCTTCACGGAGAACGGCAAACCCATCCCCTTCGAGGAGGGCCAGACCAGCGGCCTCGGCGTCGGCACCCCCGGCACCCCCGCCACCTGGAAGACCGCCCTCGACGCCTGGGGCACCAAGCGGCTCGGCACCCTGCTCGAACCCGCCGAGCGGCTCGCCCGCGAGGGCTTCACCGTCGACCCCACCTTCCGCGCCCAGACCGCGGCCAACGAGGCCCGGTTCCGCGACTTCCCGGCCACCTCCGCGCTCTTCCTGCCCGGCGGGCAACTGCCCGTGGTCGGCTCCGTCTTCAAGAACCCCGACCTGGCCCGTACGTACGAGAAGCTCGGCCGCGAAGGCGTCGGCGCCCTCTACCGGGGGCCGCTCGCCCGGGACATCGTGAACACCGTCCGCACGCCCCCGCTCCGCGAGGGCGCCACCCGGACCGTCCGTGCCGGCGACCTGACGGAGGCCGACCTCGCCGGGTACCGCACCGAGTCCCGCCGGCCCACGAAGGTCTCGTACCGAGGGCTCGACGTCTACGGCATGGCCCCGTCCTCCTCCGGCGGCACGAGCGTCGGCGAGGCGCTCAACATCCTGGAGGGCACCGACCTCTCGACGGCCTCCCCGGCCCGCTACCTGCACCGCTACATCGAGGCCAGCCGCATCGCCTTCGCCGACCGGGGCCGCTGGGTCGGCGACCCGGCCTTCGAGTCCGTGCCGACGCGCGGCCTGCTCTCCCAGCGGTTCGCCGACTCCCGGGCCTGCCTGATCCGCGACGACGCCGCCCTCACCAGCCCGCTCGCCCCCGGCGACCCGGGCAGCCCGGTGCCGTGCGCGAGCGGCGGGACCGCCGCCCCGACCACGTACGAGGGCGAGAACACCACCCATCTGACGGTGGCGGACAAGTGGGGCAACGTCGTCGCCTACACGCTCACCATCGAGTCCACCGGCGGCAGCGGCATCACCGTGCCCGGCCGGGGCTTCCTGCTCAACAACGAGCTGACCGACTTCTCCTTCGCCCCGGCGAACCCGGCCGTCCACGACCCGAACCTGCCCGGCCCCGGCAAGCGGCCGCGCTCCTCGATCTCTCCGACCATCGTCCTCGACCGGCAGGACCGGCCCGTCCTCGCGCTCGGCTCCCCGGGCGGCGCGACCATCATCACCACGGTGCTCCAGACGCTGACGGGCGTCCTCGACCGGGGGCTTCCGCTCGTCGACGCGATCGCCGCGCCGCGCGCCAGCCAGCGCAACCAGGCCACCACCGAGCTCGAACCGGCCCTGTGGAACAGCCCGTTGAGGAAGGAACTGGAGGGCATCGGGCACGGCTTCCGGCAGAACCCGGAGATCGGCGCGGCGACCGGCGTCCAGCGCCTCCCGGACGGCCGCTGGGTGGCCGCCGCGGAGACGGTCCGCAGGGGCGGTGGCTCGGCGATGGTCGTACGGCCGGCGTCCTGAGGAACTACGGCACCCCCTACAGCGCCGTCAGGACGCGCGGGCCGTCGTCCGTGATCGCCACCGTGTGCTCGGCGTGGGACGCGCGCGAGCCGTCGGACGTACGGATCGTCCAGCCGTCCCGCGCCGTGTAGTGCTCGTCCGTGCCGCCGCCGATGAGCATCGGCTCGATCGCGAGCACCATCCCGTGGCGCAGCTTCATGCCCCGGCCCGGGCGTCCCTCGTTGGGGACGCCCGGGTCCTCGTGCATGGCACGGCCGATGCCGTGGCCGCCGAAGCCGTCCGGGATGCCGTAGCCCGCGTCCCGGCAGACCCGGCCGATCGCGTGGGCGATGTCGCCGATGCGGTTGCCGACGACGGCCGCCGCGATGCCGGCCTCCAGGGCCTCCTCCGCCGCGGCGATCAGCCGGGTGTCCTCCGGCCGGGCGGGGCCGACCGTGAAGCTGACGGCCGAGTCGCCGGCCCAGCCGCCGAGCGTCGCCCCGCAGTCCAGGGAGACGAGGTCGCCCGGGGCCAGCCGGGTCCCGTCCGGGATGCCGTGCACGACGGCGTCGTTCACGGAGACGCATACGACCGCCGGGAACGGCACCGGAGCCCACTCCGGGTGGTAGTCGAGGAAGGGCGATCCGGCGCCCGCCTCGGTGAGTACGGCGCGCGCGGCCCGGTCGAGCTCGGTGAGCGGGACGCCGGGCGCCGCCTTCTCCCGTGCGGCCGCCAGGGCACGCGCCACCACCCGCCCCGTCTCGCGCATGGCCGCCAGGGATTCGTTCGTCTTGATCTCCACCATGACCAATTACTATACCGGTATTAGAATGGCGTCATGGTGCGCACACCCCTGACCCCCGAAGAGCGCGAGCGTGGCGAGCGCCTGGGCCTGCTCCTGCGCGAGGCGCGCGGCGAGCGGTCCATGGTCGAGATCGCCGCGGCCGCCGGTCTCTCCGCCGAGACCCTCCGCAAGATCGAGACCGGCCGGGCCCCGACCCCGGCCTTCTTCACCGTCGCGGCGCTGGCCGGGGTCCTCGGCCTCTCCATGGACGAGCTCGTGGTGCACTGCACCCCGGCCCCCGTCTGAGTCGGCCGGTCAGACCGAGACCGCCAGCTGCACGCGGCTGTGGCGCGGGCGCTCGATCTCGTCCAGGAGGGCGAGCGCCAGATCGGCGTGGGCGATGCGGCCCGGGCCCTCGAGTGCTGTGCCCACCGCCGTTCTGTAGCCGCCCGTCCGCTCCGCCTCCGCGTTCAGGTCCAGCCCCGGGACCACCATCAGCCAGTCGAGCCCGGGCCCGGCCTCCGCCGTGAGCAGCTCGAACTCGGCCACGTGCCCCTGGGAGAACGTCCGATACTGCTCCGGGAAATCGGGCGCGTCCATCAGCCGCACGCCGGGAGCCGTCTCCAGGGTGGTCGCGATCCCCAGGGTGATCAGCCGCCCGACCCCCGCCTCGGTGAGCCCGGCGACCATCGCCTTCGCCGCGGCCGTGAAGAAGTCCACCGAGGGCACGTCCAGCCGGACCGCCGCGTTCACCGCCGCGTCGTGGCCCGCCGCGAGCGCCGCCACCGAGGCCGCGTCCGTCGCGTCACCCCGTACGAGCGTGACGCCCGCGCCCTCCAGGTCGCCGTACGCGGCCGGGTCGCGGACCACGGCCGTCACCCGGTGGCCCCGTGCCACCGCCTCCGCCACGGCCGCCCGGCCGACGCGGCCGCCGGCCCCGAAGACGATGATGTTCTTGCCGTTGTCGTTGCTGGTGTCGTTGTTCATGGCCGGACCGTAGAACGGGCACCCCTGGTTACTTCAACGGTACTGGGCTAGCGTCGGCCGCATGATCGAGAAGTCCTTCCCGGAGCCGCTGAGCCCCTCCCTCTTCCACGATCCCGGCTGCGGAGTCCCCGCCCAGCCCATCCGCGTCGGCGGCGGCAAGTGGACCGCGATGGTGCTGCGCTGCCTGGAGGACGGCACGCCCCGCCGCTTCTCCGAACTCCGCGTACCGCTGCACTGGATCACCCCCAAGGTGCTCACCGAGACCCTGCGCGCCATGGAGCGCGACGGCTTCCTCGCCCGCACCGTCCACGACGAGAACCCGCCCCGCGTCGAGTACGCCCTCACCGACCTCGGCCGGTCCCTCCTCACTCCGCTCGACGCGGCATGCGCCTGGGCGCGCACCCACGCCCCCGAGGTCACCGAGGCCCGCGCCGCGTACGAGCAGGCGGGCTCCATGGCCTAGGGGGCGTCTTTCGGCGCCCGCGTACGGCTCGAACGCCACGCACGCCTAGGCTGCCGGGCATGATGCCCGAAGAGCTGCGGCGCGGCCGCTACGTCAGTCTGACCACCTTCCGGAAGAACGGCACGGGGGTCGCGACGCCCGTCTGGTACGCGACGGAGGGCTCCGAGCTGTACGTGTGGACCCGCTCCGACTCCTGGAAGGTCAAGCGCCTGCGGGGCGACCCCCGGGTCGAGGTCGCCGTCTGCGACCTGCGCGGCAACATCGCCGACGGCGCCGAGCGGTTCGCCGGCACGGGACGCCTCGTGGAGGGGGAGGAGCTGCGCCGGATCCGACGCCTGCTCTCGCGCAAGTACACCTGGCAGTACTGGCTGACCGACGTGCCGGCCATGATCGTCCGGCTCGGCAAGCGCCCGCACACCGGGATCGTCGTGACGTTCTGACTCCCGCACATCCGGATGAAAACAGTCCGTAGTCGTCCCGTAACACGACTGCGGTCCAATACCCGCGGACCGGAAGGTTCCAGTCGACCGCGGGGCAGGTGCGTGACGCATGACGGTGTATCAACTACCGGCGGAAGTGGCCGCGTTCACGCGCTGGCTGACCGAGCTCACGGGCCGCGCCCGGCCGGAGGGCGGCTGGTACGGGGTCTTCGCCGCGCGCGACCCGGAAGGCCTGCGCGCCTGCCTCGACGGGTCCGACATCCTGCCCTGGGACGTCGTCGAATCCCTCCTCCAGGACGTCGGCGAAGCCCCCGACGGGCCGTTCGCCGCCCGGGGCCGGATCCTGTACGCGGCGGCCGCGGACGCCCACGACGGCCGCCCCGGCGGAGCGGAGGCGCTCGCGGAACGCCGGGACCTCATGGAGACCGAACGCCGGTACGCCGAGACCCGGAGCAGGGAGCTCGCCGAGCGACTGCGCGGCACCCCGGACCCGACCGAGGCCGCCCGCCTGGAGCACGACCTCGCCTGGACGCGGGACGACCGGGCGAGGGCGGCGGCCCGGGTGAGGGAACTGACGGCGCGTCTTGCCCGGTGGGGGTCGGGGACGCCGGCCGTGGCCGTGGCGCCACCGGCGGGGGCCGCGGGTCCGATGTCGGCCGCGCCGGCTCGCGCCGCCGGCCCGCCGCCGGCCGCCGAGCGGCCCGTCAAGGCCAAGCGACGCCCTCGGGGCGCCCGGTACGCCTGGCTGGAGGAGGGGGCCGAGGTGGTGGAGCAGGAACCGGTGCCGCTGCCCGCGCTCCCGGCCGGGGGAGCGGCGCCCCGAGGGGCCCGCTTCGGGGGCGCCCCCGACACCGCCCCCGTGGCCGAGGCCCCCGCCGCGGACCCCGCCGAGGCCGACCGCGCCGCGGCCAACGCGGTCTACGCCCTCCGGCGCCTCCGTGCGCAGGGCCGCAGCGGCGAGGCGCACGTCCTGCTCTGCGAAGCGCTCGCCGGACCGCCGGCCCGGCTGCCCGCCCTCGCGGCGGGGCTGCACCGGGCCGGGCTCGGTGCCGACTGGTCCACCCTGCTCTGGGAGGCGGCCTCGCTGCCGCCCGCCCGGCTCGCCGCCGTCGCGGGCGTGCTCGCCGACGCGGGGCGGGCGGCCGACTGCGAGCAGCTGCTGCGGCAGGGCGTGGCCCGCCCGGCCGACGAGCTCGCGGGCGCGTGCGCCGCGCTGCGCGCCGAGGGCCACCACCGCGAGGCGCACGCCCTGCTCACCGCGTTCGTCCGGGCCCGCACCCCCGAGGACGCCGCCCGTCTCGCGGGCGCGGACCCGCACGACCTGGTCCCCCAACTCCTGGCCGCGGCCCGCGAGGTGTCCCCGTCGCGCGAACGCGACCTCCTCCACGCCCTGAGGGTGGCGGGCCTGGCCGGGGTGTGACCGGACAGCGGGGGCGCGGGACCACGGCCATGGTGCCGGGGGCACGGGACCACGGCTGAGGCGCCGGGTCGAGGGCGGCTGTGGTGCCCGCGCGGCCGGCCGGGGGAGCCCGCCGCGCGGGGCGACGTACGGCAAGGGGGGTGCCGGTCTCGCCCCGGCGGGCGAGGAGTGGCCGGGGCAATCCGTACTGGTCAGTACGTGTCGGTACGTGTCCGACGTGGACCACTCGGGTATGAAACATGATCGACCCGGCTGCTTCACGGCGGCGGTCTTGCTCCGGGGTGTGACGGGGCTTACGTTCTCCTCCTACGCACCGCGTCTACGTGCGTAGAGGCTCTCTGTCGCCGCGCCGAAGGAGCAGCTCATGACCCACGTCGTACGCGCCGCACTCGTCCAGGCCACCTGGACCGGCGACACCGAATCCATGATCGCCAAACACGAGGAGCACGCCCGCGAGGCCGCCCGGCAGGGTGCCAAGGTGATCGGCTTCCAAGAGGTCTTCAACGCGCCCTACTTCTGCCAGGTCCAGGAGCCCGAGCACTACCGCTGGGCCGAGCCCGTCCCCGACGGCCCGACCGTCCGCCGGATGCGGGACCTCGCCCGGGAGACCGGCATGGTGATCGTCGTCCCCGTCTTCGAGGTCGAGGGCGAGGGCTTCTACTACAACACCGCCGCCGTGATCGACGCCGACGGCAGCTACCTCGGCAAGTACCGCAAGCACCACATCCCCCAGGTCAAGGGCTTCTGGGAGAAGTACTACTTCCGCCCGGGCAACGCCGGCTGGCCGGTCTTCGACACCGCCGTCGGACGGGTCGGCGTCTACATCTGCTACGACCGCCACTTCCCGGAGGGCTGGCGTCAACTCGGCCTTAACGGCGCCCAGTTGGTCTACAACCCCTCGGCCACCCACCGCGGGCTCTCCTCCTACCTCTGGCAGCTGGAGCAGCCCGCCGCCGCCGTCGCCAACGAGTACTTCGTCGCCGCCATCAACCGCGTCGGCATCGAGGAGTACGGCGACAACGACTTCTACGGCACCAGCTACTTCGTCGACCCGCGCGGCCAGTTCGTCGGCGACGTCGCCTCCGACAAGGCCGAGGAACTCGTCGTCCGCGACCTCGACTTCGGCCTCATCGAGCAGGTCCGCCAGCAGTGGGCCTTCTACCGGGACCGCCGCCCCGACGCGTACGACGGGCTGGTGCAGCCGTGAGCAGCCTGTACGGCCGGCACAAGGCCGTCATCCCCGACTGGGTCGCCCTCTACTACCGCGACCCCATCGAGATCACCCACGGCGAGGGCCGTCACGTCTGGGACGCCGAAGGACGCAGGTACCTCGACTTCTTCGGCGGCATCCTCACCACCATGACCGCCCACGCCCTGCCCGAGGTCACCAAGGCCGTCGCCGAGCAGGCCGGGCGGATCATCCACTCCTCGACGCTCTACCTCAACCGCCCCATGGTGGAGCTCGCCGAGCGCGTCGCCGGCCTCTCCGGCATCCCCGACGCCCGCGTCTTCTTCACCACCTCCGGCACCGAGGCCAACGACGCGGCCCTGCTCCTCGCCACCACGTACCGCCGTTCGAACCAGATCCTGGCGATGCGCAACAGCTACCACGGCCGCTCCTTCTCCACCGTCGGCATCACCGGCAACCGCGCCTGGTCGCCCACCGGCCTCTCCCCGCTCCAGACCCTGTACGTGCACGGCGGCGTCCGCACCCGCGGCCCGTACGCCGGGCTCACCGACGAGCGGTTCATCGATGCCTGCGTCGCCGACCTGGAGGACATGCTCGGCCAGACCCGCGCGGGCGTCGCCGCCCTCATCGCCGAACCGATCCAGGGCGTCGGCGGCTTCACCTCCCCGCCCGACGGCCTCTACGCAGCCTTCCGCCGCGTCCTCGACCGGCACGGCATCCTCTGGATCTCCGACGAGGTGCAGACCGGCTGGGGCCGTACCGGCGAGCACTTCTGGGGCTGGCAGGCCCACGGACAGGCCGGACCGCCCGACATCCTCACCTTCGCCAAGGGCATCGGCAACGGCATGTCCGTCGGCGGCGTCGTCGCCCGCGCCGAGGTCATGAACTGTCTGGACGCCAACTCCATCTCCACCTTCGGCGGTTCGCCGATCACCATGGCCGCCGGGCTGGCCAACCTCTCCTACCTCCTGGAGCACGACCTCCAGGGCAACGCCCGCCGCGTCGGCGGCCTCCTCATCGAGCGCGTCCGGGCCGCCGCCGCCGGGGTCGCGGAGGTACGGGAGGTCCGCGGCCGCGGGCTGATGATCGGCATCGAGCTCACCGAACCGGGCACCGACCGGGCGAACCCGGACGCGGCCACCGCCGTCCTGGAGGCCGCCCGCGAGAACGGCCTGCTCATCGGCAAGGGCGGCGGCCACAACACCAGCACCCTGCGCATCGCCCCACCGCTCTCGCTCACCGTCGCCGAGGCCGAGGAAGGCGCCGAGATCCTCGAACAGGCCCTCAGGTCCCTCTAGTTGGCAGAGGAGAAGTCCCGTGAGCACCCGTACCCTCATCCGCGGCGGTCTCGTCGTCACCGCCGCCGACGAACTCCACGCCGACGTGCTGATCGAGGACGGCCGCGTCGTCGCCCTCGCCGCCCACGGCTCGGACACGGCGGCCGGCTGGACCGCCGACCGGACCATCGACGCCACCGACCGCTACGTGCTGCCCGGCGGCGTCGACGCCCACACCCACATGGAGCTGCCCTTCGGCGGCACCTTCGCCTCCGACACCTTCGAGACCGGCACCCGCGCCGCCGCCTGGGGCGGCACCACCACCATCGTCGACTTCGCCGTCCAGAGCGTCGGCCACAGCCTGCGCGAAGGACTCGACGCCTGGTACGCCAAGGCCGACGGCAACTGCGCGATCGACTACGCCTTCCACATGATCCTCTCCGACGTGAACGAGCACACGCTCAAGGAGATGGACAAGCTCGTCCAGGAGGGCATCACCTCCTTCAAGCTCTTCATGGCCTATCCCGGCGTCTTCTACAGCGACGACGGCCGGATCCTGCGCGCCATGCAGCGCTCCGCCGACAACGGCGGCCTGATCATGATGCACGCCGAGAACGGCATCGCGATCGACGTGCTCGTCGAGCAGGCGCTCGCCCGCGGCGAGACCGACCCGCGCTACCACGGCGAGGTCCGCAAGGCCCTGTTGGAGGCGGAGGCCACGCACCGGGCGATCCAGCTGGCCCGGGTGGCGGGGGCGCCGCTCTACGTCGTCCACGTCTCCGCCGAGGAGGCCGTCGCCGAGATCGCCGCCGCCCGCGACAAGGGGCTGCCCGTCTTCGGGGAGACCTGTCCCCAGTACCTCTTCCTCTCCACCGACAACCTCGCGGAGCCGGGCTTCGAGGGAGCCAAGTACGTGTGCAGCACCCCGCTGCGACCGAAGGAGCACCAGGCGGCCCTGTGGCGGGGGCTGCGGACGAACGACCTCCAGGTGGTCTCCACCGACCACTGCCCCTTCTGCTTCGTGGGCCAGAAGGACCTCGGACGCGGCGACTTCTCCAAGATCCCCAACGGTCTGCCGGGCGTGGAGAACCGCATGGACCTCCTCCACCAGGCCGTCGTCGACGGGCACATCAGCCGCCGCCGCTGGATCGAGATCGCCTGCGCCACCCCGGCCCGGATGTTCGGCCTCTACCCGCAGAAGGGCACGATCGCGCCGGGCGCCGACGCGGACATCGTCATCTACGACCCGCACGCGACCCAGATCCTGTCGGCGGAGACCCACCACATGAACGTCGACTACTCCGCGTACGAGGGGAAGACGATCACCGGCCAGGTCGAGACGGTCCTCTCGCGCGGCGAACCGGTCATCGAGCAGCGGAAGTTCACCGGCCGCGCCGGCCACGGCGCCTTCACCCCGCGCGCCACCTGTCAGTACCTGAACTAGGAGAACGACGTTGGACTTCGGACTCGTCCTGCAGACCGACCCGCCCGCCTCGCAGGTCGTGGGCCTGATGCGCCGGGCGGAGCGCAACGGCTTCCGCTACGGCTGGACCTTCGACTCCGCCGTGCTGTGGCAGGAACCCTTCGTCATCTACAGCCAGATCCTCGAACACACCACCAAGCTGCACGTGGGTCCGATGGTGACGAACCCGGGGACGCGGACGTGGGAGGTCACCGCCTCCACCTTCGCCACCCTCAACGACATGTTCGGCAACCGGACCGTGTGCGGCATCGGCCGCGGCGACTCGGCGATGCGGGTCGCGGGCCGCAGGCCGAACACCCTGGCCCGGCTCGGCGAGGCCATCGAGGTCATCCGCGACCTGGCGGAGGGCCGCGAGGCGCAGGTCGACGGCAACCCGATCCGGATCCCCTGGATCAAGAACGGGAAGCTGCCGGTGTGGATGGCGGCCTACGGGCCGAAGGCGCTCGCGCTGGCCGGGCAGAAGGCCGACGGCTTCATCCTCCAGCTCGCCGACCCCTTCCTCACCGAGTGGATGGTCAAGGCCGTCCGGCAGGCCGCCACCGACGCCGGCCGCGACCCCGACGCCCTCACCATCTGCGTCGCCGCCCCCGCCTACGTGGGGGACGACCTGGCCCACGCCCGCGACCAGTGCCGCTGGTTCGGCGGCATGGTCGGCAACCACGTCGCCGACCTGGTCGCCAAGTACGGCGAGCACTCCGGCATGGTGCCGGAGGAGCTGACCGCGTACATCAAGGACCGGCACGGGTACGACTACTCCCACCACGGCCGCGCCGACAACCCGGACACCACGTTCGTCCCCGACGAGATCGTCGACCGCTTCTGCCTCCTGGGCCCCGCCGAGGCCCACATCGAGAAGCTCCGCCACCTGCGCGAGCTCGGCGTCGACCAGTTCGCCGTCTACAACATGCACGACAACCGCGAGGGCACCATCGACGCCTACGGCTCCGACATCATCCCCGCGCTCAACGATTAGTCCGGCCCGCCGGCTGCCAGCCGGACAGCGGCACCGGCTACGGGCCCGGCGGCACAGGAAGGCGGGAGCAGCGCACCGGGCCGGGGTCTTCACCGGTCCTTCTCAACGGGCCTGTCCGCAGTCCGTGGCCTCGGCCCGCAGAGCCTCTTCGACGTGGCGCTCCAGGACCCGCGCGACGGCCCAGGACCAGGGCGGCTGCCAGGGCGGCCGCGCACAGCAGACCTGTGACCGGAGCGGGCACGGCCAGGCGGCGTACGACCGCGAGTCAGCAATCGACCCGTAGCCCGAAGGCGTCGAACTACAGGGCGGACATGAGCCGGGCCGTCGCCTGTTGGGCTGCCGAGGCGTCCTTGCGGTCGGCGGCCTCGCGCAGGGCCTTCAGCGCGGCGTCGATCCGGGCTGCCCGAGCGGCGTCCTTGCCGTGCCGGACCCGGTCCCAGGTGAGTTCGAGGCTGGTCGCGTCGCCGGCGATCGCGCCCGCGTCCCGGGCGGCGCCGTCCAGCGTCGCCTGGCGCGCCCACAGCGCCATCCGGGCGGCCTCGACGGTCGCGAGCGGCTGATGGCGCAGGTGCAGGTCGAGGTCGTTCTGGGCGACCCGGAGCACGGCACCGCGGACGAGCGCGCCATCGCGTGCCTTGACGGCCGCCGTGAGCGAGTCGAGGTCCCGGTCCATCTGCCGGGCGAGCAGCTGGGGCACGCGGTCGGCGGCCCGGTACGCGTCCCAGGCGGCGCGCACCTTCGCCACGGTCGCGTCGGTCGCCTCGGCGTGCGCCGTGCGGACCGCCGCCGAGAGGGCGGCGAGTTCGGAGGGTACGGGGCCCGGTGTGACGTCCGTCGGTACGGCCAGCGTGATCGCCTCCAGGTCGGTGCCGGGCTCGTCGATGGTGAGCTCGCCGTACCCGGGGGCGATGACCTTGTCCTCGCGCGTGCCGTCCAGGTTGATCTCGGTCGTCCTCATCGCGCCCTCGACGGGTCCGTACGGCCCGGGGACCGTCTGTCCGACGGCCTTCACGGTGACCTCCTCGAAGACCGTGCCCGGGCTGTTCTCCGGCCGGTACACGTCACCGGCCTTCGGGGCGTTGGGCATGATCATCGCGGCCGGTCCGGTCTTCCCGGCCCGCCACGTGCCGCCGGTGTTCTCGACCACGCCGTTCTCGTAGTTGAAGACGTCCTCGCCGAGGTACCAGACCGATCCGTCGTCGGCCTGGGCGAACCAGTCGGTCGCGACCTCCTGGACCCGCCCGTCCGAGAAGGACACGTACTGGAGCGTGCGTGCCCGGACCTGCTCGCCGTTCACGGTGATGGTCTTGATGTCGGGCAGCAGCGTGAGCTCGGTGCGGAAGGGCTTCTCGTCTACCTGACCGTCGTAGATCACCTGCTGGATCCTGGAACTGGCGTGGAGCGGGTTGGTGATCTCGGTCGGGTGGCTGAAGACGGGCGTGCCCCGGTCGACCCGCTCCCGCTCCGGGGCGAGGGGCAGGCACTCGTCGGTCTTCTTGCCGTTCTCCTCCACGATCCGTACGCAGTCGGTGCCTGACGAGGGGGACCCGCCGGCAGCTCCGCCGCCGAGGGCACTGGCGGTGCAGCCGCCGGTCGCGAGGGTCGCGGCCAGGGCCGCGCTCACCGCGGCCACCGGGTGTCTGTTCCTCATGACTGCCTCCTCTGCCGTGACACCGAGGCTTCCACCCGGGTCCTGAAGGGAGCCTGAACGGAACTGAACCGGCCTTCAGGAGCGGTGGCCCGGTCTCTCACGCCCCCGGGTCCGGTGGGAGCGCCACCTCGAAGCGGGCCCCGCCCAGCCGCCCGTCGGTCACCGTGGCCGTGCCGCCGTGCGCCGCGACCAGTTCGGCGACGATGGCGAGCCCGAGTCCACTGCCGCCGGCGTCGTCCGCGTCACCCCCGTCGCCCGGTCGGCGGGACCGCGCCTCGTCGAGGCGTACGAACCGTTCGAAGACCCGCTCGCGGTCCGCCGGCGGTACGCCCGGACCGTCGTCCTCCACGCCCAGCACCACCCGGCCGTCCGGCTGCTCGGCGAGGTCGAAGGCGACCTCGGAGCGCGCGTGCCTGGCCGCGTTGTCACCCAGGTTGCGCACCACCCTGCCCAGACCCCGCGGGTCCGCCCGCCGCCGCGCCGCCGACACCCCGGCCGTACCGATCCGCAGCCCGGGCGCCACCCGACGCAGTCGGCGCACCTCGTCCAGGACCAGGTCGTCGAGGTCCACCGGCCGCAGCCGGGGGCGCAGCGCCTCCTCGTCGGCACGGGCGAGCAGCAGCAGGTCGTCGACCAGCCGCTGGATCCGCAGGTCCTCGCTCAGCACGGTCCTGGCCAGCCGTTCGCGCGTCGCCCGGTCCGCCAGCCGGTCGGGGTGGGCGAGGGCGACCTCGGCGTGCTGGCGGATGGACGCCACCGGGGAACGCAGTTCGTGCGAGGCGTCGGAGATGAACCGGCGCTGGGCGCTCTGCGCCCGTTCGAGCCTGTCCAGCATGCGGTTCATCGTGGCGGCGAGGCGTGCGATCTCGTCGCGGCCGGGCGGAAGCGGCACCCTGCGGTGCAGCTCCGCCGCCGAGATCGCCTCCACCTCCGATCTGATGGCCGCCACGGGCGCCAGCGCCCGCCCGACCGCCATCCAGGTCGCGCCGGCCACCACGAGCATCAGCAGCGGCAGCCCCGTGACCAGCAGCCGGGTGACGATCCGGGTGGACTCGTCGACCCCGATCAGCGTCTGCCCCACCAGTACGGTCCGGTCGCCGCCGGGCGCTTCGGCGCTCACCGCCACCACCAGGAAACGGTCCTCGTCCAGCGGCGTGCTGAGGGTGGACTCGGAGCCCTGTCGCGGGTCGGCCAGGGCCGGCAGGTCCTTGACGTTCGGGCTGGCGGCGATCACGTCCCCCCGGGCGTCCAGGACCTGGACGAACTGTTCGTCCTGATCGCTCACGGTCAGCGACGGCACCCCGCGCCCCGACTCGATGACGGCCGCCACCTGTTCGGCCCGGCCCCGCACGGCCTGCCGTACGTCGTCGGTCAGTTCGGCCCGCAGGAGCGCGATCAGGGCCACCGCTCCCGCGATGAGGCCCACCGCCACGACGAGGACGGCCGCCACGGCCGACCAGAACCGCACGCCCATGGCCGCCTACCCTCCGTCGGGGGTCAGGCGGTAGCCGCAGCCCCGTACGGTCTCGATGGACGCCCGGCCGAAGGGCCGGTCCAGCTTGTTCCGGAGGTGCCGGACGTAGACCTCGACGATGTTCGGGTCGCCCTCGAAGGCGTCGTCCCAGACGTGCGCGAGGATCTCGTGCTTGGACACGGTCTCACCGCGCCGGCGCAGGAGGAACTCGAGGAGGGCCAGCTCACGGGCGGTCAGCTCGATCCGTACCCCGCCCCGGGACACCTCCTTGGCCGCCGGGTCGAGCCGCAGGTCACCGGCGGTGAGGGCGGCGGGCCGCTCGCGCGGTTCGCGGCGCAGCAGCGCACGCAGCCGGGCGAGCAGCACGGCGTACGAGAAGGGCTTCGTCAGGTAGTCGTCGGCGCCGGTGTCGAGTCCCTCCACCTCGTCCCACTCGCCTTCCTTGGCGGTGAGCATGAGGATCGGGGTCCAGTTCCCCTCGGCGCGCAGGGTGGCACAGACGCGGTAGCCGTTCAGGCCGGGGAGCATGATGTCGAGGACGATGGCGTCGTACGCGTGCTCGCGGGCCCGCCACAGGCCGTCCGTGCCGTCCAGGGCGACGTCGACGGCGAAGCCCTCCGCCTCCAGGCCGTTGCGGAGCCCCTCGGCGAAGCGCTCCTCGTCGTCCACGATCAGAACGCGCATGCCCCGATTGTGACCCGCGTCACCTGAACCGGAGCTGAAGGGCGCGCGGTGCCGCACGCCCCTCACGGGCCGGTACTACGGCAGGCCCGGCAGCCCCTTCGGGCGGGCCGGCCGCGCGGGCGGGGTGGTGCCGTACACGTCCGGGCTGATCTGGTAGCCGCGTGCGTCCTGCTCCAGCACCTCCTCGCGGACGGCCGCGAGCTCCTCGCGGCCGAGCCGGGTGAACTCGGTCAGCGACAGCGTCTCCGGGTTCGCCTCGCCCACGGGCTCCACCTTGATGTTGCCCACGTGCGGCGCGTAGGACTTCCGCTGGTGGCCGCCCTCGGGGTCGAGCGGCGCGAATTCGTCCGTCACGAGGACGTGCCGGAAGCAGCCGACCGGGACGCAGACGTTCTGATGGGTCCGGAACACCGTGGCGCAGTCCAGGAAGTCGATCTCGGGCGCCAGGCCCTCGGTGTAGGTGGGGGTGCCCACCCGCGGCCTGGCGAGCATGGCGATGCCCGCCTTGGCGCCCTCCACGCCGGAGATCCAGGTGTCGGGCGCGCCGACCAGCCGGCCGTTCTCGTAGATCTCCGGGTACTCCCCGAGGCGCCAGACCGTCCCGCGCCGGTCCTGGGCGAAGAACGCCAGCTCCGACTCCTGGATCTCGTCGCCGTTGAAGTCCTGGTCGAACACCACCACGGTGCGTACGCCGTCGATGACCTTGGTCAGGTCGGTCACCGTCGTCACCACGCGGTGGTCCTCACCGGCGACGTCGCCGGTGAGGACCAGCCGGGTCCCGGGCTTCAGCGGGAGGAACGTGTTGTTCACCCTCGGGCGGGCGGGGAAGGTGTGCGGACGGAGGGCGGGGGGCCGCCCACAGCCGTCCTGAGAGCTCGGGCCGCTTTTCGCCGCGGCGGGAGAGGGCACCCGGGGGGTGTCGGTGGCCGACGCGCCAGGGGCCAGCAGCAGCGCGGCGACGATCGGGCTCAGCAGGGCAGCGGACGCGCGGAGGCGGCGGGGCATTCAGCTTGGTCCTCTCGGTGGAGCCAGGGTGGGGCTCCACCGAGAGGCGGCGGCCCCGTCCGCCGCCTGCCTCAGTGCGTGGCGGCCGCCTCATGCTGCGGCCTCTGGCGTCTGAAGCCCTTGCCGAAACGCAGGTACAAGGACGGTACGACGAGCAAATTCAGCAGAGTGGACGTAACCAGACCGCCCACGATGACCACGGCGAGCGGGTACTCGATCTCGTGGCCCGGCCGGTTGCCGAGGAAGACCAGGGGCAGCACCGCGAGTCCGGTCGCCAGGGAGGTCATCAGGATGGGGGACAGCCGTTCCCGCGCACCGCGCAGCACCAGGGCGGGCCCGAAGGCCATGCCCTCGTGCTCCTCCAGGTGCTGGTAGTGGTTGATCAGCAGGATGCCGTTGCGTGCGGCGATGCCGAGCACGGTGAAGAAGCCGACCAGGGAACCCAGCGAGATGTTCCCGCCGGCGATCCAGACCGCGAGGACGCCGCCGACCAGGGCCATGGGCAGGGTGAGGAAGGACAGCAGTGCGAGCCGCCAGCTGCGGAAGGAGACCTGGAGCAGCACGAAGACCGCCAGAGCCGCGAAGATCGCGCTGTAGAACAGGACCCGCTGGGCGGCCTGCCGTTCCTCGTGCTCCCCGAGGAGCTCGGTGTGGTAGCCGCGGGGGAAGTCCGTGGAGGCGATCGCCTTGTTGACGTCCGAGACGACGGAGCTGAGGCCGCGTTCGGAGACGGAGGCGTTCACGTCGAGGTGGCGCGAGCCGTTCTCGCGCGCGATCACGTTCGGCTGGGGCTCGATGACCACCTGGGCGACGTCACCGAGGGGCACCGGGGTGCCGGCGGGCGTGTCGATCGGGAGCCGGCTGATGGCCGCCACGTCGTCGCGGGTCTCGGGGGTGCTCCACACCACCGTGTCGTAGGCCCTGCCGTCGCGGAAGATGTCTCCGACCTCCTCGCCGGCCACGAGGGTGGACGCGGCGCGGCGCACGTCACCGGGCTTCAGTTCGTACTTCGCCGCCTTGTCGACGTCGACCTTCACCTGGATCTGCGGGACCTCGACCTGGAGGTCGGCGTGGACGTCCTCGGTGCCGTCGATCTTGCTGATCTTCTCCTGGAGCTCCAGGCCCTTCTCGCGCAGGACGTTCTGGTCCTGGCCGAAGAGACGGATGACGATCGGGTACTTGGAGCCGGTGAGCACCTCGTCGACGCGCTCGTTGAGGTACGTCTGGACGTCCTGTTCCACGCCGGCGTACCGCGCCACGGTCTCCTTGATCTCGGTGAGGGTCTTGTCGTAGTCGGCCTTGGGATCGATGCTGATCCAGCCCTCGCCGAAGTTGACCCCGGCGATCTCGTCGCCCAGGAACGCCTGCCCGATGTGGGCCCCGAAGACGTTGCGCACTCCGGGGATGGCCCGTACCTCGCGGCTCACCTGGGAGACCATGCGCTGCTCTTCCTGCACGGACGTGCCGGGCGTGGTGATGAAGTGCATCAGGAAGTCCCGCTCCTTGAAGGAGGGCATCAGGGACTGGCTGAGTTGTGGCACCAGGAGGGCCGCGACGACCACGAGCACGCCGGACACCAGATAGGCGTTCACCGGCCGCTTGACGATGCGCCGCAGCCCCGCCGTGTAGCCGGTCTGCAGCCGGCGGAGCAGTGGGGACTGCCGGCGTTCGACCTTGGCCTTGCGCAGCATGATCAGGCACAGGGCGGGGGTCACCGTCAGGGCCACGACCATGGAGGCGATGATGGCCAGCGTGTAGGAGATGGCGAGCGTCCGGAAGAACGAGCCCGCCACTCCCTGGAGCAGGAAGACCGGCACCGTGGCCACGACGATGATCATCGTCGCGTAGACGATCGGGCTCCGGACCTCCAGCGAGGCGTTCAGAATGATCTTCGCCACCGGCGTGTCACCGCCGGCCTTCCGATGCTCGCGCAGCCGTCTGAGGATGTTCTCGACGTCGATGATCGCGTCGTCCACGACGGCGCCCAGGGCGATCACGAGTCCGGCGAGGGCCATCGTGTTGATGGTGTCCCCGCGCCAGTGGAGCACCAGCACGGCCGCCATGAGGGACAGCGGGATCGTCAGCAGGCTGATCAGCGCGACGCGCCACTCGTAGAGGAACGCCGCGAGGACCACGACGACCAGCAGGAAGCCGAGCACCAGGGCCTGGGTCAGATTGTGGATCGCGGTGTGGATGAAGTCCTGCTGCTGGAAGATGGTCGTGTCGAACGTGATGCCGGGCAGGCCGGGTTCGAGGGATTCGATCGCCTCCTGCACGTTCTTGGTGATCTCCGGGGTGTCGCCCCAGGGCAGCTTCTCGACGATCAGCAGCAGACCGGGGTCGCCGCCGACGATGGCGTCGCCGCCCAGTGGCTGGGGTGCCTCCTTCACCAGGGCCACGTCCCCGAGCCGGACGGTGCGGTCGTTCTCCGCGCGCACCGGCACCTGGGAGAGGTCGACGGGCGTCACGACCGGCAGGAGGTGCCGGATGCCGAGGCGCTGCTTGGGGGTCTCGATCCAGCCGCCGGTGCCGATGACCGAACCGGTGGTGAACTTGAGCAGACCGGAGTCGACCGACTCGCCGGTGGCCTCCATGACGTCGTCGAGACTGACCTTGTGGGCCTGCATCTTGGTCGGGTCCACCTGTACGGTCATCATCTGCAGCCGCTCGCCGAAGATGCTCACGTTGGCGACGCCGGGCACGCGCAGCAGCCGGGCCCTGACCTCCCAGTAGGCCGTCATGGACATGGACATCAGGGCCTTGTCGGAGTGGTCCTCCGAGGACATCCCGATCTTCATGACACGGCTGGTCGCCGCGACGGGCGGCATGATCACCGGCGGGGCCGCCCAGGTCGGCAGGCTGGGCGAGACCTGCTGCACCCGTTCCTGGACCTCCTGCCGCGCCTTGAAGAGGTCGGTCCCCTCGTGGAAGATCAGCTGGACCGACGAGAGCTGCGCGACGGACTCGGAGCGCAGGTCCTCCAGCCCGTCGAGCCCGTTGAGGGACTGCTCCAGCGGAACGGTGACCAGGGACTCCACGTCGGCCGTGGACAGGCCGAGGCAGGTCGTCTGGATCTCGACCCGCGGCGGCGCGAACTCGGGGAAGACGTCCACCCGCTGCTGGGGCAGCGACGTGATGCCCACGACCATCATCACGGCAGCCGCGGCGACCACGAGGTAGCGGAAGCGCAGGCTGGACCGGACGATCCAGCGCATCAGAGTGCCGCGTTCCTCAGTCATTCGTGCTCGCCGTCCGTCTCGTACTCGATGCCCAGCAGTTCGGCGGCCCCGACCGTCACGACGGGGGCGCCCGCCGTGAGGCCGGACTTCACGACCGCGTCGTCCTCACCGAACCGCCCCAGTTCGACGGGGGTCCGGATGTACACGAAGGGCTTCGGGTTGGTGAAGGCGAAGGTCTTGCCCTCCGGGTCGTAGACCACCGCTTTCAGCGGGATGAGCGTCTGCGGCGGGCCGGCGCCGTCCAGCGGCGCCTGCCGCAACGGCTCCGTCGTGAGGTGGATCCGGTGGACCGTGTCCTCGGCCAGGGTCAGGTGGGGGATCTTCCCCTCCGGAACCTTTTCGATCTCGGCGGGTGGCTGCTCGGAGTGTTCGGTGACCGAGGCCGCGGAGGGCTGCGAGTCGGTGCAGGCCGACAGGCTCGCTCCACCGGCGAGCAGCAGTCCCGCGGCCGACAGGCCCGCGGCCCACCGGCGCCTGCCGAGACGCCGGCCGGATCCGCTGCGGGGTGCTTCTCGCCGTTCCGCCCTGCCGTCGTCCGCGGCTGCCGCGCCCGGGGCCCGGCCGGCCGTCGACAGTCCCGGTTCGGGACCGGTGCGACGCTGCCCGAGGCCGCCGGGGGAGGAGTAGAAGCGGATGTAGAGGGCGGGCACGATGAACAGCGTCACGAGGGTCGAGGTGACCAGTCCGCCGAGCACGACGACGGCCAGCGGGTGCAGCACCTCCATGCCCTCGATCGTTCCGAGGACGACCGCGGGCAGCACCGCGACCGCCGTGGCGAGCGCGGTCAGCAGGACCGGGCCGACCCGGTCGCGCGTGGCGTCGACGATGTGCTGCGGGTCGACGGTCCCGTCCTCGCGCGGCTCGGTCTCCTGGTAGCCGCGGACGAGCAGCACCAGGTTGCGCACGGCGATGCCCAGCACGACCAGGAAGCCGCCGAGCGCGCCGATCGACATGACGCCGCCGACGGCGAACGCGGTCAGCACGCCGCCCACGCCGGCCAGCGGCAGGGCCAGCAGGACGAGCGTCGCCGCCCGCCAGCTGTTGAAGGCCGCCTGCAGGAGGAGGAAGGCGCCGAGCAGCGCGGCGGCCACGATCCCCGCGACGCGCAGGTCCTGGCTCTGCTGGTGCGCGACGTCGCTCTGCACCTCGGCGTGGTACTCGTACGGCATCGGCATGGCCTGGACGCGGCTCCTGACGTCGTCCAGGACGGTGTTCAGGTCACGCCCGCTGACGTCGGCGACGACGTCGAGGCTGCGCGAGGTGGCGTAGTGCTCGATGACCGTCGGGTACGGCGTGACACGGACGGCCGCGACATCACCGAGGCGCACGTGGCCGCCCTTCGGCGTGTCGATCAGGAGGTCCTGGACCTTCTGCGGAGCGGAGCGCGTCGCGGGCGAACCCCACACGACGACGTCGAAGACCTTCTGCTCCTCGTAGAGGCTGCCCACCGGCAGGCCGGAGAAGTAGGTGGCGGCCGCGCGGCGGACGTCGCCGGGCTTGATCCCGTGGCTCTGGGCCGCCGCGAGGTCGACCTTGACCTCCAGGGTCGGCTCCTCGACCACGTCCGGGATCTGCGGCCGGACGACTCCGGGGACCTGCGAGAGGGCCTTGCTCACCTGCTCGGCCTGCCGCCGCAGCACGCCCAGGTCGTTGCCGTAGACGCGGACCACGACGGGCGCGCCGTCGCCGTTCTCGGCCCGGACCTCGTTCAGCCGTGCCTGCGGGTAGGTCACCACCTCGCTGTCGAGGCCGGCCTGGCCGTCCATGGTGCGGTTGATCGCGTCGACGGTCCTGTCGTAGTCGGCCGAGCTCTTGAGGTTGACCCAGAACTCACCGGAGTTGACGTTGACGACCTGGTCGGACTCCCTGGCGCGGCCCACGTGGGCGCCGACGCTCTCGACGCCCGGAAGCGCGCGCAGTTCGTCGACCGCCGCCCGGCCGAGGCGGTCCATCTCCGGCAGCGAGGTGCCGGGCGCCGCCTCCACCTGGATCAGCAGCTCACGCTGGTGCAGGGCCGGGACGGGGGACGCGCCGTCGAGCTGCGGCCACACCGCGAAGCCCGTGCCGGCCAGCACGGCGGCCGCGGCCAGCGCCAGGCCCGGCCGGAGGAGGGTCCTGGGGCTGATCCGGTCGAAGCCGCGGTGGAGCCACCCGAGCACCGGGTTGCGGTGGTGTCCGAGCCTGGTGTGCGCGAGCAGCGTGGCGGCCAGTACGGGCGTGAGGGTCAGGGCGACGACGGTGGAGGCGAGCACCGCGAGCGCGTAGGACAGGGCCAGCGGCCGCGCGAACGCTCCGCCCACCCCGCTCAGGAAGACGAGGGGCACCACGGCGAGCAGCAGGATCAGCGTGGCGAAGAAGACGGGCCGCCGCACGGCCGCCGTGGCGTCGACCACGACGTCGGCCACCGACCGGCGTTCGTCGGATCCCCGGTCCTCGCGCCGGAACTGTTTCTGGACGCGGTCGAACCCGATGACGATGTCGTCGATGATCGCGCCGAGAGCGATCGTCAGCCCGGCGAGGACCATCATGTTGAAGGACGAGCCGCGCAGATAGAGCACCCACAGGGCGGCGATCTCCGCCAGCGTGATCGACACGAGGCTGATCAGGGCGACGCGCCAGGAGAGGAAGTACAGGCCGAGCAGCACCGAGACGGCGGGCACGGCGACGAGCGCCCACAGGCCCACGTTGTCGAGCGCCGTGTCGATGAAGGACGCCGGCCGGTACACGTCGGTGTCGACGGTGATGCCGGACAGTCCGGGCTGGAGCGAGGTCATCGCCTCTTCGACGGCGTGGGTGACCTCACGGGTGTTGGCGTCGGGGTACTTCTCGACCACCAGCATGATCCCGGGGCCGTCGCTCAGCGTCACGTCGCCGATGAGGGGCTGGTGGTCCTCCACCACGGTGGCCACGTCACCGATGCGCAGCCGCTTGTCGGCGGTGTCCTCCACCGCCACGGAAGCCAGGTCCTGCGCCTTGGCGATGGGCAGCACGTGCTGGATCGCCAGTCGCTGGTTCGGAGTGTCGATGAACCCGCCGGTGCCCGGCGTCGAAGCCTCCACGAAGGTCAGCGGCGACACCCACAGGGCGTTGCCCGTCGTGCGGACCACCTGGTCCAGCGAGACGCCCCGGCTGCGCAGCTGCTCCGGGTCGACCTGGACCTGCAGCTGCCGGTCCCGCTCACCCCAGATGACCACGTTCGCCACGCCCGGAATGCCCAGCAGACGCGGCTTGATGTTCCACCGCGCGAGGACGGACATGTCGATGCGGGAGACGTTCTCCGAGGAGAGGCCGATCATCATGACCCGGCTGGTCGAGGACAGCGGCTGGATCATGACCGGCGCCTTGCCCACCTGGGGCAGTCCGCCCACCTGGATCAGGCGTTCCTGGACGGCCTGCCGGGCCTTCTGTTCGTTCGTGCCCGGCTCGAAGACCAGGTCGACGGAGGACAGACCGGGGGCCGACTCGGAGGTGATCTCGTCGAGCCAGGCCACGCCGTTCAGCAGGTCCTGTTCCAGCGGGACGGTGATGAGCTGCTCGACCTCGGCCGCCGACAGGCCCGGCGCCTCGGCCTGGATCTGCACCCGCGTCGGAGCGAACTCCGGGAAGACGTCCGCCGACGCCGCCCGCGGGAGCTGGAAGAAGCCCAGGGCCATCACGGCCGCGGCCACACCGATGATCAGGTTCCGGAACGTAAGACTGAGAGAAAGGATTCTGTGGACCACGACAGGGTCCTGCCTTCCAGAGCGACTGCGCGTTCCGCCGAGCCGCCCTCGCACCCTCTTCACAGGGCTTGGCGGAGCGCGGGATCACGCACAGGGCGGACGGCGGACCGGGCGCCCGCACGGGGTCGTCCGTCCTGCTGCGGCATCAGTCGCCGGCTTCGACCGGCGATGGAGAGGATTCCCGGCCGTCGCCCTCTCCGCGCAACGGCGGGAAGGACGAGCCGACCTCATATTCATGTCCGGTAAGAGCTGTGAACCGACTGGGCTGTCAGTCGTACCCGTAGTCGACAGATACGCCGTAAATGTACCGAGTAGGTAAAGGCCCTGTCAACGGATCTCCTAAAAGGAATGATAGGTCAGAGATCAGGGAAGAGGCTCGCAGAACGGTCCGTCGGGCGCGCGGTCGCGGGAGCGCAAAGTCACGTCCCTCCCCTTGAGGTAGGCCAGCAGCCACTCGCCGAACGTCATCTCGTAGAGGGTCCAGGACGGGCTGTCCATCTCCTGGACCAGGACGCGCCAGGGCGACGAGGGTTCCTCGGGGACGCGGAGGAAGACCATCTCGCCCGTCGTGGCCGTCGCCACCGGCAGCAATTCCCCCGGGCCCGTCCCTGCCCGGCTCGGCAGGAACTCGGCCATGTCCTCCTCGCGCCAGAACTCGATCTCCTGTCCGGCGAAGCTTCCCAGGTCGTGCAGAAGATGGACGGCGGGATGTTTCAGATACAACTGCCCGTTGATCGAGACCGAACCGTAGGCGTCCACGACCTCGCGGAAGTCCGTGGGGAATGCGACGCCGAGTTCCTGCTCCAGCTCGATCCACGGCGCAGGATCCGACCAGTTGAACCGTGATTCACCCAACAGGGCCTGTATTTCCGAAAGCGTTCCCACCGTTGGGCTCCTTCTGACGCGTCGAGCCGATGCCGGTCTCGGGGAACTGTTCATCACGGAACCGGAGCTCCGTCAAGTGCTCACGCAATCAGGGCATTTCGCGGGCCGGGTTGTGAAGGTTGGAGGCATGTCGCCGGACTTGTCGCTCGCCTGGCACGCGCGGATTTCGATGGTGTATAACCCAGGCCGAATTCACGTCGACCGAAAGCGCGGCCATGTCCACGACGGAAGAACCGGCAGGAACGGCACAACCGGAAGAGCCGGCGGAGCAGGAAGAGCGGGAAGAGCCCGCGGCCTCGAACACGACGCCGCGTCGCCGGGGCATCGCCCTCGCAGCGGTGCTGCTGCTCGCGCTCGGCGCGTTCGGCACGTACCGGACGCTCGGCTCCGAGGACACGGCCACGCCCCCACAGGGCGCGTCCGAGCGGACCGGGACCGCCGACGTGACGTACGAAGTGATCGGGGAAGGCACGGTCGACATCTCCTACCGGGGGTCCGGCGACGACGGGGCGGCTGTCGTCACCCGTGTCCCGCTCCCGTGGAAGAAGACCGTGCGCCTCCCCGTCGGCGCCGCTCCGATCGTCCAGGTCACCCTCGGCGAGAAGGGCGGCACGGCCGGCTGCACCCTCGCCGTGCACGGCCGGCACGTCCAGCGCGCGACCGCCACCGGCGCCTTCGGCCGTACGACGTGCGGCGGGGAAGCGCCCACGGCCGCCGAAGGGATCCGCTGAACGGGTGACGGCAGGTGGCGGGGCGTTCCACCTCCCTTGACGCCCCTGCCCCACGGGACGAGACTCCGCACGGTCAAGAACCCCACGCCCCGCACGGCCTCGTTCCGTCCCCGAACGAAGGGTTCCGTCCATGACCGCAACCGCACCCTCCGGCAGACCCGGCCCCTCCGGCGTCCGCGACGGCCGTGTCGAGCTCGCGCCCGGCACGGCCCCGGCAGATCCCCGCTTCGCCAACGACGACCTGCTCCCCGTCCCCGTTGCCGACCGCCGCTGGACCGCGTACAACTTCACGGCCCTCTGGGTCGGCATGGCCCACAACATCCCCTCCTGGATGCTCGCCTCCGGTCTCGTCGCCCTCGGCATGGACTGGAAGCAGGCCGTCCTCACCATCGCCCTGGCCAACGTGGTCGTCCTCGTGCCGATGCTGCTCACCGGGCACGCCGGACCCCGGTACGGCATCCCCTTCCCCGTCCTCGCCCGTGCCTCCTTCGGACTGCGCGGGGCCAACCTGCCCGCCCTCGTCCGGGCCGGCGTCGCCTGCGCCTGGTTCGGCATCCAGACCTGGATCGGCGGCCAGGGCGTCTTCGTCCTGCTCGACAAGGTCTTCGGCGGCGGCTGGGCGGAGGCGTCGAAGGTCGGGGGGCAGCCCTGGACGCTGTGGCTCTGCTTCGTCCTCTTCTGGGCGCTCGAACTCGCCGTCATCTACCGGGGGATGGAGGCCCTGCGCCGCTTCGAGAACTGGGCCGCGCCCTTCGTGATCGTCGGCGCGCTCGCCCTCCTCGTCTGGATCACGGTCAAGGCGGGCGGCCTCGGCCCGCTCCTCGACCAGCCGTCGAAGCTGGGCTGGGGCGCCGACTTCTGGCCCGTCTTCTTCCCCGCCCTCATGGGCATGATCGCCTTCTGGGCCACGCTCAGCCTCAACATCCCCGACTTCACCCGCTTCGGCGCGGGCCAGCGCTCCCAGGTCCTGGGGCAGAGCCTCGGACTCCCCACCACCATGACGCTGTTCGCGCTGCTCTCGGTGCTCGTCACCTCCGGCTCGCAGGCCGTGTACGGGGCGCCCGTCTGGGACCCGGTGGCGCTCGCCGCGAAGACCGACAACGTCTTCGGGCTGCTCTTCGCCCTGGTGACCGTGCTGGTCGCCACCCTCTCCGTGAACATCGCGGCGAACGTCGTCTCCCCGGCGTACGACCTCGCCAACCTCGCCCCGAGGCTGGTGAACTTCCGTACGGGCGCGCTGATCACCGGCGTCGTCGGCGTGCTCATCATGCCGTGGAAGCTCACCGCCACCCCCGAGCTGTACATCTTCACCTGGCTCGGTCTGGTCGGCGGACTCCTCGGCACGGTCGCCGGCATCCTCATCGCCGACTACTGGCTCGTCCGCCGGACCGTCCTCGACCTCGAAGGCCTCTACCGGGCCGACGGCCCCTACTGGTACCGGGGCGGCTGGAACCCGGCGGCCGTCCTCGCCTTCGCGGTCGGCGGCGTCCTCGCCGTCGGCGGCTCCCACTCGGCGCCGGGCACCGGACCGTTCCCCGAGGACGGCCTGATCCCGTTCCTCAAGCCGCTCGCCGACTACGGCTGGGCCGTGGGCCTGGCCGCCGCGCTCCTCCTCTACACCGCCCTCATGAAGCGCGGGGCAGCTTCCCGGCCGTCCTCCCGATCCAGCTGAGGTAGGACCAGACCCGGGTGTTCACGGCGGGGGTGTCGGTCGCGCACCCCTTCCCGTACGAGACCAGGCCGATCAGGTACGGCCGCCCCGCGATCGTGTGGACCAGGGGGCCGCCGGAGTCGTACTGACAGGTGTCCCGCCCGGGCGCGTACGTGCAGAGCTGGGCGGCGGTGACCTGGGGCATGCCCCGGGCCCCGCACGTCGGGTTGCTCATGGTGCCGAGGACCACGGTCCGCAGGACGTCGGAGGTGCGGCCCCCGAAGGAGGTGGTGCCCCAGCCGGGAGCCTCGACCTGCGTGTGGTCGAAGGTGCCGTGGGCGTACCGGACGGGCAGGGCGACCGGCCGCACGTCCCGGTCGAACACCACCGGCTCGGCCAGCCGGACCAGCGCGATGTCGTCGCGCTGGGCGGCCGGGTCGTAGTCCGGGTGCGTGAGGAAGGCGGCGGGGGTCGCGAGCACCGCGTTCGGACTGTCGTCCCCGCGCGTCAGGTCGTGGTCGCCGAGGAGCACCCCCACGCGCGCGGTGCTGCTGTACGAGCCGGTCAGACAGTGCGCGGCGGTGAGCACGTACCGCTCGCCGACCAGGGCCCCGCCGCACATCACCCGCCGCTCGGCCAGGTCCACGAGCCCCACCATGAACGGGTACTGATGGGGCCGCGCCTCCTGGCCCCCGACGACCGCGTGCGCGGGCGGCGCGATCCCGAGGGGGCACACCGCCGTCATCGCGCCCGCGACCGCCGCCATGAGCTTCCTCGCCCGTCCCACCTGATCTCCGCCCTGTCGACACCGTGTTCCCGGGCCGGGCATGTGCGGAGACGTTTCCGCACGTCCGTCGTCCCGGCCCGCGTGGGCATCAACGAACGGGGCGGTGAGCGGTCACCCTCGCAGGGGCTACGGAACCCGGGACGTCCACTCCGGTGTGGCGAACTTGGACTCCGCCAGTTCCTTCGCCCGGGTCAGCTCGTCCTCCGTGAGGTGACCCTCCGTGAGGCCGTAGCGGTTCCGGAAGGAGGCGATCATCCGCTCGATCACCGTCTCGCGCGGCAGGCCCGTCTGGCGGCGCAGGGGATCCACGCGCTTCTTCGCGCTCTTCGTGCCCTTGTCGGAGAGCTTCTCCCGGCCGATCCTCAGCACCTCGGTCATCTTGTCCGCGTCGATGTCGTACGCCATCGTCACGTGGTGCAGGACCGCGCCCTCGCCCGCCACGAGCCGCTTCTGCGCCGCGCCCGCGATCTTCCCCGCGTCCGTGGCGATGTCGTTGAGCGGCTGGTACCAGGCCCGGATCCCCATGTCGCCGAGGGCACCGAGCACCCAGTCGTCCAGGTAGGCGTAGCTGTCGGTGAAGGACAGGCCCTGCACGAGGGCGTCGGGGACGGAGAGCGAGTACGTGATCGTGTTGCCCGGCTCGATGAACATCGCCCCGCCGCCGCTGATCCGGCGCACCACCTGGATGCCGTGCCGCTCCGCCGCCTCCGGGTCGACCTCGTTGCGCAGGGACTGGAAGCTGCCGATCACCACCGCCGGGGCGCCCCACTCCCAGACCCGCAGGGTCGGCGGGCGGCGGCCGGCCGCCACCTCGGCCGTCAGGACCTCGTCGAGCGCCATGTGCAGCGCGGGGGACTGCGGCGGCTCGTGGATCAGCTGCCAGTCGTAGTCGGTCCAGTCCGTGGCGTGGGCGAGGGCGCGCCGGACCGCGATCCCGACGCCCTCCGCGGTCAGGCCGAACATCCGCGTGTCCGGCGGGAGCGCCGCGTCGATCCGCGCGGCGAGCCCCGCGGCGTCCGTGTCGGCCGGCGCGCCTTCGAGGGCGCCGTCGATCGCGAGGATCGCCTCGTCCGGTTCGAGGAAGAAGTCGCCCGCGACCCGGACGTTCCGCAGGACGCCGTCCTCGGTGTCGAGGTCGACGACCACCAGCTTTCCGCCGGGGACCTTGTACTCGCCGTGGTAGGCGCCGTGCACGGGAACCCTCCCTGCGTGTAAGGGGTGAACTCGGCCAAAGGGTACTCCCCGGGGGAACGGGGGACGACGAGTGCGGCGTATCCGGTTGTCAGCGGCCCGTGCTTAGCTGGGGGCATGATCGAAGACTTCCTTGAGCAGGTCCTCGGCGGCCGTACGGCCGAGGTCGAGGAGGCCGTCCGCAAGGCGGCCGCCGCCGAGATCATGCCGCGTTTCCGGCAGCTCGCGGCCGACGACATCGTCGAGAAGAACGGACCGCACGACCTGGTCACCGTCGCCGACCGGGCCGCCGAGGCCCATCTCACCGCGTCCCTCACGGCCCTGCTGCCTGGGTCCGTGGTCGTCGGGGAGGAGGCGGTCCACGCCGACCCCACCGTGTACGAGGCGCTGCGCGGCGACGCCCCCGTCTGGATCGTCGACCCCGTCGACGGCACCCGTCAGTTCGTCCACGGCGACCCCGCCTTCTGCACCCTCGTCGCCCTCGCCCGGCACGGCGAGATCCTCGCCTCCTGGACCTTCGCGCCGGCCCTGGAGGAGTTCGCCGTCGCCGTGCGCGGACGCGGCGCCACGCTCAACGGGCGGGAGATACGGTCCGGTTCACCGGCGCCCAGCGAGGTCCTGGAGGTCGCCACCTCGCACCCCGACTACACCACCCCGGACCAGAAGCGGGCCCTGCTCGGCCTGCGCACCGAGGGCGTCCGCCCCCGCCCCTGCGGCTCGGCCGGTCTCGAGTACCTCGCCGTGGCGCGCGGGGAGCTGGCCGGAACGGCTTTTTCCTGGGAGTACGCCTGGGACCACGCCGCCGGCCTCCTGCTGGTCGCCGAGGCGGGCGGCTCGACCACGACGGTCGCGGGGGAGCCGTTCCGCATCGCCGGGGGCAACGCGCTGCCGTTCACGACGGCCCGGGACGCGGCGACCGCCGAGCGGATCCGGACGCTCCTCGGGGGCGCGTGAGGCGCGCTTTTCCCCCCGCCTATCCTGGGGGTCTTGGCCATCGGCTGACGAAGGAGTCCGAAGGTGACGAACGAGACGTCGATGCTCGATGCCGTCGTCGTGGGGGCGGGACCCAACGGACTGACGGCCGCCGTCGAACTGGCCCGGCGCGGCCTCTCCGTGGCCGTCTTCGAGGCCAAGTCCACCGTCGGCGGCGGCGCGAGGACCGAGGAGCTCACCCTCCCCGGCTTCCGCCACGACCCGTGCTCCGCCGTGCACCCCCTCGGCGCCGCCTCGCCCGTCTTCAAGTCGATGCCGCTCGACCGGTACGGCCTGGAGTGGCTCCACCCCGAACTGCCCATGGCCCACCCCTGGGACGACGGCACCGCCGCCGTCCTCGCCCGTTCCGTCGCCGAGACCGCCGCCTCCTTCGGGCCGCGCGACGCCGGGACGTACCGCCGGCTCGTCGCCCCCTTCCTCGGCAAGTGGGACACGCTGGTGAGCGACTTCATGCAGCTGCCGCTCACCGCGCTGCCCCGCGACCCGGTCACCCTCGCCCGCTTCGGCCTCGCCGGACTGCCGCCGTCCACCTGGCTGATGCGAAGGTTCCGGGACGAGAAGGCCCGCGCGCTCTTCGCCGGGCTCGTCGCCCATGTCATCGCCCCGCTCGACGGCATCGCCACCGGCGCCGTCGGCCTGGTCTTCGCGCTCGCCGCGCACACGGGTGGCTGGCCGATGCCCCGGGGCGGCTCGCAGTCGATCTCCGACGCCCTCGCCGCCTACCTCAAGGACCTCGGCGGCGCCGTCCACACCGACTTCGAGGTCAAGCGGCTCGACGACCTGCCGCCGGCCCGCGCCTACGTCTTCGACACCTCGCCCACCGCCCTGGCCCGGATCGCCGGCTTCGGCGGGCACTACGACCACTACAAGTACGGCGCCGCCGCCTTCAAGATCGACTACGCGCTCGACGGGCCCGTGCCCTGGACCGCCGAGGAGGCCCGCCGCGCCGGCACCGTCCAGGTCGGCCCCACCGCCGGCGAGATCGGCACCGCCCTGCGCGAGGCCTCCTCGGGCACCGCCCCCGACGCGCCCTTCCTCATCACCGCCCAGCCGAGCCTCGTCGACCCCTCCCGCGCCCCCGAGGGCAAGCACGTCTTCTGGGCGTACGGCCACGTGCCCAACGGCTGGCGCGGCGACCTCACCGAGGCGATCGAGCGTCAGATCGAGCGCTTCGCCCCCGGCTTCCGCGACCGCGTCCTGGCCCGCGCCACCGCCGGCCCGCCCGAACTCGCCGAGCGCAACGCCAACTACATCGGCGGCGACATCGCCTGCGGCGCCGCCCGCGGCCTCCAGCTCCTGCTGCGCCCCACGCTGTCCCTCCGCCCCTACGCGACCCCGCACCCGGCGGTCTTCCTCTGCTCCTCGGCGACCCCGCCCGGCCCCGGCGTGCACGGCATGTCCGGGCACAACGCGGCGAAGGCCGTCTGGCGGAGCCTGCGAAAATAGACTGGTCCCATGGCCAAGTACTTCGACGTGCACCCCGACAACCCCCAGCCCCGCACCATCAACGCGGTGGCCGACTCCATCCGGAACGGGGCGCTCGTCGCGTACCCGACCGACTCCTGCTACGCGCTGGGCAGCCGCATCGGCAGCCGTGACGGCATCAGCCGGATCCGCGCCATCCGCGACCTCGACGACCGGCACCACTTCACGCTGATGTGCGCGAACTTCGCCCAGCTGGGCCAGCTCGTGCACATCGACAACGACGTCTTCCGCGCGGTCAAGGCGTCCACCCCCGGCGCGTACACCTTCATCCTGCCGGGCACCAAGGAGGTGCCCCGCCAGCTGCTGCACCCCAAGAAGAAGACGGTCGGCGTCCGCATCCCCGACCACGTCGTCACCCAGGCCCTCCTGGCCGAACTCGGCGAGCCGCTGCTCTCCAGCACCCTGCTCCTGCCCGACGAGGCCGAACCCCTCACCCAGGGCTGGGAGATCAAGGAGCGGCTCGACCACCAGGTGGACGCGGTGCTCGACTCCGGCGAGTGCGGCACCGAACCCACCACCGTCGTCGACTTCTCCAGCGGCGAGCCCGAGATCGTCCGTCGCGGCGCGGGGGACACCACCCGCTTCGAGTAGACGGCCCGAAGAGCGGTCCACCGGTCCCGAAGCGGCCCTTCCCGCCCAGTCATGATCATCGTACGGTCGCGTGTGAACGTCCGTTCACACGCACCCACGGAGGTCCGACCCGCATGATCGTCATCGCCCACGTCAGCGACGTCCACATCGACGAGGAGCAGCGCAGCGCGGACCGGACCCGCGCCGTCCTGCGCTACCTGGAGGAGCTGCCGTACGACCTGGCGGCCGTCCTCGTCACCGGTGACATCGCCGACCACGCGACCCCGGCCGAGTACGCGGTGGCGCGGGAGCTGCTGACCTCCCGTCACCCGCTGCTCGTCTGCCCCGGCAACCACGACGACCGCGCCGCCTTCCGCAAGGGCCTCCTCCAGGAGGAGGCGACGGCACGACCCCACGCCCCCGTCAACCAGGTGCTGAGGGGCGAGGGTTTCGTCATCGCCCTCTGCGACTCCTCGGTGCCCGGCGAGGACCAGGGCCTCCTGGAGGACGAGACGATCGAGTGGCTCGACGGCGTCCTCGCCGGCACCCCGCACGACGTGCCCGTCCTGGTCGCCTTCCACCACCCGCCGGTCCCGCTGCACACCCCGTACGTGGACGGGATCCGGCAGTTCGGCGAGGAGCGGCTCGCCGCGCTCGCCGACCGCCACCCCCACCTGACGGCCTTCCTCGCGGGCCACGCCCACACGGCGGCCGCCACGACCTTCGCCGGGCGCCCGCTGCTCGTCGCGCCCGGCGTCGGCTCCGCCCTCCGGCTGCCCTGGGAGAACCCGAGCCCCGAGAACCCGCACGTCCATCTCGACCTGCCGCCCGCCCTCGCCTTCCACGTCCTCGGCGAGGACGGCCGACTGACCACCCACTACCGGACCGTCACCGTCTGAGGCGGCAGGGACGGGGACGGACGTCCATGTCGTTTTCTCGCCAGCCCGCGAGCCGTCCGTCCCCGATCCTGGAACCATGCACACCGACACCGAGCGCTGCGTGCGGGCCGTCCAGTCCAAGGAGGCGCGCTTCGACGGCGTGTTCTTCACCGCCGTCCGCACCACCCGGATCTACTGCCGGCCCAGCTGCCCGGCCGTCCCGCCCAAGCCCGAGAACATGGAGTTCCACCCCAGCGCCGCCTCCTGCCAGCGCGCCGGCTACCGGGCCTGCAAGCGGTGCCGGCCCGACACCAGCCCCGGCTCGCCCCAGTGGAACGTCCGGGCCGACGCCGTCGCCCGTGCCGTACGGCTCATCCAGGACGGCGTCGTCGACCGGGAGGGCGTCCCCGGACTCGCCCGCCGGCTCGGCTGGTCCACCCGCCAGATCGAACGCCAGCTCCTCGCCGAACTGGGTGCCGGACCGCTCGCCCTGGCCCGCGCCCAGCGCGCCCAGACCGCCCGGCTGCTCATCGAGACCACCCCGATGGCCTTCGGCGAGATCGCCTTCGCGGCCGGCTTCTCCTCCATCCGCACCTTCAACGACACCGTCCGCGAGGTCTTCGCCCTCACCCCCGGCGAGCTCCGCGCCCGCGCGGCCCGCCGGTCGCCGGTCCGGGCGACCGCGACCCCCGGCGTCTTCGGCCTCCGGCTGCCGTTCCGCGCCCCCCTCGAACCCTCCAACCTCTTCGGCCACCTCGCCGCGACCGCCGTCCCCGGCGTGGAGGAGTGGCGCGACGGCGCCTACCGGCGGACGCTGAACCTCCCGTACGGCCACGGCATCGTCACCCTCGCCCCCCGCGCCGACCACATCGCCTGCCGCCTCTTCCTCACCGACCCGCGCGACCTCACCCACGCCATCAGCCGCTGCCGCCGGCTCCTCGACCTCGACGCCGACCCCGTCGCCGTCGACGAGCGGCTCCGCACCGACCCGCTGCTCGCCCCGCTCGTCGACAAGGCACCCGGCCGCCGCGTCCCCGGGACCGTCGACCCCGCCGAGTTCGCCGTACGGGCCGTCCTCGGCCAGCAGGTGTCCACCGCCGCCGCCCGCACCCACGCCGCCCGCCTGGTCACCGCGCACGGCGTCCCGATCGAGGACCCCGAGGGCGGACTGACCCACCTCTTCCCGGACCCCGAGGCGCTCGCCGTTCTCGACCCCGAGAGCCTCGCCCTGCCGCGCAGCCGCCGCACCACCCTCCTCACCCTCGTCCGGGCCCTCGCCGACGGCTCGCTCCCGCTCGGCCCCGCCGACGACCGCGAGGAGGCCCGCGCCCGGCTGCTCGCCCTGCCCGGCTTCGGACCCTGGACCACCGAGATCATCGCCATGCGGGCCCTCGGCGACCCCGACGCCTTCCTCCCCGGCGACCTCGGCGTGCGCCGCGCGGCCGAGGGACTCGGCCTGCCCGGCACCCCGGCCGCGCTCACCGCCCGCGCCGCGCACTGGCGTCCCTGGCGTGCCTACGCCGTCCAGTACCTCTGGGCGACCGACGACCACCCGATCAACCACCTGCCCGCGTAAAGGACTCCGCCCCATGCCCGCCATCCGACACACCGTCGTCGACAGCCCGTACGAGCCGCTGACGCTCGTGGCCGTCGACGGCGTCCTCAGCCGCGTCCACATGACCGGCCAGCGCCACCGCCCGCCCGAGGAGACCTTCGGCGAGCCCGACCCGCGGCCCTTCGGCGAGGCGATCCGCCAGCTCGACGCCTACTTCGCGGGCGAACTCACCGCGTTCGACCTGCCGTTGAACCTGATCGGCACCCCGTTCCAGCTGCGGGTCTGGGAGCAGCTGCTTCGCATCCCGTACGGGGAGACCCGGACGTACGGCGAACTCGCCGAGGAGCTCGGCAGTCCCGGCGCCTCCCGCGCCGTGGGCCTCGCCAACGGCAAGAACCCCGTCAGCATCATCGTCCCCTGCCACCGGGTGATCGGTGCGGGCGGCGGTCTCACCGGCTACGGGGGCGGTTTGGACCGCAAGCAGCGACTGCTCGCCTTCGAGTCGGGCGCGGAGGCACCGGAGGCCCTCTTCTGAGCGGGCTGCTAGGTTCCCGCCATGGCCAAGGTGAACATCGGTCTCGACGCCGAACTCGTCGTGGAAGTCATGGTCCTGGCAGGCATCGGCAACCCCCAGGACGCCGTCGAGGCGGTGGTCCGCGACTACATCGCCCGCGGCCACCGCACCGAGGCCCGGGCCGTCAGCCGGGACGAACCGCAGCGCACCGGCGAGATCGTCCCGCCGGAACCCCCGCAGGGCTGAGGTGCCGGAGACCTCCGACCGGCGCACCCGCCTGCTCCTGGGCGGGTGCTTCTGGGCCCTCGTCGGCGTCCTCGCTCTGGGCGTCGGCGCTCTGCTGCTCATCGCGGCGGCCCTCTCGTCCCTGGAGCGGCCCGTCGATCCCGAGCCGGCGCTCACTCCGTCCGCTCGGCCAACCGCAGGGTCCGATCCGCCAGTTCGCTGATGCGGACCCCGTCGAAGCCGAAGACGGCGCTGCGCACCCGGTCCCGCAGGGGCTCCGACCACTGCGGCGGGATCGCGGCCGCACCACAGCGGACCCCGGCCACCGAACCGGCCGTCGCCCCGTTGGAGTCGGTGTCCAGGCCGCCGCGGACGGTCAGCGCGATCGTCCGGGTGAAGTCCCCTTCTCCGTACAGGAGTCCGGCCGTCAGGACGGCCGCGTTCGGGACGGTGTGGATCCAGCCGAGGCCCGCCGTCCGCCCCGCGAGCTCGGTGAGCGCCTCCGACCAGCCGAGCCCCGCCTCGTACAGCGCGATCGCGCCCCGTACGGTCCGGGCGAGCCGACTGCCCGCCGGCACCCGCTCCAGACTCGTCTCCAGGGCCGACCGCAGGTCCGGCGCGGTGAAGGCCGCCGCGACCAGCGCCGCCGCCCACATCGCCCCGTACACGCCGTTCCCCGTGTGCGAGAGGACCGCGTCCCGGCGGGCCAGCGAGGCGGCCCGGCGCGGATCGCCGGGACAGGTCCAGCCGTAGACGTCGGCCCGGATCAGCGCCCCGATCCACTCCTGGTACGGATTGTCGTACGTGGCCGTCAACGGCGGCCGCAGCCCGTTCGCGAGGTTCCGGTAGGCGGCCCGCTCCGCCGTGAACGTCTGCAGGTACGGCAGCCGCAGCAGCCACTCCTCGCCGACCTGCTCGGTGGTGAACGCGAAGCCGTACGTCTCCAGGAGGTGCAGGCCCAGGACCGACCAGTCGACGTCGTCGTCCCGGCAGCTGCCGTCGATCCCGCCCCGCACGCACCGCTCCCACTCGGGCCGCAGCTCGAAGCCCTCCGCCCCGGGCGGCGGGGGAGGGAGGTAGTCCGTCAGCGGGAGCGCCCCGGTCAGCCGCAGATACGCGTCGATGCGCTCCCGGGGCCAGTGGTCCCCCTGCTCCACGGGCTTGCCGAGCATGTTCCCGGCGATCCGGCCCGTCCAGCCGCCCAGGATCCGGTCCCCGAGCTCCCCGTCCGTGAACCCCATACCTCCGGTGTACCGAATCCGGCGGCCGGGCGCGCGTCGGCGTTCAGTCCCCGGGCGGCTCCGCGCCGGAGCCTCGGACCGCGCCGTCGGGGGGCTCCGCGCCGATACGGGCCTTCGCCGCCTCCCGGGGCCGGTCGTGGAGGGGGGCGCCGGCCTGCTCGGTCATCGCCTCCCCCACCAGGGTCCGCACCGCGTCCCGCAGCCCGTGCAGGGCCTGGTGCCGGGCCGGGCCCGCCCCCGGGTCCGCCCGCAGCTCCTTCAGGAGCGCGAAGCACAGCACCAGCATCACGACCACGAAGGGCAGCGCCACCAGGATCGTCGCCGTCTGCAGCGAGTTCAGACCGCCCACCACCAGCAGCACCGCCGCCACGGCGGCCATCAGGACGCCCCAGGTCACCACGAGCCAGGTCGGCGGATGGAGCGAGCCGCGGCTCGTCAGCGAACCCATCACCAGCGAGGCCGAGTCCGCGCTCGTGATGAAGTACGTCATCACCAGGAGCATCGCGACGACCGACGTCACCGTCCCGATCGGCAGCGCCTCCAGCATCGCGAACAGCGAGGCCTCCGCGCCGTCCTTCACCGCCGTCGCCAGGTCCGCCGCGCCCGTCGACTCCAGCCGGATCGCGGTCCCGCCCATCACGCAGAACCACACCACCGTCGCCCCCGACGGCACGAGGAGCACCCCCACCAGGAACTCCCGGATCGTCCGGCCGCGCGAGATCCGGGCGATGAAGGTGCCGACGAACGGCGCCCAGGACAGCCACCACGCCCAGTAGAAGATCGTCCACGCCCCCAGCCAGTCGCGGTCGGTGAACGCGCCCGTACGACTGGCCATCGGCAGCAGCTGGTGCAGATAGCCGCCGACGGAGGCCGGGACGGTGTCCAGGATGTAGACGGTCGGGCCGAGCAGGAACACGAAGAGCATCAGACAGGCCGCGAGGACGATGTTCAGCGTGGACAGCCACTTCACGCCCTTGTGGAGACCGGAGAACGCCGACAGCACGAACGCCGCCGACAGCGCCACGATGACGATCAGCTGCGTGGCCGTCGAGTTCTCCACGTCCATCGTCAGGTTCAGCCCCTCGGCGACCTGGAGGGCGCCGAGCCCCAGACTCGTCGCCGTGCCGAACACCGTCGCGAACACCGCGAGGAGATCGATCGCCTTGCCCGGCCAGGAATCCGCCCGGCGCGCCCCCATCAGCGGCACGAAGGCGGAGCTCAGCCGGTTCCCCCGCCCCTTGCGGAAGCCCGCGTACGCGAGCGCGAGGCCCGCGATCCCGTAGATCGCCCACGGGGTCAGCGTCCAGTGGAAGAACGAGTACTCCAGAGCCGTCCGGGCCGCCGCACCCGTCCCCGCCGGGACCCCGGTCGCCGGGGGCGGGTTCAGGAAATGCGTCAACGGCTCCCCGACCCCGTAGAACATCAGACCGATGCCCATTCCGGCGCTGAACATCATCGCGATCCACGCCAGATTCGTGAACTCCGGCTCCGAGTCGTCCGGGCCCAGCCTGATCCGGCCGAAGCGGCTCAGCGCGATCACCACGCACAACACCAGGAAGGTGTCCGCCGCGACCACGAAGAGCCAGGCGAAATTCGACAGCACCCACTTCAGGGCGGAGGAGGACGCGCTGTCGAACGAGTCCTCGCCCAGCGCCGCCCAGCAGACGACCGCGACCACGGCCGCGACCCCGATCCCGATGACCTTGCCGTCGGGCCTGTCGTCAGGAACGATCTTTTCCGTGCTCATGTGACCCCACTATGGTGCGGAATATCGCCTTATCAGGGGGTGGCACGCCGTCTGGCCGTACGGATAGGGTCTGCCTCGGCGCGACTGCACGTTCGAAAGCAAGGGATGCAAGGTGACGGACGGGGCAGCAACTCAGGTCGCTCACGTGCTCGTGGCGGCCGACAAGTTCAAGGGCTCGCTCACGGCCGTGCAGGTCGCGGAGCGGGTCACAGCAGGACTGCGACGGGTCGTCCCGGAGCTCACGGTGGAGACGCTCCCCGTGGCGGACGGCGGCGACGGCACCGTCGCGGCGGCCGTCGCGGCTGGCTTCGAGCGGCGCGAGGTCCGCGTGACGGGCCCGCTCGGCGAGCCGGTCACCGCGGCGTTCGCGCTGCGCGGCACCACCGCGGTCGTCGAGATGGCGGAGGCCTCGGGCCTCCAGCTCCTCCCGCCCGGTGCGTTCGCCCCCCTCACGGCGACCACGTACGGCTCCGGAGAGCTGCTCCGCGCCGCCCTGGACGCGGGCGCGACCACCCTCGTCTTCGGCGTCGGCGGCAGCGCCACCACCGACGGCGGCGCCGGCATGCTCGCCGCGCTCGGCGCCCGTTTCCTCGACGCGGCCGGCGAGCCCGTCGGCCCCGGCGGCGCACCCCTCGCCGACCTCGCCACGGCCGACCTCAGCGGCCTCGACCCCCGCTTCGCCTCGGTCGACCTGATCCTCGCGAGCGACGTCGACAACCCGCTCACCGGGCCCAAGGGCGCCCCCGCCGTCTACGGCCCGCAGAAGGGCGCGACCCCGGAGGACGTCCGGGTGCTGGACGCGGCCCTCGCGCACTTCGCCACCGTCCTGGAGAAGGCCGTCGGCCCCCGGGCCGCCGAGGCCGCCGTCGCGCCCGGCGCGGGCGGCGCGGGCGGCATCGGATACGGCGCGCTCATCCTCGGCGCGAGCTTCCGGCCCGGCATCGAGCTGATGCTGGAGGTCCTCGGCTTCGCCCCCGCCCTGGAGCGCGCCACCCTCGTCATCACCGGCGAGGGCTCCCTCGACGAGCAGACCCTCCACGGCAAGGCCCCGGCCGGGGTCGCCGCCGCGGCCCGCGCCGCGGGCAAGGAGGTCGTCGCGGTCTGCGGGCGCCTCGCCCTGCCGCCCGAGGCCCTGGGCACCGCCGGGATCCGCCGCGCGTACCCGCTCACGGACCTGGAACCGGACACGGCGAAGTGCATCGCGAACGCGGGGCCGCTGCTGGAAACGGTGGCGTCCGACATCGCCCGCGACTTCCTGAGATAGCCCCCACACCGCCGGGGCGGCACCCACCCCGTGCCCCCGTTGTGGGCAATCATTCCGCCGGGGCGGTGCCCACCCACCCCTGCCCACCCCCGTTGTGGGCAGTCGTTCCGCTGGGGCGGAACGGGTGGGCACAACGGAACGGCGCCCCTTGCCGGGCCTAGGCTCCCGCGCCTGGACCCGCAGCGGGTGCGAGCCGCACAACGTGGTGCGGGTCCAGGCCCGGAACGCGGAGGCGCCGCTCAGCGCGCCGTCCCGTGTGCCCACCCGTTCCGCCCCGGCGGAACGCATGCCCACACGGGCGGGGGCGGGGGCACCGCCCCATCAGACGTGGGGTGGTTCGGGGCGTCATCTTCCGGAAACACGGTGGTGTGAAGCTCCGTCCATGACCGCACGTATCGAGGAGAACCGCTCCCACCCCCACCTCCCCGCCCTGCTCACCGCCTACCACCTCGTGAACCAGGCCGAGAAGGGCGCCGCCGTCGCGACGGCGGCCGAGCTTCCGGCCGGGTACCGCGCCGAGGCCGAGGACCCGGCCGTCGCGTTCGCGGCCGACACCGTCCTGCTCGCCACCCCGCCCGGCTCCGACGGGCCGGCCGGCTGCGTGGTCCTCAAGGCCCCCCGGGAGGGCCGCGTGCCCGAGATCAAGCGGCTCTGGGTCGCGCCCGAGGCCCGCAGGAAGGGGATCGCGAAGGCGCTCATGGCCGAGGCCCTGCGCCGGGCGGCGGCCGCCGGAGCCCCCGCCGTACGCCTCACGGTCTGGAACTGGCGGGAGGAGCCGCTCGCCCTCTACCGGGGCCTCGGTTTCGGGGCCGTCGCCTCCTGGGACGACCGTCCCGACCTCCTCTGCCTGGAGCGGCGGCTCGATGTCATCGAGCGCCTCGACCCCGACGCCGTACGGGCCCACGCCCCGGCCGGGCTCGCCGCGCTCCTCGTCGACGCGGTCGACGGCGGGGCGTCCGTGGGCTTCCTGGCGCCCCTGGAGGCCGCCGAGGCGGCCGCCTGGTGGTCCGGGGTCGCCGAGGAGGCCGCGAGAGGCGTGCGGGACGTCTGGGCGGCCCACGCCCCCGACGGGCGGCTGACGGGTGTCGTCACCCTCGTCCGTGCCGGCACGGCCAACGGCCGGCACCGCGGCGAGATCGCCCGGCTCCTCGTCCACAGCTCGGCCCGCGGCCGGGGCCTCGGGCAGCGCCTCCTCGCCACGGCCGAGGCGCACGCCGCCGCCACCGGCCTCGGGCTGCTGGTCCTGGACACCCAGACCGGCAGCCCGGCCGAGCGCCTCTACCGGGGAGCGGGCTGGACCGCCGCCGGGACCATCCCGGACTTCGCCGCCGACCCGGCCGGCGCCCTCCGCCCCACCACGCTCTACTACAAGCGCCTCGGCTAGGGGGCGCCTCGCCGCGTCGTCGTCGGCCGCCGACGCTCCGCGTCGACCCCCTCCTCCGCCTTGCGATCCGTCCCCTCGGCCCTGGGGGGCCTGGGGGACCCCAGGCACCGGACGCCGCTCCCTGATCCGGCCTGATCGACGAGACATTCCCCAGGGCACGCGAAAGGGCCCGGGAGGCGATTCGCCTCCCGGGCCCTTCGTACGCCGTCCGCTACGGCAGCTGCGCCGCCCGCGCCTCCCGGCTCTCACGCCGGTTGTCGCGGAAGGTGTTCACCCGGCGGGCCGTCGCGAAGAGGGGGATCACGGCGCCCAGCACCACCTGGAGCGCGCAGCCGGTCTGGAGCAGGAACGCCCCGCCCGGCGCGTCGAACGCCCAGGCCGCCAGCATGGCCATCGCACCGACGATCCAGCTGAGCATCGCCACCGCGAGGACACCCCGGGGCTTCGGGTACTCGACCCGGCTGACCATCAGCCACGCCACTCCGATGATCGCGAGCAGCGTCGGGATGAAGGGCAGCTCGAGCAGCACGATCGAGACGACCGTCAGCGCGCCGAAGGGGCTCGGCATGCCCTGGAACATGCCGTCCTTCATCGTCACGCACGAGAATCTCGCGAGCCTCAGCACCACGGCCAGCAGCACCACGATCGCGGCCACGGCCGAGACCTTCTGCTGCGCGTCGTCCGCGACCATTCCGTACACGAGCACGAAGTAGGCCGGGGCCAGACCGAAGCTGATCAGGTCCGACAGGTTGTCGAGCTCGGCGCCCATCGGCGAGCTGCGGAGCTTGCGCGCCACGATGCCGTCGAAGAGGTCGAAGATCGCCGCGGCCAGCATCAGGATCACGGCGGTGGCGGCGCTGTTGCGCGCCATGCCGGTCTCGCTGCTGCCGGTGAGGTGCGGGATGAGGATGCCGGTGGTGGTGAAGTACACCGCCATGAAGCCGCACGTGGCGTTACCGAGCGTGAGGGCGTCCGCTATGGACAGCCTCAGCGACAGCGGCATCTCCTCGGTGTCCTCGACCGCCTCCGCCTCGGCGTCGGCGGCCCAGTCGGCGGCCCGTGTGTCGGGATCAATCACGGTCAATGCGAGTCACCCCCGCGGTGGTGACCTGGCCGACCTCGACCGCGACCTCGACACCTTCGGGGAGGTAGATGTCGACGCGCGAGCCGAACCGGATCAGACCGATGCGGTCACCCTGCTCGACCTTCGTCCCCTGCGGGATGTACGGCACGATCCGTCGGGCGACGGCGCCGGCGATCTGCACCATCTCGATGTCACCGAGCTCGGTGTCGAAGTGCCAGACAACGCGCTCGTTGTTCTCGCTCTCCTTGTTGAACGCCGGGACGAACCCACCGGGGACGTGCTCCACGGACGTCACCGTGCCGGCCAGCGGCGCGCGGTTGACGTGGACGTTCAGCGGGCTCATGAAGATGGCGACCCGGGTGCGTCCGTCCTTCCACGGCATGATGCTCTGCACCACACCGTCGGCGGGGGAGATGACCCGGCCCTGAGCGATCTCGCGCTCCGGGTCGCGGAAGAACCACAGCATGCCGGCCGCGAGAGCGGTGGTCGGCACGGCGATGGCCGCGGCACGCCTCGACTTGCGCGCGCGCACGAGGCTGAGCGCCGCGGTGGCGAGGGTCGGCAGAAGCCACGGCGATGCTCCGCGTGCGATGCGCGCGCCCTTGAGGCTGTCGCGATGTGCAGAGGTTCGACTGTCGGGCATGGATGACCTTCGTAGCGGATGATGCCGCACTGGCAACGGGGGACGGCGGCTTTCCGGCGATGCTATCGGTTGCGGGGCGCAACTGGGCAAGCCAGGAACCGAGTCGACGGCCGGAAGACGAACACAGGGTGTGATCTTCTTCGCGGCCGAACCGACTCAAAAGCGACAATCAACCCTGGAATCGGTACTCCTCGAGCAGCCGACGACCAATGATCATTTTCTGGATCTCGGCGGTACCTTCACCGATGAGCAGCATCGGAGCTTCCCGGTAGAGACGCTCGATCTCGTATTCCTTCGAGAACCCGTATCCACCGTGGATGCGGAAGGCGTCCTCGACGACCTCCTTGCAGTATTCGGAGGCGAGGTACTTCGCCATCCCTGCTTCGAGGTCGTTTCGTTCCCCGGAGTCCTTTTTGCGTGCTGCGTTCACCATCATGGCATGAGCGGCCTCGACCTTGGTAGCCATTTCGGCCAGCTTGAACTGGATCGCCTGGTGCTGGGCGATCGCCTTGCCGAAAGTGTGACGCTGCTGGGCATACGAGACACCCAGTTCGAAAGCACGCTGTGCGACGCCGCAACCGCGGGCCGCCACGTTCACGCGGCCGACCTCGACACCGTCCATCATTTGGTAAAACCCTCGGCCGGTGACCCCGCCGAGCACACGATTGGCCGGAATGCGCAGTCCGTCCATGATGAGCTCGGTCGTGTCGACGCCCTTGTAACCCATCTTGTCGATCTTGCCGGGGATCGTGAGGCCGGGGCGGACCTCTCCGAAGCCGGGCTCCTTCTCGACGAGGAAGGTCGTCATCGACTTGTGGGGGGCCGTGCCCTCCGGGTGTCCTTCGTCACTTCGGACGAGAACGGCCACCAGCGTTGACGTGCCGCCGTTCGTCAGCCACATCTTCTGGCCGTTGAGGACGTACTCGTCGCCGTCCTTGACCGCCTTCGAGGTGATCGCCGACACGTCCGAGCCGAGGCCCGGCTCCGACATCGAGAAGGCGCCGCGCGTCTCGCCGGCCGCCATCCGCGGAAGGAAGTACTCCTTCTGCTCCTGGGTGCCGTGCTGCTTGAGCATGTACGCCACGATGAAGTGGGTGTTGATGATGCCGGAGACCGACATCCAGCCGCGGGCGATCTCCTCCACGCACAGCGCGTAGGTGAGCAGCGACTCGCCCAGGCCCCCGTACTCCTCGGGGATCATCAGGCCGAAGACGCCGAGCTCCTTGAGCCCGTCGACGATCTGCTGCGGGTACTCGTCGCGGTGCTCCAGCTCCGTCGCGACCGGGATGATCTCCTTGTCGACGAAGTCCCGGACGGTGGCGAGGATCTCCTGCTGGACATCGGTCAGACCGTGGGTCTGGGCGAGTCGCGCCATGACTACTTCTCCGACTTCTTGGAGGGCTCGATGAGCTCGGGGCGGCCGGGCTGCTCGCCGCCGCGCTCCTTGATGTACGTCTCGGTGGGGACCATCACCTTGCGGCGGAAGACGCAGACGAGGGTGCCGTCCTGCTTGTAGCCCTTGGTCTCGACGTAGACGATGCCGCGGTCGTTCTTCGACTTCGACGGGGTCTTGTCGAGGACCGTCGTCTCGCCGTAGATCGTGTCGCCGTGGAAGGTCGGCGCCACGTGCCGCAGCGACTCGATCTCCAGGTTGGCGATCGCCTTGCCCGAGACGTCCGGCACGGACATGCCGAGCAGCAGCGAGTAGATGTAGTTGCCGACGACGACGTTCTTGCCGAAATCCGTCGTGTTCTCGGCGTAGTTCACATCCATGTGCAGCGGATGGTGGTTCATCGTCAGCAGACAGAAGAGGTGGTCGTCGTACTCGGTGACCGTCTTTCCGGGCCAGTGCTTGTAGACGGCACCGACTTCGAACTCTTCGTAGGTACGGCCGAACTGCATCGGACTCAGGCCTCCGGGATCTCGAACTTGCTGGTGCGCTGCATGCCGGCGGCGCGGCCCTTGCCGGAGATGACCAGGGCCATCTTGCGGGAGGCCTCGTCGATCATCTCGTCGCCGAGCATCGCGGAGCCCTTCTTGCCGCCGGCCTCGGACGTGTAGTAGTCGTACGCGTCGAGGATCAGCTCGGCGTGGTCGTAGTCCTCCTGCGAGGGCGAGAAGATCTCGTTCGCGGCGGCGACCTGGTCCGGGTGCAGCACCCACTTGCCGTCGAAGCCCAGGGCGGCGGCGCGCTGCGCGACCGCCTTGTAGCCCTCCTGGTTGCGGATCTGCAGGTAGGGGCCGTCGATCGCCTGGAGGTTGTTGGCGCGGGCCGCCATCAGGATGCTCATGAGGATGTGGTGGTACGCGTCCGCCGGGTAGCCGGGCGGCTGCTCGCCGACGACGAGGGACTTCATGTTGATGGAGGCCATGAAGTCGGCCGGGCCGAAGATGATCGTCTCGACGCGCTGGGAGGCCTGCGCGATCGCGTTGACGTTGGTCAGGCCCTGCGCGTTCTCGATCTGCGCCTCGATGCCGATCTTGCCGACCTCGAAGCCCATGGTCTTCTCGATCTGCGTGAGCAGCAGGTCGAGGGCGACGATCTGCTGGGCGTCCTGGACCTTCGGCAGCATGATGCAGTCGAGGTTCTGGCCGGCGCCCTCGACGACCGTGACGACGTCACGGTAGGTCCAGTGGGTCGTCCAGTCGTTGACGCGGACCACGCGGGTCTTGCCGGTCCAGTCGCCCTCGTTCAGGAACTTCACGATGGTGTGCCGGGCCTCGGGCTTGGCCAGCGGGGCGCACGCGTCCTCCAGGTCGAGGAAGACCTGGTCGGCGGCGAGGCCCTGGGCCTTCTCGAGGAAGCGCGGGTTGGAGCCGGGGACCGCCAGGCAGGAGCGGCGGGGGCGGAGCCGGTTCACAGGGCTGGTCATGCGAGGACCTCCGTACTTTCCAGGGGGCTGAGCTTGTTCGCTTGCCGGATCTCGTCGACGATACGGCCGATGATCTCCGTGATACCGAAGTCCTTCGGTGTGAAGACGGCGGCCACGCCCGCGCGCTTCAGTTCTGCGGCGTCGGCGTTCGGGATGATTCCGCCGACGATGACCGGGATGTCCGGGGCGCCCGCCTCGCGGAGGCGGACGAGGACGTCCGGGACCAGCTCGGAGTGCGAGCCGGAGAGGATCGACAGGCCCACGCAGTGCACGTCCTCCGCCAGGGCGGCGTCGACGATCTGCTCGGGGGTCAGCCGGATGCCCTGGTAGACCACCTCGAAACCGGCGTCACGCGCGCGTACGGCGATCTGCTCGGCCCCGTTGGAGTGCCCGTCCAGGCCCGGCTTGCCGACGAGCAGCCGCAGCCGCCCGCAGTTCAGGTCCTCGGCGGTGCGGGCCACCTTCTCGCGGACCAGCGCGAGCGGCGTGCCCGCCTCGGCCGTCACGGCGACCGGGGCGGAGGAGACGCCCGTCGGGGCGCGGAACTCGCCGAACACCTCGCGCAGGGCCCCGGCCCACTCACCGGTGGTGACCCCGGCGCGGGCGCACTCCAGGGTGGCCTCCATGAGGTTCTCCGTGCCCTTCGCGGCCTCCTTGAGGCGCTCCAGGGCCTTGCAGGGCCGCGGGTGGTTGAACGGCGGCTGGTAGCGGTTGTCGCGCCAGGTCTTCAGCGAGCCGACGACCCGGGCCTCGACCGCCGGGTCGACCGTCATGATCGCGGTGTCCAGGTCGGCGGTGAGGGGGTTCTCCTCGGTCGACTGGAAGATGTTCACGCCGACGATCTTCTCGTCGCCGGCCTCGATCCGGGCGCGCCGCTCGGCGTGCGAGGAGACCAGCTGCGACTTGAGGTAGCCGGACTCGACGGCGGCCATCGCGCCGCCCATCTCCTGGATCCGGTCGATCTCGGCCAGGCACTCCTCGACGAGGGCGTCCACCTTGGCCTCGATCACGTGCGAGCCGGCGAAGATGTCCTCGTACTCCAGCAGGTCGGACTCGTGGGCGAGCACCTGCTGGATGCGCAGCGACCACTGCTGGTCCCAGGGCCGGGGGAGGCCGAGGGCCTCGTTCCAGGCGGGGAGCTGCACGGCACGCGCGCGGGCGTCCTTGGAGAGGGTGACGGCCAGCATCTCCAGGACGATCCGCTGGACGTTGTTCTCCGGCTGCGCCTCGGTCAGACCGAGGGAGTTGACCTGGACGCCGTAGCGGAACCGGCGCTGCTTGGCGTTCTCGATGCCGTACCGCTCCAGCGTGATCTTGTCCCAGATGCGGCCGAAGGCGCGCATCTTGCACATCTCCTCGATGAAGCGGACGCCCGCGTTCACGAAGAAGGAGATGCGGGCGACGACCTCGCCGAAGCGGTCCTCGGGGACCTGACCGGAGTCGCGGACCGAGTCGAGGACCGCGATCGCGGTGGCCATCGCGTACGAGATCTCCTGGACCGGCGTGGCCCCGGCCTCCTGCAGGTGGTAGCTGCAGATGTTGATCGGGTTCCACTTCGGGATGTGCTTGACCGTGTACGCGATCATGTCCGTCGTGAGGCGGAGCGAGGGGCCGGGCGGGAAGACGTGCGTCCCGCGCGACAGGTACTCCTTCACGATGTCGTTCTGGGTGGTGCCCTGGAGCTGGGTGATGTCCGCACCCTGCTCCTCGGCGGCCACCTGGTAGAGCGCCAGCAGCCACATGGCGGTGGCGTTGATGGTCATCGAGGTGTTCATCTGCTCCAGGGGGATGTCCTGGAACAGCCGGCGCATGTCACCGAGGTGCGAGACGGGGACGCCGACCCGGCCGACCTCGCCGCGGGCGAGGATGTGGTCGGGGTCGTACCCGGTCTGCGTCGGCAGGTCGAACGCGACCGAGAGGCCGGTCTGACCCTTGGCGAGGTTGCGCCGGTACAGCTCGTTGGACGCCTCGGCGGTCGAGTGACCGGCGTACGTCCGCATGAGCCACGGCCGGTCCTTCTGGCGCTCAGTCATCTTCGGGACCTCAGATGTTCCGGAAGCGGTTGATGGCGTCGATGTGCTGGGCCCGGAGCTCCGGGTTGCTGACGCCCAGGCCCTCCTGCGGGGCGAGGGCGAGGACGCCGACCTTGCCCTGGTGCAGGTTGCGGTGGACGTCGTACGCGGCCTGGCCGGTCTCCTCCAGGGAGTAGACCTTCGACAGCGTCGGGTGGATCTTGCCCTTGGCGATCAGGCGGTTGGCCTCCCACGCCTCGCGGTAGTTCGCGAAGTGCGAGCCGATGATGCGCTTCAGCGACATCCACAGGTAGCGGTTGTCGTACTGGTGCATGTAGCCCGAGGTCGAGGCGCAGGTGGTGATGGTGCCGCCCTTGCGGGTGACGTACACGGAGGCGCCGAAGGTCTCGCGGCCCGGGTGCTCGAAGACGATGTCGATGTCCTCGCCGCCGGTCAGCTCGCGGATCTTGGAGCCGAAGCGCTTCCACTCGCGCGGGTCCTGGGTGTTCTCGTCCTTCCAGAACTTGTAGCCCTCGGCGTTGCGGTCGATGACCGCCTCGGCGCCCATGGACCGGCAGATGTCGGCCTTCTCGGGGGAGGAGACGACACAGATCGGGTTGGCGCCGCCGGCCAGGGCGAACTGCGTGGCGTACGAGCCGAGTCCGCCGCTCGCACCCCAGATGAGGACGTTGTCGCCCTGCTTCATGCCGGCGCCGTTGCGGGAGACCAGCTGGCGGTAGGCGGTGGAGTTGACGAGGCCGGGGGCCGCCGCCTCCTCCCAGCTCAGGTGGCCGGGCTTCGGCATCAGCTGGTTGGACTTGACGAGGGCGATCTCGGCGAGGCCGCCGAAGTTGGTCTCGAAGCCCCAGATGCGCTGCTCGGGGTCGAGCATCGTGTCGTTGTGGCCGTCCGAGGACTCCAGCTCGACCGAGAGGCAGTGCGCGACGACCTCGTCGCCGGGCTGCCAGGCGTTGACGCCCGGGCCGGTGCGCAGGACGACGCCCGCGAGGTCGGAGCCGATGACGTGGTACGGCAGGTCGTGGCGCTTGGTGAGCTCGGAGAGCCGACCGTAGCGCTCCAGGAAGCCGAAGGTCGAGACCGGCTCGAAGATCGAGGTCCAGACCGAGTTGTAGTTGACCGAGCTCGCCATGACGGCCACGAGCGCCTCGCCCGGGCCGAGCTCGGGGAGCTTGACGTCGTCGAGGTGGAGCGACTTGCGCGGGTCCTTGTCTCGGCTCTCGACACCGGCGAACATCTCCGCCTCGTCCTTGTGGACGGTGACGGCCCGGTACGACTCGGGGAGCTTGATGTTCGCGAAGTCGGCGGACGTGGAGTCCGGGGACTGGATCGCGTCCAGGATTTCCTTCACGGGTTGCCTCCGGCGGTGAGCGTCCTGAGGGAGGGACGCCTGGGGGTTACGGCGGGAAGTACTGCTGTTGTGGAGGTGTGCCGTCGGTTCGGCTCGGTGGTGCGGTGGCGGCGCTGTGTGGTGGAGCGCGAGGGTGCCTGTGACGCAGGCGTCCGGGCGCACCGGCCGTGGGTCGGTGGGGACAGCCGGCGCACGAGGTGTGATCTCTGCGCGCCGGCCGCCCGGACAACATCAACGTATGGCACGCCGTGTCACCTGACAAGGCACTGCGTGCCAACAATTTCACTCAGATGCAATCTGCCCGTCACGGATGAGCGATGATCGATCGAAATGGCCCGTGAGCTGCGGGAACATCGCGGAACGCCAAGAGGGCCGCTCCCGGATTCCGGGGGCGGCCCTCTTGGCGGAGCGGGGGTCAGGGCTTGGTGAGCGCCTGCTGGATGGTGCGCATGACCTCGTCGAGCGGAGCGTCCGTGCGGGCCACGGCGACCACGACGTCGCCCGTCGTGGACGCCGTCGCGACCGGCGCTTCCGGGGTCGGCTCGGCCGGCGCGGCGGTGGTGCTCCCGGCGGCCGCCGGGCGGGCGCCTATGCCCGACCCGAAGGTCTCCCGGACGATCGCGAAGGCGTGGTCGAGCTGGGCCTCCACGTCGCCCTCGCCGCCCGCCCGCAGCCAGCGGCGCAGCACGTGGTTGTGGGCGGTGACGACCGCCGACGCGGCCACCTCGGCGAGCAGCGGGTCGTCGTTGCCGTCGTGGTGGTCCCGCTCGTCGAAGTGCCCGAGGAGGTAGCGGGTGAAGAGGCGCTCGTAGCGGGCCACCGAGGCGATCTCCCGCTCCCGCAGGGTCGGCACCTCACGGGTGAGCCGGTAGCGCTCCACGGAGACCGCGGGGGACCCCGCGTACATCTTCATGACTTCCTTGATGCCCCGGCACACCGTGTCGAGCGGGTGCTCGTGCGGCGGCGCGGCGTTCAGCACCGCCTCCGCCCGCACCAGCGTGTCGTCGTGATCGGGGAAGATCGCCTCTTCCTTGGACCGGAAGTGCCGGAAGAACGTCCGCCGCGCGACCCCGGCCGTGGCCGCGATCTCGTCGACGGTGGTCGCCTCGTACCCCTTGGTGGCGAAGAGCTCCATGGCGGCGGTGGCGAGCTCCCGGCGCATCTTGAGCCGCTGCGCGGCGGCACGGGTGCCCGCCGCGCTCTCCGGAGCGTCGGACGGGGAGGTGGCACGGGGTGTCTTCGCGGCCTTGGGCATGGTCCGAACGTACTGCATCGGAGGGGGAGTGTGCCCAGGTGGGGGCGGGGAGGCCCCCGGGGCACCGACGGTGCCCGGGGGACTCAGCAGACCGCCCCAGCCGGCGGTGCGGGACTCAGCGTCGGGCATATTCGCGGAAGCCGCGACCCGTCTTGCGGCCCAGGCAGCCCGCCGCCACCAGGTGCTCCAGGAGCGGGGCGGGAGCGAGGCCCGGGTCGCGGAACTCGCGGTGCAGCACCTGCTCGATCGCGAGCGAGACGTCCAGGCCGACCACGTCGAGCAGCTCGAACGGGCCCATCGGGTAGCCGCCGCCCAGCTTCATGGCCGCGTCGATGTCGTCCAGGGTCGCGTAGTGCTCCTGGACCATCTTGACCGCGTTGTTCAGGTACGGGAAGAGCAGCGCGTTCACGATGAAGCCGGCGCGGTCGCCGCAGTCCACCGGGTGCTTCCTGATCTTCGTCGTGACCTCGCGGACGGTGGCGTGGACGTCGTCGGCGGTCAGGACCGTACGGACGATCTCCACCAGCTTCATCGCCGGCGCCGGGTTGAAGAAGTGCATCCCGATGACGTCCTGCGGACGCGAGGTGGCGCGGGCACAGGCGATGACCGGCAGCGAGGAGGTCGTGGTGGCCAGCACCGCGCCCGGCTTGCAGATCTTGTCGAGCCGCCCGAACAGCTCCTGCTTGACCGCCAGGTCCTCGGCGACCGCCTCGACGGCCAGGTCGACCTCGGCGAAGGCGTCGAGCGAGCCGGCCGGGGTGATCAGGGCGAGCGTCGTGTCGCGCGCCTCGGCCGTCATCCGGCCCTTGTCGACCGAGCGGGCCAGGGACTTGGCGATCCGGGCCTTGGCGGTGTCCGCCTTCTCCTGGGAGCGGGCGGCGAGCACGACCGCGTAACCGGCCTTGGCGAAGACCTCGGCGATGCCGGAGGCCATGGTGCCCGAGCCGGCGACGCCGACCGAGCGGATCTCACGGCCGCCGCCGGCGTCGGCGGAGTCGAGCGGGGTCAGCGCGTCGGGCACGACCTCGCCGGAGCCCGGCGCCGCGTACGTGTAGAAGCCGCGGCCCGCCTTGCGGCCGGTCAGACCGGCCTCGCTGAGCTGCTTGAGGATCGGGGCCGGGGCGTGCAGCCGGTCGTGCGAGGCGGCGTACATGGCCTCCAGGACCGTACGGGCGGTGTCGACGCCGACCAGGTCGAGCAGCGCCAGCGGGCCCATCGGCAGGCCGCAGCCCAGCTTCATCGCCGCGTCGATGTCCTCGCGGGAGGCGTACTTGGCCTCGTACATGGCGGCGGCCTGGTTCAGGTAGCCGAAGAGCAGCCCGTCCGCGATGAAGCCGGCCCGGTCGCCGACCGCCACCGGCTCCTTGCCGAGGTCCTGGGCGAGTCGGGTGACGGCGTCCACGGCCCGCGGGTCGGTCAGCACCGAGGAGACCACCTCGACCAGCTTCATCGCCTGGACCGGGGCGAAGAAGTGCAGGCCGAGGACCCGCTCGGGGTGCGCCGAGTCGGCGGCGAGCCGGGTCACCGAGAGGGCGTTGGTGCCGGTGGCCAGGATCGCGTCGGGGCGGACGATGCCGTCGAGGGCCCGGAAGACCTCCTGCTTCGCCTCGTACGACTCGGGCACGACCTCGATCACGAGGTCGGCCTCGGCGGCCGCCTGGAGGTCGGAGAAGGTACGGAAGCGGGCCAGGACGTCCTGCCGCTCCTCCTCGGTGATCCGCTCGCGGGCCACCGCTCGGGCGGTGGAGGCCTCCAGGGCGGCGACGGCCTGGGCGGCGGCGGTGTCGCTGATGTCGATGCCGATGACCTCGCGGCCGGCCCGGGCGAGGACATCGGCGATGCCCGAGCCCATGGTGCCGAGACCGACGACGGCGATGGTGGAGAGAGGGGTGTCCATCAGGGGACTCCAGAGGAAGAGTGACGACTGAGGGCAGCGCGCGCACGAAAGGGGCGCGGGAAAGAGCGAGGGCGAAGCCCGGAAAAGAGGGCGGTGCCCTGGGAAAAGGTGCGACGGACTCTGTCCCGGAGCCACGTCGAAACTGCCGAACCGACAAGCGAACACAACGGCTGCGTCACCAGGCCGTCGTGAGAAGTGCGGGTGGTGCCCGCTCACCTGAGACTAACCGGCCGGTAACGAGCGCGCCAGTCCCGGGAAGTTGGGAAAGTGTGATCTGGATCGCGGATAGGGTCGGATTCATGGAAATCTCCGAGGATCCGGAATTCTGCTCGATGATCGATCGATTGCGGGACGAGATCGAGAATGACTCCGGAGAAGTCCCGGCGGCATTCACGGAACTCACGGAACTCGCGGCACTCACGGCCCTCGCGACACTCGCCGGATGTGAGGACCGCGCCGGAGGTGAGGACCGTGCCGAGGAGCTGCACCGCGTCCTCACCGCACTCGGCCAGCCCCTCTGGGCCCGCGAGATCGCCGCCTACTCCCTCGGCGTCGCCGGCGACCCCCGTGCCTTCGAGGCCCTCGTCCTGCTCCTCAACCACCGCGACCCGGAGCGCTGCGTCACCGCCGCCCACGCCCTGACCCGGCTCGGCGACCCCCGCACCGCACGCGCTGCCGCCGCCCTCGCCACCAACGAACTCCGCGTCGCCTACGCCCTGGTGCCGGTCCGGCTCCTCGCCGAACTCCGAGCCCCCGAGTCCGTACCGGCCCTGATCACCGTCCTCGGACGGCGACTTCGGGCCGACGACCCGCACTGGCGGGTCGGCCTCGCCTGCGTCGAGGGCCTCGGCGCGCTGGGGGACCCCAGGGCGCGTGCGGTTTTGCGGGAGGCGCTTCCGCACCCCCGGCTCGGCGCCGAGGCCGGGCGGTCACTCCACCGGCTCGACAGCCCGCCTGATCCGGAAGGCACCCCCTAGCGTCCCGACCGCCGGGAGGACCGCCGGGAGCGCGGCGAGTGCGAAGCACAGCGGCAGCGGCAGCCGCCCCACCAGGAGTCCCGCACCGGCGGTCGCCGCCGTCGTGCCCGCGTTGAACGCGGTGTTGACCCAGGCGCCGGCCCGGGTGCGCTGCCCCTCCTCGACGGACTCGTCGGCCAGGAGATAGGCGCTGGTGATCGCCGGCGCCACGAAGAGACCGCCGAGCGCCACCCAGCCGACCAGCGCGTACGGATGCGGGGAGAGTCCCGCCACCGCCAGGACCGCACCGAGGCCGAGTGCCAGCGCCGACAGACGTACGGCGGTGGGCACCCGCCACGGCACGGCGCCGTACAGGAGGCCGCCGACCGCGCTGCCCGCCGAGAGGGCCGCCGCCGCCCACGGAACCGCGCCGGGGCGGTGATGGGCGTCGGCGAACGCGATCACGAGCAGCTCGACGGCGCCCAGGCACATGCCGACCCCGGCCGCCAGGGCCGCCGCCCTCAGCAGCCCGGCCCCGGGGACGCCCCGCCGGTCGGCGGCCCGCTCGGGCGTCCCGGTTTTCCGCTCCCCGGTCCCGCCCCGCACCACCGGCGAGGTCACGAGCCCGAGGGTGCCGGTCAGGACGAGCGCGGCGCTCACCGCGAGCCCGGTCGGCGCCGACGCGTACCGCACGAGCAGGCCCACCAGCAACGGGCCCGTGACGAAGAGGAGTTCCTCCGCCACCGTGTCAAGGCTGTACGCGCGCCGCAGCAGGTCCCGGTCGGTCAGCATCCCGCTGAACAGTGCCCGCGTCACGGGGCCGAGCGGCGGGGGCAGCGCCCCGGCGGCGGCCGCCAGGACCACGAGGACGGCCGGCGGGGTCGCGGTCCTGGCCGTCGCCACCGCGAGCGCGACGAGCAGCAGCGCGGACCCGGCGGCCAGGGGCACCAGGGCGCGGCGCGGCCCGAATCGGTCGACCAGGGCCGCCCGCGCGGGCGACAGCAGGACACCGGTCAGCCCGAACACGGCCATGACCGTGCCGGCCACGGCGTACGAGCCGGTGCCGGCCCTGACGGAGAGGATCAGGGAGAGCGGGGTGACGCCGTTGGACAGTCGCCCCAGGAGGGCCGCACCGAAGGCGCGGCGGGCGTGTGGGGTCCGCAGCACCGCGGCGTACGTGGGCGCGGGGGAGCGGACAGGGGAGGTCACGGACATGACGGAGTTCCTCGGAAGAGGCGCCGGGCAGCGGCCTGCGGCGCCGGGGCGTGCGGGGACGGCGGGACACCGCGCCCGGCTGGGCATGGTCGTCGGATCGCCGACTCCTACGCACGGAAGAGGAACATGCGCGTCAACGTAGCAGAGGGAGCTCCGCCCCGGTCTCGCCGGGAGCCGCCGCGGCCTGCTCCGGCACCAGCGCGAACGCCTCGATCTCGACGAGGAGTTCCGGTCGGACCAGCGCCGACACCTGCACCGCCGAGCTCGCCGGCAGCGGCGTGCCCGCGAAGTGGGCGTCCCGGGCGTCCCGCACCGCCGGGAGGTGGGCCACGTCCGTGACGAAGTACGTCAGCTTCACCACGTCCCCGAAGCCCGCCCCGGCCGCCGCGAGGCAGCGCTCCAGGTTCGCGAAGACCTGGTGGGCCTGGGCCGCCGCGTCGCCCTCCCCGACCACCGCGCCGGAGGCGTCCAGGGCGCACTGCCCGGATATCGCGACGAACCGGCCCGTGCCCCACACGACGTGGCTGTACTGGGGGCTGGGCGCGAGGCCGTCGGGCGCGGGCACATGGGTGAGGTGGCTCGTCATGCCCCACATCCTCGCGCACGCCACTGACAGTGCCCGCCACCCCTTGCGGGGCGCGGGCACCAGAGGGAGGGCGGGATGCGTCAGCGCACGTGGCCCAGGAGGTCGTGGAGGGCGACGCCGACCGGCTCCGCGAGCAGGGCGCCCGCCCGCTTGCCGGTCTTCTCCTCGTCGGCCTTCTCCTCGCCGGCCTTCTTCGGGTTCGTCGGCGCGGCCGCGGTCACGGGCTCCGGCTCCGGGTCGGGGAGCGCGGCGCAGATCGCGTCCACCTCGGTGTCGCCCTCGCCGCGCGGGACCTTGCCGGTGGCGAGGTAGGCGGCCAGGTGCTCGTCGAGGCAGTCGTTCCCGCCGAGGGTCACCCCGTGGTTCCCGCCGCCCTCCTCGACGACGAGGCTGGAGCCGCGGATCAGACGGTGCAGGGCGACCCCGCCCTCGTACGGCGTCGCGGCGTCGTCCGTGGCCTGGAGGATGAGGACCGGCGGCAGCTGGTCGTTGGTGAGGTCCGGCGGGGTCAGGGACTCCACCGGCCAGAAGGCGCAGGGCGCGTTGTACCAGGCGTTGTTCCAGGTGGAGAACGGCGCCTTCGCGTGCACGTCCCAGTTGTCCTTGCGCCACACGTTCCAGTCGCGGGGCCAGCCCGCGTCCCGGCACTGCACGCTCGTGTAGACCGAGTAGCCGTTGTCGGCGGCCGCGTCGGCCTCCCCGTACCGCTCGTACGCCTCCTTCAGCGGCGTCGGGTCCGCGTCGTTGACGTACGCGGCGAAGGCGCTCGCCAGGCGGGGCCAGTAGCCGTTGTAGTACCCGCCGGGCAGGAAGGTGTCCTCCAGTTCGGCGGGGCCGACCTTGCCGCCGGCCGGGGTCGCGCGCAGCGCGTCGCGCATCCGGTACCAGGAGGCCTCGACGGCCGCCGGGTCGGTGCCCAGCTTGTAGACGGCGTTCTGCCGGGCCACCCAGGCCATGAAGTCCTTGTGGCGGTCGTCGAAGGCGTAGTCCTGCGCGATGTTGTCCTCGTACCAGACGCCGTGCGGGTTCACGACGGAGTCGAGCGCCATCCGCCGCACCCGGTCCGGGTACAGGCGCGCGTACACGGAGCCCAGGTAGGTGCCGTACGAGTAGCCGAGGTAGTTGATCCTCGGCGCGCCGACCGCCTGCCGGATCGCGTCCAGGTCCCGGGCGGTGCTCACGGTGTCGATGTACGGCAGCACGTCCGCGTACTTCTCGCCGCAGGCCTCGGCGAAGGACTGCGCCCGCTCGATGGCCGCCCGCTCCGCCGTGGTCCCGGTCGGCACCGAGTCCGCCCGCACGGGGGCGAAGTGGCCGGGCTCGCAGTCGAGCGCGGGCTCGCTCTCGCCGACCCCGCGCGGGTCGAAGCCGATCACGTCGTACTCGGCGGCCACCTTCGGGGGCAGGGAGGCCGCCACGTACCCGGCCATGCCGCGCCCGCTGCCGCCGGGGCCGCCCGGGTTCACGAGCAACGGGCCCTGGAAGGTCTTCGCGGTGTGCGGGACGCGGGTGAGGGCCAGGGTGACCTTCCGCCCGGCCGGGTCGTCGTGGTTGAGCGGCACCTTCAGGGTGGCGCACTGGAGCCGGGGGTACGCCTTCGTGGCGCACTCGGTCCAGGTGAGCCCGGGGAGCGGTCGGGGGGTCGGTTCACCGGCGCCGGCGGGGGCGGCGGGCAGGACGGTGACCGTCCCGGCGACCAGCGCTCCAGCGGCGATCAGCATTCCTGCGCGTGGGGTCATAGGGCGTTTGTGTCCCGAACCGGCGCCGAGGGGACCTGTTTCGGCGAGAGTTGACCCGAACGGATGCGGATCCGACGGCGTGTCAGGTGACCGGTCCGATGATCGGTCCGACGTGCCGTCAGGGGTGCCGCCCGGATGCTCAGAGGAGGGTGAGCTGCTCCGGGGCGGCCGCCGGGGACGGCTCCTCCGGTACGGGGATCCGGCGCGCCGCGCCCCGGTGGGCGGGCCCGATGCCGAACTCGGCGGCCAGCTCGTGCACCTGACGGGTGATCCGGCGCTGGTACCAGGTCGGCGCGTAGGCCCCGTCCGCGTACATCCGCTCGTACCGCCGGACCAGGTCCGGGTGGTGGTCGCGCAGCCAGGCCGTGAACCACTCGCGGGCGCCCGGCCGCAGGTGCAGGACGAGCGGGGTGACCGAGCTCGCGCCGGCCTCGGCGATCGCGCGGACCGTCGCGCGCAGCTGCTCGGGCCGGTCGCCGAGGAAGGGCACCACGGGCGCCATCAGGACCCCGCAGTCGATGCCGTGCTCGCCGAGGGTGCGGACGACGTCGAGGCGGCGCTGCGGCGAGGGGGTGCCGGGCTCGATCGTCCGCCAGAGCTCCTGGTCGGTGAAGCCGACCGAGACGGAGATGCCGACCTCGGTGACCCGGGCGGCCTGGATGAGGAGCTCCAGGTCGCGCAGGATCAGGGTGCCCTTGGTGAGGATCGAGAACGGGTTCGCCCGGTCCCGCAGCGCCGTGAGGATGCCCGGCATGAGCCGGTAGCGGCCCTCGGCGCGCTGGTAGCAGTCGACGTTGGTGCCCATGGCGACGTGCGCGCCCTGCCAGCGGGTGGAGGCGAGTTGCCGGGCCAGCAGTTCCGGGGCGTTGATCTTGACGACGATCTGGGAGTCGAAGCCCAGGCCGGTGTCCAGGTCGAGATAGCTGTGGGACTTGCGGGCGAAGCAGTACACGCACGCGTGCGTGCAGCCGCGGTACGGGTTGACCGTCCACTCGAACGGCATCCGGGAGGCGCCGGGCACCCGGTTGAGGATCGAGCGGGCCCGGACCTCGTGGAAGGTGATGCCCCGGAACTCGGGGGCGTCGAAGGTGCGGGTGGTGACCGCGTCCGTGCCGAACAGGGCGATGTCGGCGGGGGCGGCGGGGGTGTCGCCCAGATTGTCCCAGCGCATGGACGTCTCCTCGATGGCTCGGCCTCGACCGTTCGCTCAGAATAGAACATCTGTTCCCTTGATCGTTGCAACCCGGATTTCGCCCCCCGGAGCCCACGTGGTTCGCTAGGCCCGCACCCCCCGAGGAATCACGAGCTGGAGGAAGTCAATGGCGCAGGTCGAGGCCACCACGGAACGGATCATCGCCGCGGACGCGGAGACGGTGTTCGACGCCCTGGCCGACTACAGCGGCACGCGCGCGAAGCTGCTCCCCGAGCACTTCAGCGAGTACGAGGTCCGCGAGGGCGGCGACGGCGAGGGCACCCTCGTCCACTGGAAGCTCCAGGCCACCAGCAAGCGCGTCCGCGACTGCCTCCTGGAGGTCACCGAACCCACCGACGGGCAGCTCGTCGAGAAGGACCGCAACTCCTCCATGGTCACCACCTGGACCGTGACGCCCGCCGGCGAGGGCAGGTCCCGCGCCGTCGTCGCCACCGTCTGGAACGGCGCCGGCGGCATCGGCGGCTTCTTCGAGAAGACCTTCGCGCCCAAGGGGCTCGGCCGCATCTACGACGCCGTCCTCGCCAAGCTGGCCGACGAGGTCGAGAAGTAACGCCCGGAGCGTTCACCGATTCGAGTGGATCGCCCGCGCCCCCCGTACCGGCCCTCCGTGCGCCGGGGGGCGCGGGCCTTCTCGTAAACGCGCTGATGAGCGACCCAAGTGCGCCGTGGTGCAGGGACGTTCACCCCCGGCGCCGCCACCGCCCTCCCGTACCGCCCGACTTGCTCCCCCTTCGCGCGCAATGCGAAGAATGGCGCGGCGCAGACGCCGTGACGAGGGGAGCAGACACGTGGGTGCGATCACGATCGTGAAGGGCGCCGAGGGTGCTGCGGGGGACGCGGAACCGCTCGTCCCGGACGGCCTGCCCACCGACCCCGCGCCACCGCCCGGCCCGGGACCCGCCGGCCTCGACCCCCGCCGCGTCCGGCTCGTCTTCTGCGGCCTCATGCTCGCGCTGCTCCTCGCCGCGCTGGAGCAGATGATCGTCGCCACCGCCCTGCCGAAGATCGTCGGCGAGCTCCACGGCCTGGACCGGATGTCCTGGGCGATCACCGCCTACCTGCTGACCTCCACCATCGGCCTGCCGGTCTACGGAAAGCTCGGCGACCTCCTCGGCCGCAAGGGCGTCTTCCTCTTCGCGATCGTCGTCTTCGTCATCGGCTCCGGCCTCGCCGGCTGGTCCCGCACGATGGACCAGCTCATCGCCTTCCGCGCGATCCAGGGCATCGGCGCCGGCGGCCTCATGATCGGCGTCCAGGCGATCATCGCCGACATCGTCCCGGCCCGGGAACGCGGCCGCTACATGGGGCTCATCGGCGCCGCCTTCGGCCTCGCCTCCGTCGCGGGACCGCTGCTCGGCGGCTTCTTCACCGACCACGTCTCCTGGCGCTGGTGCTTCTACTTCAACGTGCCCTTCGGGCTCGTCACCCTCGCCGTCGTCGCCGCCGTCCTCAAGCTCCCGAAGCCCACCGCACGCGCGCGCTTCGACGTCCTCGGCGCGCTGCTCCTCGCCGCCGCCTCCACCTGCCTGGTCCTGCTGACGAGTTGGGGCGGCACCGAGTACGCCTGGGACTCCCGGGTCATCCTCGTCCTCGCCTGCGGAGCCGCCGGAACGGCCCTGCTCTTCCTGGTGGTCGAGCACTTCGCACCCGAACCGCTCATCCCGCTCCGGCTGTTCCGCGACTCCGTCTTCACCGTCACCGCCCTCGTCGGCGCCGTCGTCGGCATCGCGCTCTTCGGCGCCGCCAGCTACCTCCCCAGCTTCCTGCAGATGGTCGAGGGCGCCAGCGCCACCGAATCCGGCCTCCTGATGCTGCCCCTCATGGGCGGCATCGTCATCGCCTCCGTCGTCTCCGGCCAGCTCATCAGCCGCACCGGCCACTACAAGATCTACCCGGTGATCGGCGGGGCCGTCTCCGTCCTCGGCATGTGGCTGCTCTCCCGCATGGACACCGACACCCCGCGCCTCCAGCACAGCCTCTGGCAGGCCGTCCTCGGCACCGGCATCGGCCTCGTCATGCCGGTCCTCGTGCTCGCCGTGCAGAACTCCGTACGCCCCGCCGACCTCGGCACCGCCACCAGCGCCCACACCTACTTCCGCCAGATCGGCGGCAGCGTCGGTGCCGCCGTCTTCGGCACCCTCTTCGCCTCCCGGCTCGACGACGCCCTCGGCGACCGGCTCGCCGGCGTCCTCGCCCAGGACGGCTCCACCCCGCTGCCGCCGGCCGAGTCGATCACCCCGGGGACCGTCCACACCCTGCCGGCCGCCCTGCGCGACGCGTACATCCAGGCGTACGCGGACGCGATGCCGCGGATCTTCCTCTACCTCGTGCCGGTCCTCGCGCTCGGCCTCGTCCTCGCCTTCTTCCTCAAGGAGAAACCGCTGGTGTCCCACCACAGCCCCCTCACCGAGGCCACGCACGCCGACGAGACCGACGGCATCCAGTCGGTCCCGCACGCCCGCCGAGCCGCCCCCGCCCCCGTCCACGCCGCCGCCCCTCCGCACTCCGGAGTGCCCGTCTGCGGCACCGTCCAGCACCACGACGGCAGCCGGGTCCCCCGGGCCGCGCTCACCCTCATCGACGTCCAGGGCCGGCAGGTCGGCCGCGGCGCGAGCGGCGAGGACGGCCGGTACGCCCTGAGCGTCCCCGGCGGCGGCGCGTACGTCCTGATCGCGGCGGCCGGCGGACACCAGCCGCAGGCCGTCTCCGTCACCGTCGGCGACCGGCCGGTGGAGCTCGACGTCGTCCTCGGCGGCGCAGGTCGGCTGGCGGGCAGCGTCGTCACCGCCGACGGCACGCCCGTACGCGACGCGGCCGTCACCCTCACCGACGTGCGCGGCGAGGTCGTCGCCTCCACCCGCAGCGGACGCGAGGGCGGCTACGTCATCGGCGAACTGGTCGCGGGCGAGTACACGCTCGCCGCCAGCGCCCCCGCCTTCCGGCCCGCCGCGCTCCCCGTGAGCGTCCAGGCCTCCCGCGAGACCCGCCAGGACATCGAACTGGCCGGCGGCGCGGTGCTGCGCGGCACCGTACGGGCCGGGGGAGGGCGCCCCGTGGAGGACGCCCGGGTCACCCTCCTCGACGCCGCGGGCAACGTCGTCGACACCCTCACCACCGGGCCCGACGGCACCTTCCGCTTCGTCGACCTGTCCTCCGGCGAGTACACGGTCATCGCCGCCGGGTACCCGCCCGTCGCCACCGTCCTCCAGGTGGCCGGCGGCGGCCGCACCGAGCGCGACCTCCAGCTCGGCCACGAGGACTGAGGACCACCGCGCCGGGCGGTGAGCGCACGATGACCACTCACCGCCCCGGTGGCTCTGTCGCCGGGGCGCGGCGGACCGGGCACCGGACGAGGAGCAGGCCATGAAGACGCCGACCGGCAGGACGGCCCCGGTGACGGATGGACCGTGCGGCATCGGCCGGGCGGTCGCCCCGCGGCGCGCGGCCGACGGCGCGCTCGTCGCCGTCCACCACGGCGGCGACGCCGACGCGGCCGCCAGGACCGTGGCGACGTTCGGGGAAGCGGGCGGCACCCGTCTCGGTCCGATCGCTCAGGGCACGCCCTGCCTGCCGGGCGAGAACACGGCGGCCGGGATCGCCCGCAGGACCGCCGAGAACATCACCCTGCGCGCCTGCGGCCAGGACGGGTGCCCCCGCGGTGCCACCTAGGAGGAGGCGGTCGTCGCCTTGCGCAGCGCGCTGATGCAGGTGCCGATCGCCTCCTGGAGGGCTTCGAGGCGCTGGAGCATGTCCGCCTCGTAGATGTCCTCCTCCATCACCTCGTCGAGCGTCAGCTCCTCGAAGACCTTCGTCGCCTTCTGCAGGCTGTTGTAGAACCTCGTCCTCCGCTCCTGGACGCGCAGCGCCGGATCCTCCTCGACCGCCTTGGCGACCAGGTTCTTCACCGTGTCGTAGGCCTCGCCGGCCCACTCGCCCGCCTCCTCCGAGTCGTCCAGCTCGTCGAGGAGCGACAGGTGCCGCTCGGCCTCGGCCCGGATCTCGGCCGGTGCCTCCACGGTCTGCCCGGCGGGGGTCTTGATCTGGCCCTTCTCGACGATCTGCCGCACGTACCCGATGCGGTCGGCCGCCTTCGCCTCGCTCGCCACGGCCTTCTTCAGGTCGTCGGTACGGGCGATGGCGCGGGCCATCTCGGTCTGGAGGGCCGGGTCCTCCTTCATCCGGTCCAGCAGCGCCCCGCGCGCGGCCTGGGCCGTCCCGGGGTCGGCGAGGATCGCAGCCCGCAGCGCCGTCGGGTTCTCCGCGACCTCCAGGGCCTTCGTCGGCCGGATGCCCTCCGCCTCGGCCGCCGCGCTGATCGCCTGACCGCGCACGGAGGACGCGCTGTTGCGGGAGGCGTAGTACGAGAGCCAGACGTCCGCGTCCGGCAGCTCGATGTCCTCGCCCGGGACCAGGACCTCGAACTGCGGGACCAGACCGTCGTCGGCCGCCATGTCCCAGGCCTTGTAGTAGCGCATGACCCGCTCGGGCGAGCACCCGGCGAGTTCCGCGAAGGCCTTCGCCGAGACCTTCGTCCGGGCCGTCCCCTCGGCGGGCTGACCGCCCGGCCGGACGCTCCGGGCCACCTTCAGCGCGAAGGCCCAGCCGCCGGTCCGTGCGTAGACCCCGAAGTCCCGGGCGTCACGCACGACGACGGGGTCGTGGTCCGGTCCGTGGCCGTCGGCGTCGTCGGCGTCCGGGGCCCCGTGCGCGTCCACGGCTCCGTCCGCGTCCCGGGCCTCCTCGGGCTCCGGGTCCGACGGCTCCCAGAACTCCGGCTCCTCCGCCATGACGGGCCCTGCGGGCTCGGGAACCACGACGGGCTCGGTCTCGACGGGCGCGGATTCGGACGGGGTGAAGGCGATGGTCACCGAGAGCTCTCCGGAAGGTCGACAACGACAACTGCGGCCGACAGCCTATACGCACCCGTTGACGATGTTTCGTCCCATTCGAAGGCCGCCAATCGGGTGGTGCACGGGTCGGTCCTCAGAACACCATGCCTCCATGATCCATGGAATCGAGTTCCACCCCGCGCGGTGAGCGCCTCGCACGAGCGCTCGACGCTCGCACCCTCCCTGTCCGACCACGCCCACCGCCTGCGCGACGCAGGTTCGAGGAGGAGGATCCCAGGGGGTATCCGGAACCGGCCGGGTGATCCGTACCGCCGCCCGGTGGACGTCATTGGTCCACTCCAACGGAGGTTATCCACAGGGGTGGTAGGGCCGCCGGGCGGCGCGTACGGTGCCAGGCATGAAGATCCTCATCAGCGCCGACATGGAGGGCGCCACCGGTGTGACCTGGCCCGCCGACGTGCTGCCCGGCACGCCGCAGTGGGAGCGGTGCCGCGCGATGTTCACCTCCGACGTGAACGCCGCCGTGCTCGGCTTCTTCGACGGCGGCGCGGACGAGGTCCTCATCAACGAGGCGCACTGGTCCATGCGGAACCTGCTCCTGGAGCGGCTCGACGAGCGGGCCGAGATGCTCACCGGCCGGCACAAGTCCCTCTCGATGGTCGAGGGCGTGCAGCACGGGGACGTCGACGGCATCGCCTTCGTCGGCTACCACACCGGCGCCGGCACCGAGGGCGTCCTCGCGCACACCTACCTCGCCAACTCCATCACCGGGGTCTGGCTGAATGGCGAGCGGGCGAGTGAGGGCCTGCTCAACGCCCATGTGGTCGCGGAGTACGGCGTGCCCGTCGTCCTCGTCACCGGGGACGACCTGACCTGCGAGGACGCCCTCGGCTACGCGCCCGAGGCGCTCAAGGTCGCCGTCAAGGACCACGTCTCGCGGTACGCGGCGGTGTGCCGCCCCCCGGCGAGGACCGCCGCCGACATCCGCGCCGCGGCGAAGACCGCCGCCGCGCTCGCCGTCCGGTACGAGCCGGTCGGGGGCGGCCCGTTCACCGTGGAGCTGGAGTTCGACGCCGAGCACCTGGGCGCCGCCGCCACGGTGGTTCCCGGCGTGGCGCGGAGCGGCGAGCGGCGCGTCGCGTACACCAGCGAGACGATGTACGAGGCAATTCGCACGTTCAAGGCGGTCACGACCATCGTCTCGGCCGCGGTGGAGGAGCAGTATGGCTGAGGAGGTCCGGAGCCCGGACACGACGTCGCTCGACGAGGTGGTCACCTTCACCTCCGAGCTCATCCGCATCGACACCACCAACCGGGGCGGCGGCGACTGCCGCGAGCGGCCGGCCGCCGAGTACGTCGCCGAGCGGCTCGCGGACGCCGGGATCGAACCCACCCTCCTGGAGCGGACCCCCGGCCGCACCAACGTGGTGGCGCGGATCCCCGGCACCGACCCCTCGGCCGAGGCGCTCCTCGTCCACGGCCACCTGGACGTGGTGCCCGCCGACCCCGCCGAATGGGCCGTTCACCCCTTCTCCGGCGAGGTGCGCGACGGGGTCGTCTGGGGGCGCGGCGCCGTCGACATGAAGAACATGGACGCGATGGTCCTGGCCGTCGTCCGCTCCTGGGCCCGCCACGGCATCCGGCCCCGCCGCGACGTCGTCCTCGCCTACACCGCCGACGAGGAGGCCAGCGCCGAGGACGGCTCCGACTTCCTCGCCGACCGGCACGCGGCGCTCTTCGAGGGCTGCACGGAGGGCATCAGCGAGTCCGGGGCGTTCAGCTTCCACCCGCAGCCCGGCACCACCCTCTACCCGATCGCGGCGGGGGAGCGGGGCACCGCCTGGCTCAAGCTCACCGCCCGCGGCCGGGCCGGCCACGGCTCCAAGGTGAACACGGCCAACGCCGTCACCCGCCTCGCCGCGGCCGTCGCCCGGATCGGCGCCCACGCCTGGCCGGTCCGCCTCACCACGACCGTCCGCGCCGCCCTCACCGAACTCGCCGCGCTGTACGCCATCGACGTCGACACGAGCGCCCCCGACCTCGACGTCGACCTCCTCCTCGACAAGCTCGGCCCCGCCGCAGCCCTCGTCGAGTCGACCGTCCGCAACAGCGCCAACCCGACGATGCTGGAGGCCGGTTACAAGGTCAACGTCATCCCGGGCCAGGCCGTGGCCTACGTCGACGGGCGGATGCTGCCGGGCGGCGAGGAGGAGTTCGCCGCGACCATGGACCTGCTCACCGGACCCGGCGTGGAGTGGGAGTTCCACCACCGCGAGGTGCCCCTGGAGGCCCCGGTCGACTCCCCTACCTTCGCCAAGCTCCGGGCCGCCGTCGAGTGCTTCGACCCGGCCGGGCACGTCCTGCCGTTCACCATGTCCGGCGGCACGGACGCCAAGCAGTTCTCGCGGCTCGGCATCACCGGCTACGGCTTCTCGCCGCTCCGGCTGCCCCCGGACCTCGACTACGGAGCGCTCTTCCACGGCGTCGACGAGCGCGTCCCGGTGGACGCCCTGCACTTCGGCGTCCGTGTGCTCGACCACTATCTGAAGTCCGCGTAGGACAGAGGGGGGACCAGTCCCATGACAGGGGGAGACGAGATGGCCATGACCACGGCCGGGTACGGCAGCTGGCCGTCGCCCGTCGACGCCGCGCTCGCCGCCGCCCACGACGGGCGGCCCGAGTACCTCGGTGCCGTCGGCGACGAGCTCTGGTGGACCGCGCCCCGCCCCGCCGAGGGCGGCCGGCGCGCCCTCGTCAGGCGGCGCGCCGACGGCACCGAGCAGAGCCTGCTGCCCGCCCCGTGGAACGTCCGCAGCAGGGTGATCGAGTACGGCGGGCAGCCCTGGGCTGCCATCGCGCGCCCGGCGGGCGGACCGCTCGCCGTGTTCTGCCACTTCCCCGACCAGCGGCTCTACGCGTACGAACCCGACGCCGAGCCCGCCACGGAGCCGCGACCGCTGACCCCGCTCTCCTCCGTCGGCGGCGGACTGCGGTGGGTGGACCCGGTCATCCGCCCGGACCGGGGCGAGGTGTGGTGCGTCCTGGAGGAGTTCACCGGCCCCGCCCCCACCGACGTGCGCCGCGTCCTCGTCGCCGTGCCCCTCGACGGCTCGGCCGCCGAGGACCGTGCCGCCGTCCGGGAACTCTCCGACGGGCGCCACCGGTTCGTCACCGGACCCCGGCTCTCCCCGGACGGCCGCCGGGCGGCCTGGATCGCCTGGGACCACCCCCGGATGCCCTGGGACGGCACCGAGGTCCAGCTCGCCGAGGTCACCCCCGACGGCACCTTCCGGGAGGCCAGGACCGTCGCCGGCTCGGCCGCCGAGTCGATCCCGCAGGTCGACTGGGACGCGGCCGGCCGACTGCTCCTCGTCAGCGACCGCACCGGCTGGTGGAACCTCTACCGCGCCGAGGTCGACGCCGACGGCCGCCTCGCCGAACCGGAGGCGCTCTGTCCCCGCGCCGAGGAGTTCGGCGGCCCGCTCTGGCAGATCGGACTCCGCTGGTTCACCCCCCTGGAGAACGGCCTGATCGCCGTCGTCCACGGCAGGGGGACCACCACCCTCGGGATCCTCGACCCCGAACGCCGCGCCCTCGTCGACGCCGGCGGATCCCGCACCGAGTGGGCCGCGACCCTCGCCGCCCACGGCACCCGGGTGGTCGGCGTCGCCGCCGGCCCGCACCGCTCCGCCGAGCTCGTCGAGCTCGACACCCGCACCGGCCGCAGCCGTGTGGTCGGCGCCGCGCACACCGACGCCGTCGACCCCGCCTACCTCCCCGAGCCCCGGATCCGCACCTTCACCGGCCCCGGCGGGCGGGAGATCCACGCCCAGGTGCACCCGCCGCGCCACCCCGGCTTCACCGGGCCCGAGGGCGAGCTGCCGCCCTATGTGATCTGGGCCCACGGCGGCCCCACCGGCCGCACACCGCTCGTCCTCGACCTGGAGACCGCCTACTTCACCTCGCGGGGCATCGGCGTCGCCAAGGTCGACTACGGCGGCTCGACCGGATACGGCCGGGAGTACCGGGAGCGGCTGCGCGAGCAGTGGGGCGTCGTCGACGTCGAGGACTGCGCGGCCGTCGCGGCGGCCCTCGCCGCCGAGGGCACCGCCGACCCCGCCCGGCTCGCCGTGCGCGGCGGCAGCGCGGGCGGCTGGACCAGCGCCGCGTCCCTCGTCTCCACCGACGTGTACGCCTGCGGCACGATCATCTACCCCGTCCTGGACCTGTGGAGCTGGGCCACCGACGAGACCCACGACTTCGAGTCCCAGTACCTCCACGGACTGATCGGACCGCTCGACAAGGTGCCCGCCCGCTACAAGGAGCGCTCGCCGATCGAGCACGTCGACCGCGTCACGGCCCCGTTCCTGCTGCTCCAGGGCCTCGACGACGTCATCTGTCCGCCCGCGCAGGCCGAGCGCCTCCTCGCCCGCGCGGCCGGCCGGGGCGTCCCGCACGCCTACCTCGCCTTCGAGGGGGAGGGGCACGGCTTCCGCAGGGACGACACCATGACCCAGGCCCTGGAGGCCGAACTCGCCCTGTACGCAAGGACCTTCGGCATCGATCGTACGGACGTGCCTGACCTGGAGTACCGCGCATGACCGGCCCGTCCTCCGCCGTCGAACCCCTGACCCGGCCCGAGCGGCTCAGGCCCGGGGCCCGGGTCGCCGTCGTCGCCCCCAGCGGTCCCGTCCCCGAGGAGCGGCTCACGGCCGGGCTCGACATCCTGCGCGGCTGGGGCCTGGAACCGGTGGTCGCCCCGCACGTCCTGGACGCCCACCCCACGCTCGGCCACCTCGCGGGGGCGGACCGGGCGCGCGCCCGCGATCTGACCGAGGCCTGGTGCGACCCGTCGGTCTCCGCCGTGCTCTGCGCGCGCGGCGGGTTCGGGGCCCAACGCATGGTGGACCTGGTCGACTGGACGGCGATACGGGCGGCGGGGCCCAAGGCGTTCGTCGGCTACAGCGACGTCACCGCCCTGCACGAGGCCTTCGCCGTCCGAGCGGGCTTCGCCACCCTGCACGGACCGATGGTCGCCGCCGGCACGTTCCTGTCGGACCCGCGCACCCGGGAGTCGCTGCGGGCCACGCTCTTCGAGCCCGAGACCGTCCGGACCCTCGGCCTGGAGACGGCGCGGCCCCTGGTGCCGGGCCGGGCCCGGGGCGTGACGCTCGGCGGCTGCGCCAGCCTCCTCGCCGCCGACCTCGGCACCCCGCACGGGCGTCCCTCGGCGCGCGGCGGGCTGCTGCTCCTGGAGGACGTGGGGGAGGAGCCGTACCGCCTCGACCGCATCCTCACCCAACTGCTGCGCTCCGGTCGGCTCGACGGGGTCGCGGGCATCGGCCTCGGCTCCTGGGAAGAGTGCGGTCCGTACGAGGAGGTGCGGGCGGTGCTCGCCGACCGGCTCGGCGGGCTCGGGGTGCCGGTCGTGGAGGAGATGGGCTTCGGGCACAGCACCACCGCGCTGACCATGCCGCTCGGCATACCCGCCGTACTCGACGCGGACACGGGCACGCTCACCCTGGACGCACCGGCCCTGCGCTGAGGGGGAGGCCACGCCGGTACGGCGCACCCGCCCTGCGCTGAGGGGGAGGCCACGCCGGTACGGCGCACCCGCCCTGCGCTGACCGTCGCTCGGTACACCGTTTGGCCACTCGCGGGCGGTCGGGCGGCCTGCCGCACCCCCCGCCCGCGCCGGGCTCCTACTCCGACGCCGTCCTGCGCTGGTGCGCGGCGGCCTCGTCCCGGCTCGTCTCCAGGTGGCGCAGGGCCAGCTTCTCGACGCGCTCCACGTCCCGCGCCTCGATCCCCCGGTACAGCTCCGCGTGCTCCTCGGCGACGACGGTGAAGTCGTCGTGCTGCCCGAGCAGCCAGCGCATCCGGCTGCGCAGCGTCGCGTTGAGCTCGCTGAGCAGGGCGTTGTCGGCCAGCTCCGTGACGGTCTCGTGGAAGTCGGCGGCCGCCCGCCGGGCGGCCTGCCCGTCGCCCTTGGCCGCGGCCGCCAGCTCGGCGTCGAGGTCGGCGCGGAGCTTGGCGAGCCCCGCCCGGGTGCGGCGCTGCGCGGCGAGCCGGAAGCCGAGGATCTCCAGGGCGGACCTGACCTCGCCGAGGTCCGAGATGTCGGACGCCGTGAACTCGCGGACCACCGCCCAGGTGCGCGGGCGGGGTGTCACCAGGCCCTCCGCGACCAGGTCCCGCAGGGCGTCGCGGACGGGCAGCCGGCTCACGTCCAGCTCGGCCGCGATCTCGCGCTCCACCAGCCTGCTGCCGGGGGCCCGGGTCCCGTCGATGATCTGGTCGCGCAGGACGCGCGTCACCCGCTCCGATTCGGGTCGGAATTCCTCAGCGCCTGTCATGCCGCCATTCTCCCATCGGAGGGCGGGCGGCGGTCCGCCGGACCCGGCCGCCCGCGCGGGGAGCGTCGCCTTCACTGAATCTCCGTCAACAACCTTCGTCCGGCGCGTTGACGGGCTTATGACACGTGTCACAGCATGGGCGCTGCCCGGGTACCTACCAGTCGGTAGGTGCCGGGCCTCTCGGTGTCGTCCTCAGCGTGGAGGTCCCCTGTGTCCCGTGCCGTGCCCCGATCCCGCAAGGTCCTCGCGCTCGTGGCCGGCGCGGCCGCGCTCGCCGCGCCGCTCGCCCTGGCCGTGCCCGCGAGCGGCGCCGAGGCCGAGGCCGGCGCGTACACCGTCACCCCGCTCCGGTTCACCGTCGAGGCGGGCGGCCGGAGTTGCGCGGTCGACGCCGACCTCTACCGGCCCGCCGGTGCGGACGCCGCCCACCCCGCGCCCGCCGTCCTCGCCACCAACGGCTTCGGCGGCAGCAAGAGCGACGGCTCCACCGCCGCGATCGGCAAGGCCTTCGCCGAGCGCGGCTACGTCGGCCTCGTCTACTCGGGCCTCGGCTTCGGGAAGTCCGGCTGCCTGATCTCCCTCGACGCCCCGGAGACCGACGGCCGGGCCGCCGCCCGCCTCGTCGACTTCCTCGCCGGCAGCCGGGCCGCCGACGACGGCACCCGCGTCGACTTCGTCACCCGGGACGGCGCGGGAGACCCGCGCGTCGGCATGATCGGCGGCTCCTACGGCGGGGCCGTCCAACTCGCGGCCGCCTCCGTCGATCCCCGCATCGACGCCCTCGTCCCCCTCATCACCTGGAACGACCTCGCGTACTCGCTCGCCCCCAACGCCGCCGACCGGGCCACCCCCGGCGTCTTCAAATGGCAGTGGGCCAACGGCTTCTACCTCATCGGCGAGGGCCAGCCCCTCCTCTCCCCGTCCCTCGACCCCAGCCGGATCAACTCCCTCGGCTGTCTGCACTTCGTCACCGACGCCTGCGACACCGTGAGGCTCCTCAACTCCGGCCGCTACCCGGCCGCCGAGACCGAGAAGATGCTCACGTACGCCCGCAGCGTCTCACCGGTCTCCTACCTGGACCGGATCACCGCCCCCACCCTGATCGTCCAGGGCCAGTCCGACAGCCTGTTCAACCTCAACGAGGCGCGCGCCACCTACGACCGGCTGCGCGAGCGGGGCGTCGACACCCGGATGATCTGGCAGTCCTGGGGCCACAGCGGCGGACAGAAGCCGGGCGAACTCGACCTCGGCGACCCGGAGGGGAGTTACGTCGGACAGCGCGTCCTCGCCTGGTTCGACCGCCACCTCCGGAAGAACGCGGCCGCGGACACCGGCCCCGCCTTCGCCTGGTACCGCGAGGGGCAGAGCGCTTACGGCACCGCGGACCGGGTCCCGGCGCTCAGCCAGAAGCTGTACCTCTCCGGCGACGGCAAGCTCGTCGACAACCGTACGAAGGTCGCCCGCGGCTCCCGGCAGTACGGCAACTGGCTGGTCCCCACCAGCCACTCCGAATCCTCGCTCGCCGGGATGATCGGACTCCCCGACCCCCGGCCGTACGACACCCCGGGCACCTACCTCGGCTGGACCAGCGCCCCGCTCACCGCGCCCGTGGACCTCGTCGGCGCGCCGAGGGCGACCCTCCGGGTCGTGTCCCCGGCGACCGAACGCGTCCAGGACTCGGGCGACGCCGCCGACAAGCTCGTCCTCTTCGCCAAGCTCTACGACGTCGCGCCCGACGGGACGAAGACCCTGGTCAACCGGCTGGTCGCGCCGGTGCGCGTACCGGACGTCACCCGCCCCTTCACCGTCGAGCTGCCGGGCATCGTCCACCGGTACGAGACGGGCCACCGGCTGGAGTTCGTCGTCGCCGCGAGCGACACCGCGTACTCCGGCAACCGGGGCGTCAAGCCGGTGACCGTCGTCAGCGACCCCGAGTCCACGGGGACGCTCTCCCTTCCCCTGGTGGGCGGGGGAAGGGTCGGCTGAGGCCTACGGGCCCACGGGCCTACAGCGCCGCGTACCCCGGGCGGACGACCTCGTCGATCAGCCGCTGCCGCTCCGGCAGCGGCAGGAAGGCGGCCTCCAGGGCGGCGACCGTGAACTCCTCGAAGACCTCGGGGCCGTACCCGAACGCGTCCACCATGTGCTGGAACTCCTCGCTCATGGTGGTGCCGGAGACCAGCCGGTTGTCGGTGTTGAGCGTGATCCGGAAGCCGAGCCGGCGCAGCTCGTCGATCGGGTGCGAGGCGTAGTCCTTCGCGGCGCCCGTCTGGAGGTTGGAGGTCGGGCAGACCTCCAGGGCGATGCGGTTGTCCCGGACGTACGAGGCGAGCCGGCCCAGCGTGCCGTCCTCGGCGATGTCGTCCGTGATCCGCACGCCGTGGCCGATCCGCTCGGTGCCGCAGACCTGCACGGCCTCGTGGATCGACTCCGCGCCGACGGCCTCGCCGGCGTGGATCGTGTAGTGGCAGTTCTCCCGCTTCAGGTGCTGGAAGGCGGCGAGGTGGCGGGCCGGCGGGTTGCCGATCTCGCCGCCGGCTATGTCGAAGCCCGCCACGCCGTTGTCCCGGTGCGCGACCGTGAGCTCCGCGATCTCCAGGGAGCGGTCGGTGTGGCGCATGCCGGTGAGGAGGGTGCGGACCGTGATCCGGCCGCCGGTGCGGCGCTCGCCCTCGCGGAAGCCGTCGTTCACCGCCTCGACGACCTCGTCGAGGGTGAGGCCGCCCTCCAGGTGCTGCTCGGGGGCGTAACGGATCTCGGCGTAGACGACGCCGTCCGCCGCCAGGTCCTCGGCGCACTCGGCCGCGATGCGCACGAGCGCCTCGCGGGTCTGCATGACCGCGCAGGTGTGGGCGAAGGTCTCCAGGTAGCGCTCCAGCGAACCGGAGTCGGCGGCGTCCCGGAACCAGACCGCGAGCTCGGCCGGGTCCTCGGTCGGCAGCGCGGTGTAGCCGCACTCCCGCGCCAGCTCGACGATGGTCGCGGGGCGCAGCCCGCCGTCGAGGTGGTCGTGGAGGACGGCCTTGGGGGCCCGGCGGATCCACTCGGAGACGGTGGCGGCGGCAGGCGTGGCAGAGTTGTCAGACAAGTGCATGGCGGGGAAGTGTACGCCAAGGGCGCGCGGGGCGCTGTGACGGGCCCGACGGGCGGCCGGCGGGCCGGGGACTCCGCCCCGGTGCGGGCGCGAGGGGGCACCCTCGCGGCCTGTGGCTCGGGGGTCTGTGGGCCCGGGACCCGGGGCTTCGGCGGGCGGAGGCGCCCGCACGGTTCACGGACCGGGCCCTGGACGACAGGCCCCCGGCCCCCGGCCCCCGGCCCCCGGCCCCCGGCCCCCGGCCCCCGGCCCCCGGCCCCCGGCCCCCGGCCCCCGGGCCGTGGGCGCGGAGGCGCCCTCGTGGCTCACGGCCTGAACCCCGGCGCGCGGAGGCCCCTCGCGGCCCGTGGTCGGGCTCCGGCGTGCGGAGGCGTCTTCGTGGCCGGAGCTCGGGCGGGCTCCCGCCCCCACTCAGTACGACTGCAGCACCGGCAGCGCGGGCGTGCCCGTCGGGAGCATGTGCTTGGCCGCCAGGACCGGGGTCTCGCCGACCCGCACCACCTGGGTGACCAGGACGGCGGGGGTGTCCGCCGGGCGCCCCAGCTGCTCCCCGCGCCGCCGCCCGAGCAGCGTCGCCGTGATCCCGCTGTGCGCGCTCAGGGCCGTCTCCCGAGACGCCCCCACCAGCACCGCCAGCATCGAGACCGCGCCGCCGGCCCCCGTCTCGGCCTCCGCCGCCCGCAGGGCCCGCGCGAACTCCGGGTGCACGCGGTCGAGCAGCTCGTCGGGCGCCGCCCACTCGTGGCTCAGCGCCGCCGCCGTGCCCTCCCCGCCCAGTACGGACTCCCAGAACCGCAGCTCGGCGCGGGCGGGCGCGAGCAGGTGCTGGGTGGTGAAGTCGGTCGGCTCCTCGACGGTCCTGAGCAGCGCCCGCACCCGCAGGGGGGCGCCCGCGCCGATCAGCTCCTCCAGGGGCTGGACGTGCTCGAAGCCGCGCCGGGGCGGACGGTCGTTGACGGTACGGCCCACCCCGCGCCGCACCGTGAGGACGCCGTCCTCCTGGAGCAGCAGCAGCGCCTCGCGCAGGGCCGGCCGGCTGACGCCCAGCTCGGCGGCGAGCTTCGGCTCGGAGGGGAGCGTGGAGCCCGGCGGGTAGGTGCCGTCGTGGACGGCGTCCGCGATCCGCTCGTAGAGCGCCACGACCGGTCGCCGCCGCTGTCCGCTGACCGCCACGGCCCCTCCTCGTCTCGTCACCGGCGCGCTCTCCGCCGGTCTTCGCACCACGGTAGTCGGCCCGCGTTGTCTGACAAGTCACCCGTACGGCTCTGCTCGCCGTCACGGGGAGGCGCCGCGCGTCCCATTCTGGTCCCACGGCCGTGGCCGGGTACGACCGACGCGGCACGACGGAGGAGAGGGGCCGGGCATGAGTCCCAAGTGGACGCCACGGGCAGCGGGCGGGGGCAAGTCCCGCTGGGCCGGAGCCCTCACCCCGGGGCGGATCGCGATGGTCGCGGTCGCGGTCCTCACCCTGGTCTTCATCTTCGAGAACACCCGCGAGGTCAGGATCCGCCTGCTGGTCCCCGAGGTCACCCTGCCGCTCTACGTGGCGCTGCTCGCCACCGCCCTCCTCGGTGCGGGCTGCGGCGCCTACTTCGCCGCCCGGAGGCGGAAGTGAGGCGGGCCGCCGTCGTCGGCGTCGGCGCGGTCCTGGCGCTCGCGGCCGTCGCCGCCTCCTCGGCGGAGGGTGCCGCCACGCCCGGCGACGAGGCCGGGGCACGGCCGATGCCGGACTTCCTGGGCCGGGGCCTGTGGCAGGTCTTCACCCGCCTCGACCGCCGGACCCGCCTCGACGTCCACGACGTGAGCGGCCGCGACCGGCGGGTGCTCTGGCCGCCGTGCTGGGAGGTCTGCACCCAGTACCCGACGGTGGGCACGGCCCTCGACCGGCGGACCACCGTCATGATCGGAGTGGTACGCAAGGGCGAGACCTGCCCACCCCGCGTCCGCGACGCCCGCCGCTGAAGGGCCCGTGTTCCGCCGGAGCCGCGCCCGCTGCCGAAGGGCTCTGCCCTGCCGCCGCCCGCGCCCGCCGCTGTAGGGCCTGTGTTCCGCCGGCCCCGTGCCCGCCGCCGAAAGCCCGCCCGCCGCTGCCCGTCGGCCGCCGCCGAGAGCCCGCACCCCGCCGCCGAGAGCCCGCACCCCGCCGCCGCCCGCGGCCGAAAGCCCGTGCCCCCCGTCCCCGGCCCGCATAGCCTGGCCGCATGTCCGACGAGCCCACCGCCTACCTCGCCGTCGGGCCCCGCGTGGGCCTGCGTCCCTTCTCCCTCGCCGACGCCGAGGAGTTCACCGCCCGCGCCCGCGAGAGCCGGGAGCTCCACCGTCCCTGGCTCTTCCCGCCGTGCACGGCCGAGGCGTACGCCGCCTACGCGGGCGTTCTGATCGAGGACCCGGCGCGCGCGGGCTTCCTGGTCTGCGAGCGCGCCGACGGCGGCGGGATCGCCGGCTTCGTCAACATCAACAACATCGTCCGCGGCGCGTTCCGCAGCGGCGCCCTCGGGTACGGCGCCTTCGCGCACGCCGCCGGACGCGGACTCCTCACCGAGGCCCTCGGGCTGGTCCTGGAGCACGCCTTCGGCCCCCTGGAGCTGCACCGGCTGGAGGCGAACATCCAGCCCGGCAACACCGCCTCCCGTGCCCTCGTCCGCCGCGCCGGCTTCCGCCTGGAGGGCTTCTCGCCCGCGATGCTGCACATCGACGGAGCCTGGCGCGACCACGAACGCTGGGCCATCACGGCATCCGACTAGGGCGTGTATCGAAAGCACGGACAGGCCGGGCGGGGTGATGTCCCGGTCCGGCCCGTCCGCTCTCTGCTAAAGGTCGAGCTGATACTGGTGTGTCGTGTGCGTGGGTGTGTAGCCGAGACCGTCGTTGACCCGTCGCATGTGCGCGTTGCTGTCGGCGGTGTCGGTCAGGAGGTCACCGAGGTCCGGATAGTCCCTGTGGGCCTGTCGGGTCGACTCGGCCTTCATCCATCGGCCGAGGCCGTGACCTCGGTGCTCGGGCAGCACCCCCGTGCCGTAGTGCTGGCCGTCACCTGTGCCGTCGCCGGGGATGACGAGTTCGGTGAAGGCGGCGATCGAGCCGCAGAGTTGAGCTCGGCCGCCTCTTGACCGACCCCTGACCTGATGGCGAAACGCCGCGGCTTGCCGGGGCGTTTCGCCAGTTCAGCGCAAGCCGTCTGTGTCGTCGTGCTCTTCGCCGATTGGGAGTGGCCGACGGTCCTCCCCCGGGTCATCGCTGTAGATGACCGCGGAGACCGCGCTGTCGTAGGCATCGTCGAGGCCGTTACCGCTTGCGCCGAGTATGTTCTCCCAGTCAATTCCCATACCTACGAGCCTACCCGTAGTGTTCGAGGAACCGAGCGATGTGGGCGTTGAGCTCGTCCGCCTGGGCAAAGATCGCAGCTTCCTCTCCTGGAAGGTGGGCGGCGCGGCCAGCCTCGTCATCGGGCTGCGGCAGTCGCACACCTAGCGCTTCCGGTTGATCTTCATCGTGTCGAGGTCCGTCACCGTCGAGCGCAGCGCCTTGTACCCGTGTCCCAGCTCGCCGAGCGCCTTCTCCACCCGGTCCTCCGCGATCGCGCCCGCCATCTCGTCTCCGTCCTCGGCGTCCGAGACGACGACCAGGCGGTACGAGAAGTGCTTCAGCGTCCGGTCGTAGGCCAGCGAGCCCTCCTCCGTGAACTGCATCGCCGTCAGCCCGTGCGCGTCCACCTCGGCGAGCAGCCGGGACCGGCTCTCCTCCGACAGACCGTCGAACGTGCCGCGCACGATGACCCGGTAGGTGTGCTGCGTGCCCATTCCTCGTACTCCCTGTGCCCTGGTCCACGGCCGCCACGGTGGCGGGCCGACCCTCCACACTACGGCGGCGGGCACCGCCGCCGCCGGGAATATCCGGGCGCCCCGCCCCGGCGGCTTTGCCGAAGCCTGACGCGGAGAACCCCTGGTCAGGACCGGATCTGCCGTGTTCCATGGATCGATGACGACCGTACGACGTGCCGTACTGACGCTGCCCGCGGCCCCGTTGGGCCCGGACAACCCCCTTCCCGCACTGCGGGCCCCCGCCGGCGCCGGGGCCCACGCGGTCGACGCGCGGACCCTCGCGGAGCTCCCGCGCGACATGGCCCGGGGCATCGGACGGGCGCCCCTGCGCAGCCTGCTCCCGGCCCCCGTGCGCGACGGCTACGGCCGCGAGCGCACGCCCGCGGACCTCGACACGATCGTGATCGAGAACGACCGGCTCCGGGTGACCGTGCTGCCCGGCCTCGGCGGCCGCGTCCACTCCCTGCACCACAAGCCCACCGGACGTGAACTCCTCTACCGCAACCCCGTCCTCCAGCCCGCCGCCTTCGCCCTCAACGGCGCCTGGTTCTCCGGCGGCATCGAGTGGAACATCGGGGCCACCGGTCACACCACCCTCTCCTGCTCGCCCCTCCACGCGGCCGTCGTCCGCGCCCCCGACGGCGGCCCGATGCTCCGCCTGTGGGAGTGGGAGCGCCTGCGCGACCTGCCCTTCCAGGTCGACCTGTGGCTCCCCGAGGACTCCGACTTCCTGTACGTCGGCGTCCGCGTCCGCAACCCCCACGAGCGGACCGTCCCCGCCTACTGGTGGTCCAACACCGCCGTCCCCGAGGAGCGCAGGGTCCTCGTGCCCGCCGACGCGGCCTGGCACCACGGCTACGAACGCGGCCTGGACCGCCTGCCCGTACCCGTCGCCGAGGACGGCACCGACCGCTCGTACCCGCTGAACGGCGCCCACGCCGCGGACTACTTCTACGACCTGCCCGAGGGGCAGCGCCGCTGGATCGCCGCCCTCGACGCGGACGGCCACGGACTCGTCCAGACCTCCACCGACGCGCTGCGCGGCCGCAAGCTCTTCCTGTGGGGGACCGAGCGCGGCGGCCGACGCTGGCAGGAGTGGCTGACCGAGCCCGGAACCCCCGGCTACGCCGAGGTGCAGGCCGGGCTCGCCCGCACCCAGCTGGAACACCTGGAGCTCACGGGCGGCGCCGAGTTCAGCTGGCTGGAGGCGTACGGGCCGCTCGCCGCCGACCCCGCCGCGGCCCTCGGCGACGACTGGGCCGCCGCCCGCGCCGACGTCGAGGCGAAGCTGGCGGCGGCGCTGCCCCGCGCCGCCGTCGACGCGGCGTACACCGCCTGGCGGGAGGGCGCCGCGGACGCCGAACCGGAGACCGTCCTCGCGGCCGGCTCCGGCTGGGGAGCCCTCGAAGTCCTGCGCGGGGGACACGCGTTGCCCGGTACGCCCTTCCCCGAGTCGACCCTCGGCCCGGACCAGGAACCCTGGCGGGAGCTCCTGCGCACCGGTGTCCTGCCGCCCCCGGCGAAGGGCGCGGGACCCGGTGCGCCGCTGGTCGCCGCCCCCTGGCGGGACATGCTGGAGACCGCCCCCGCCGACCCGTCCACCGAGTACCACCTCGGCATCGCCCAGTGGCACGCGGGAGACCGCGCCCAGGCGGTACGGAGCTGGGAGCGCGGACTCCACCGGGCCGAGGCGCGCTGGCCCCTGCTGTACTGCCTGGCCGTCGCCGACCAGGAGGACGGGCACCCGCGGCGGGCCGCCGAGCGGTTCGCGGAGGCCTTCGCCGACCACGCGGAGACGGACGGCGCCGAAGACGTCGCGGTGGTCGCCGCCCTGGGGCGCGAGGCGATCGTCGCCCTGCTCGCCGCCGGGCGGACCGGCACGGCGGGGGAGTTGTGGGCGAGCCTCCCGGAGGAGGTCCGGGGGCGGGGTGCGTTCCGGCTCCTGGAGGCGCGGATCCTGCTCGCCGAGGGCAGGAAGGGCGAAGCCCGCGCCGTCTTCGACGCGGGCTTCGAGGTCGCCGATCTGCGCGAGGGTGCCGAGATCCTGGGCGAGCTGTGGGCGGAGCTCACCGACGAACCCCTGCCGGACGCCTACGAGTTCAGGATGCGCCCGAGCTGACGGGCGGGCGCCGAGCGGCGGTACCGTGGACCATGGGCCGTGTGACGACGGCACGGAGGGGCGGGGGTCCGGGGATGGCGTCTTGGGCGACGGCCGAGTGCCGGTGCGGCCACCCGCGCTTCCGCCATGCCGAGCCCCGGTTCTCCGGCGCCTGCGGCACCTGCCTGTGCGGCGGGTTCGAGCTGCCGCCGTCGGCGGCCGGCTCCGCGGATCCCGAGCCTGCCCGGCCGGAACCGGACCGCACCCCGCATCCGAACTGCCCCTTCCAGGACCCGGACTGCCTCGGATTCCACGACTTCTTCCGGGACTGAGGCGGTCCGGTTCCGCCGTGGGGCGTCAGGACACCCGGCACAGGATCTCGCCGTGCGGGACCATGAACCAGGCGTCCTCCTGCCCGCCCCACTCCCGCCAGGCCTCCGCGATCGACTCCAGCTCGGCGGCGGTCGCGTGCCCGCCCTCCACGGCCAGGTCGGCGTAGCCGGAGGCGGTCGTACGGTCCGCCCACAGGCCGCTCCACCAGTCCCGCTCCTCGGGAATGGCGAAACACCAGGTGGCGGCCGTCGTCGTGATCTCGGTGAAGCCGGCCTGCCGGGCCCAGGAGAACAGTCGCCGTCCCGCGTCCGGTTCCCCGCCGTTGGCGCGCGCGACCCGGTGGTACAGGTCCAGCCACCCGTCCAGGGCGGGCCGCTCGGGGAACCAGGCGAAGGCCCCGTAGTCGCTGTCGCGGGCCGCGACGACACCGCCGGGCCGGCACACCCGGCGCATCTCGCGCAGCGCCTGGACCGGGTCGCCGACGTGCTGCAGCACCTGATGGGCGTGGACGACGTCGAAGGAGTCGTCGGGGAAGTCCAGAGCGTGGACGTCGGCCACCGCGAACTCCACGTTCTTCAGGCCGCGTTCGGCGGCGCCCACGCGGGCCTTCGCCAGTACGTCCTCGGCCGCGTCGACCCCGGTCACCCGGCCCGGCGCGACCAGGGCGGCCAGGTCGGCCGTGATGGTGCCGGGCCCGCAGCCCACGTCCAGGACGTCCAGGCCCGGGCGCAGTTCGGGCAGCAGGTAGGCGGCGGAGTTGGCGGCGGTCCGCCAGTTGTGCGAGCGCAGGACCGACTCGTGGTGGCCGTGCGTGTAGACGGCGGTCTCGGAGGCCGGGGGCTGTGCGGAGGCGTGCGTCATCGAAGCGACTCCCTCGGTGTGGGTGCGTGTCTCCACCGTACGCACGACGGCCGAATGATGAGACCCGTGTCTTGCGATGTGGACAAGGGGTCATGCCAACAGGGCCCTCCGGTACCGGAGTTCCTCCAGGACCCGGCCGCCCGTCTCCTCCCGTACCGCCGTCCCGTCCGGCCGCCAGCCCGCCGCCTCGTAGAACCGCCGCCCCCGTGCGTTGCCCGCGAAGACCCACAGCGCCGCCGCCCGGAACCCGGCCGCGACGAGCGCCTCGGTGGACGCCGACAGGAGCGCGCGCCCGACGCCCGTGCCCCAGACCTCCGGCAGGGCGTACAGCGCCGCCAGCTCGGCCGTGCTCCCGGCGGCGAACTCCCCGTCCGGCCAGGGCCGGAAGCACGAGAAGGCGACCAGCCGCCCGCCGTCCCCCGTCGCCACCAGCACCGAGGGCCGGTCCGGCGCCGCGAGGCGGGCGCGCCAGACGCCGGTGCGCTCCTCGACGTCCAGGGCGTCGAGGTACGGGCGGGGGAGCAGGTCGCGGTAGGCGGCCCGCCAGGACAGGACGTGCACGGCGGCGAGGGCCGCGGCGTCCTCGGGAAGCGCTTCACGTATCGGCATGCCGCATTCTGGCCCACCGCCGGCCGTACCGCCCCGCGCCCCTGGGGCGGGCCCTCCGTCATCCGTACGGCCCTGATCGAGCGCGCCGGGAATGAACGGCGTCCCCGCCCCCGCCCGTGTGGGCGCGCGCCTGCCGGGGTGGTTCCCACCCGCCCGTGTGGGCAATCGTCCCGCTCGAGCAGGGGAGACCCCCTCGCCCCAGCGGAACGACTGCCCACAACGGGGTGGGCACCGCCCCGGCGGAACGGCTGGGTCCGCCGGACCGGGCCGTGCACGACACCCAGGGGTGCCTCTTCGGCGCGGTCGCGCGTCACCCGGTCACCGTCGTCTGAAGGGGCGAGAACGCCCGAACCTTCGTATAAAGGGCACACGGGGGTGTCCGCCCGGCGCCCCGCGCGCTCAGGAGGTGCGGGACATGCGGCAGACGGCTCCGGAAGGCCGCGGCCCGGTGCGCTACGGCCCTCCCGCGCCCGACACCGGCCTCCCCGTCCTGCCCGGACTCGCCGGGCTGCTCGCCGCCGCCGCCGGACGGACCACCCCCGAACCGCCCGGCGGCGGGCCCGTCCTGCGCGAGGCCGCCGCCGGCTACTGGTGGCGGCGCGGCCTGCGCACCCACCCCGAGGACGTGGTGGCCGCGCCCGGCGCCCCCGCGCTCCTCCTGGCCCTGATCGCCGCCCACGGCGGCGACCTCCTGCTGCCCCGCCCCTGCCCCGCCTGGTGGACCCCGCAGGCCCGGCTCCTCGGCCGCCCGGCCTACCACGTGCCCACGGCCGCCGAGGCGGGCGGCGTCCCCGATCCGTACGCCCTCCTGGAGACCGTCCGCCGGATCCGCGCCGAGGGCGGCGACCCCCGGCTCGTGCTGCTCTCCGTCGCCGACGACCCCACCGCCACCGTCCCCGCCCCGGAACTCGTCCGCGAGGCCTGCGAGGCGGCCGTCGCCGAGGGCCTGCACGTCATCAGCGACGAGACCTGGCGCGACACCCTCCACCAGCCGGGCGGCGCCGTGCTGCTCAGCCCCGCCGAGATGTGCCCCGACGACGTCACCGTCCTCGTCGACCTCGGCGGCGCCCTCACCCCCGCCGCCTGGCCCTGCGCCGTCGCCCGCTTCCCGCCCACCGACCCGTCCCGCGCCGACCGCTGGACCGACCGCAGGGCCCGCGTCCTCGACGTGCTCACCGCCCTCGGAGCCCTCGTCCCCGGGCCCGTGGCCCCCGCCATGGCCCACGCCCTCGACGAACCCGAGGACGTCACCGTACGGGCCCGGCGCGCCGCCGCGGTCCACGGGCGGCTCGCCGGGGCCGCGCACCGCACCGTCCTCGCCGCCGGAGCCCTGGCCCGGCCGCCGCAGGCCGGCCGCCACCTCTACGCCGACCTCGGACCGCTGCGCGCCGGGCTCGCCGCCCGGGGCGTCACCGACTCCCTGGAGCTGGAGAGCCACCTCACCGCGCGGCTCGGCGCCCCGGCGACCGGCGGCCACCGCTTCGGCGACGAACTCGGCGCCCTGCGCGTCAGGTTCGGCACCGGCATGTTCCTGGGCGCCACCGAGGAGGAGCGCGCCGAGGCCCTCGGGGTGTCCGATCCGGTGGAACTGCCCCACGTGGCCCGTGCGTTGGAGGACTTCGGAGGAGCCCTGGAGGAACTCCGGTGACCGGGTCCGTGCCGCCGACCGCGGCCGTGCGCCGGCGTCCCGGGACCACCGCCCCTCCACGATGTGCCGAGCACGAGCGGAACGGAGCCCGCAGATGACCGAACGGACGGCACCTCCCGCCCGGGCCGGACAGACACCGGCCCCGCACCACCCCGGCCAGGCCGCGCCCCCCGCCCCCGTCCTGCAGCCCGTCGGCCGGCTGCGGCAGGACTGGCCCCGCACCTTCGCCGACCGGCTCACCGCGCCCCTCCCCGGCGTCCGGGCCCTGGCGCGCCTCGCCCGCGAAGGAGCCGTACGCCCCCGCCCCGAGGGGCTCCGTGACATCCCCCTGCTGCCCTTCGAGCCCGGCCCGCTGCCGCCCGCCGGACCCGACACCCTCGCCGTCACCTGGGCCGGGCACGCCAGCTGGATCCTGCGCGTCGGCGGACTGACCGTCCTCACCGACCCGGTCTGGTCCCGCCGCATCTTCGGCACGCCGGCCCGCCTCACCCCCGTCGGGGTCCGCTGGGAGGACCTGCCGGCCGTCGACGCTGTCGTCATCAGCCACAACCACTTCGACCACCTCGACGCCCCCACCCTCAGGCGGCTGCCCCGGCACACCCCGGTCTTCGTCCCGGCCGGACTCGGCCGCTGGTTCACCCGCCGCCGGTTCAGCCGCGTGACCGAGCTCGACTGGTGGGAGGCGGCCGAACTCGACGGGGTGCGCTTCGACTTCGTCCCCGCCCACCACTGGTCCAAGCGCACGCTCCTGGACACCTGCCGTTCCCTGTGGGGCGGCTGGGTCCTCACCGACCGGGCCGGACGCCGGATCCACTTCGCCGGGGACACCGGATACGGCCACTGGTTCGCCGAGATCGGCCGCCGCTACCCCGGCATCGACCTGGCGCTGCTCCCGATCGGCGCGTACGCCCCGCGCTGGTGGCTCAGCGACGTCCACACCGACCCCGAGGAGGCGGTCCGCGCCCACCAGGACCTCGGCGCGCGGAGGATGGCACCCATGCACTGGGCCACGTTCGTGCTGTCCTCCGAGCCGGTCCTCGAACCCCTCGCCCGGGTCAGGGCCGCCTGGGAGAAGGCCGGTCTGCCCCGCGAGGACCTGTGGGACCTGCCGGTCGGCGCGTCACGGGTGCTCGTGTCCTGACGCGTCGGGCGAGCCCTCATGGCGCTCGTGTCCTGACGCGTCGGGCGAGCCCTCACGGTGCTCGTGCCCTGACGGAGCCCCGGAGCCCCGAAGTCGCCGCCACAGCGTCGGGACCGCGCTGATCAGCACCGTCAGACCCACCGCCGCGACCACGCCCTGCCAGGGCTCGGGGAAGAGCGAGCCGCCCAGGATCCCGATCAGCTGGTACGTCGCCGCCCACGCCAGGCACGCCGCCACGTCCCCCCGCGCGAAGCGGCGCAGCGGCATCTGGGCGAGCAGGCACGCCAGCATGACCGGGATCCGGCCGGCCGGCACGAGCCGGGACAGCACGAGCACCGACACCTGGTGCGTGTCGAGCCGCTCCTGCGCGTGCGCGAGCCGCTCCGGCGTCACCCGGGACCGCAGCGCGGCGAGCCAACGCGAGCCGTTGCGGGAACGGACCCCGCGCTGCCCGAGCCAGTAGAGCGCGGTGTCGCCGAGGAACGCGGCGAAGGCCGCCACCAGGAAGACGAAGAGCAGCGAGAACGGCGAGGACTGGTGGAAGGCGACCACCGCCGCCGAACTGACGATCGCGCCCGTCGGCACGATCGGCACCAGCGCGCCGAGCGCCACGAGCAGGAACAGCGAGGGATAGCCGACCGCCTGCTGCGTCGACTCCGGCGGCAGCTCGCGCACCGCCGTGACCATCCCGGTGACACCGAGGATCACCGCGCGACCTCCGGCCGCACCCGATCGCCGTGGCCGAGGAGGTGGACCGCCACCTTCGGCGCGAGCCGGGCCGCGTGCCGGACGAACTCGTCGCCCGGCGCGTGGAACTCGTGCGGCCGGACCCCGTCGAGCCCGATCGGCCAGTACGTGCCGTAGTGCACCGGCACCGCCGCCGCCGGCGAGAGCGCGGCGAGCGCCCGGGCCGCCCGCCCCGCGTCGAGGTGGCCGTGCCCGAGGTAGGGCCCCCAGCCGCCGACCGGCAGCAGGGCCACGTCCACCGGGCCCACCGCGTCCGCCATGCCGTCGAACAGGCCGGTGTCCCCGGCGAAGTACGTGCGCGCCTCGCCCTCGACGACGTACCCGAGCGCGGGGGAGCGGTGCGGTCCCACGGGCAGCCGCCGCCCGTCGTGGAGCGCGGGGACGGCCCGTACCGTCAGGCCCTCCACCGTCACCGCGTCACCCGGCTCCACCTCGGTCAGCCGCAGCCCGTTCCGGTCGAGCCTGCGCAGCCCGGGCACGGCGGCGGGCGCGCCGCGCGGCACGAGGACCCGCGTCCCCGGCGGGAGCTGGGCGAGCGAGGGGAGGTGGAGGTGGTCGGCGTGCAGGTGCGAGACGAGGACGGCCTCGGCGCGGGCGGCCTCGGGCGGCGGCAGGGCGCCGCGCCGTCGGCGCAGATGCGCGAGCCGCCGCGCGAACAGCGGATCGGTGAGGAAGCGGACCCCGGAGTCCTCGACCGTGCAGGTGGCGTGCCCCCACCAGGTGACCTCCACCGGCATGCCGCCCTTCCGCTGTCCGTCTCGCCAGACGTCTGTCGTAACGAGAGTAAATGTCCGGAGCGCCCTCCGGAGGATGTTCGGGCGTCACCTTCCGGCAGTAGGGTCGGTCCATGGACGACGTTCGGGTGGCGGCGATCGCCAGCCTCACCCCGCTCGAAGAGCTGGACAGCGACCCCTTCCTGGTCGACACGCGGGGCCAGCACGCGGTGTGCGCCCGCTGGGCCGACGACAAGGGGTACGTGCTCGCCCGCCAGCTGTTCTGCTACGGAATCCGCCCGGACCACGCGGCGCTCTGGGCCGATGTGGAGGCCGGGACGGTGGACCTCTTCGTGGCCCCCAACGAACGGGTCCTCGCCCGCGCGTTGACCTCCGTGCCGGGCTTCCGCGCCGAGTGCGAGCGGCGCGGTGTGCGGGTGGAGACGGTCGGACTTGACGAACCTCCGTACGACAAGGCGGCCAAGGCTGGCGTGCACCGGCGGCTCTCGATGCCCACCGCCGGGTACGACGGTTCCTGAGGCCGTCTCCTCGGACCGGCTCCTGAGACCGTCTCCTGACATCCCGTCCTCGGTGAGGACTTCCGCCTTTCCCACCCTTTCCCACCCGATCGCGGCCGTTGTGCCAGGCTTGAGGCAGGAAACGGGCGAAAGGCGAAGCGGGCGTGGGTGACGGGCGATGGGGTGGCGCCGACCGCTGGCGGTCCGCGGGCAGAACCCTGGCGCGGGTGCTCGTGGTCTGGGCGGTGTCCACGCTCACGATGCTCCTCCTCGCCGGGCTGCTGCCCGACTTCCAGCTCCAGTCCGCCGACGGCGACAGCTTCACCAGGACCGCCCTCACCGCCGCCACGGCCGCCGGCGCGTTCGGTCTGCTCGGCGCGCTCGTCTGGCCGTTGATCGTGCGGGCGCTGCTGCTCGTCCCGGCGCTCGTCCTCGGGCTGCTCGTCTTCTTCCTCAATGGCTCCCTGCTGCTCGTCGCGCTGTGGCTGATCCCCGACGGGCGGGGTGCCGCCGCCCCCGAGACCGCCGTCGCGGTGGCCGCCGTCATGTCCGCCGTGGCCTCCGCCACCTCCACGGCCCTCGCCGTCCGCGACGACGACGCCTACCGGCGCCGGCTCTACCGGCTCACCGGCCGCACCCGCCCCCGCGATCCCGGCGACACGGCGGGGTCCGTGCCCGGCACGGTCTTCCTCCAGCTCGACGGCGTCGGCCACCACGTGCTGCGCGGCGCCGTCGCCGACGGCCTCATGCCGACCGTCGCGGGATGGCTGGAGGCCGGACACCGGCTCACCCCGTGGCGCACCGACTGGTCCAGTCAGACCGGCGCCAGCCAGCTCGGCATCCTGCACGGCTCCAACGAGGACGTGCCCGCCTTCCGCTGGTACGAGAAGGACACCGGCCGGCTCATGGTGTCGAACCGTCCGGCGAGCGCCGTCGAGCTCCAGCGCAGGGCCGTGCGCCGCACCGGGGACGGCGGTCTGCTCACCGTCGACGGGGCCTCCCGGGGCAACCTCTTCAGCGGCGGCGCCGACCAGCTCGCCCTCGTCCTGTCGATGGCCGCCCGGCGCGGCCGCCGCAACCGCTCCCGGGCCGGCTACTTCGCCTACTTCTCCGACCCGGCCAACGCCGTCCGCACCGCCGGATCGCTCGTCGCCGAGTGCGTCCGGGAGGTGTACCAGTCGACGCGGGCGCGGCTGCGCCGGGAGACGCCGAGGGTCTCGCGCGGTGGCACGTACCCCTTCGTCCGCGCCTTCGCGACGGTCGTCGAGCGGGACGTCGTCGTCTCCGCCGTGATGGGGGACATGCTGGCCGGGCGGACCGCCGTCTACGCCGACCTCGTCGCGTACGACGAGGTGGCGCACCACTCGGGGCCGCACGGCCGCGACACGGACCAGGTCCTGGCGCGCCTCGACCGGGCGATCGCGCTCATCGCCACCGTCGCCGAGCACGCCCCGCGTCCGTACCGGATCGTGCTCCTCTCCGACCACGGGCAGAGCCCCGGCGAGACCTTCGAGTCGGCGTACGGGCTGGCGCTCAAGGACCTCGTACGGGCCGGGTGCGGGCTGCCGGTGCCGCGCCGCGTGCGGCGCACCTCCCGGGGGCGCCCCCGGACGGAGTCCGGGGGCGGTTCCGAGGCGCGGGACGCGGCCAGGGACGCGCTGCGCAGCGCGCTGCACCGGCCGGTGGACGAGAGCGAAGAGACGGCCCGGGAGCTGCCCGCCCGGCCCTCCGAGCCGGTGGTCCTGGCCTCGGGCAATCTGGGGCTCGTCTCCTTCCCCGACGTGCCGCACCGGATGACCCGGGAGGAGATCGACCGGCGCCATCCGGCCCTCCTGCGCACCCTCGCGCACCATCCGGGCATCGGCTTCGTGCTGGTGGCGAGCGCCGAGCACGGCTCGGTGGTGCTCGCCCGCGACGGGGTGGAGGTGCCGGTCGCCGAGCTCGCGGACGACGGGCCGCTCGCGGTCTTCGGGCGGGGCGCGGCGCGGGCGGTGCGGCGCACGGACGGCTTCCCGCACGTCGCGGACATCATGGTCAACTCCATGTACGACCCGGCGACGGGGAACGTGCACGCCTTCGAGGAGCAGATCGGCTCGCACGGCGGTCTCGGCGGGGAGCAGTCGCACGCCTTCCTCCTGTCGCCGCCGGACCTGTCGCCGCCGGTCGGGGCGGGGGAGGAGCTGGTCGGGGCGGAGCAGGTGCACCGGGTGCTGCGGCGCTGGCTGCGCGAGTCCTCGGGTCCGCAGGTGCCGCTCGGGCAGGCGGGGGCGCCGGGTCCCCTGGAGATTTCCCCGTCCACGGGCACAACGGAATCATTTCTTCCGGTTGATGGCCCGGCCGCACAGGACAAAAGCCGCTGATTTGGACGCCTGTTCGCCGTTACCGGACGATGGTCCGGATTTGTACGACGGAAGGCGCACCACCCCATGAGCACGGCCACCACAACTCCACAGCGCGCACCCGCGACGGACACCCCGCCGGCCGACCGGCACGCCCGACGCTTCGGCCTCCCCATCGCGACGGCCCTCGTCATGGGCAACATCATCGGCGGCGGGATCTTCCTGCTGCCCGCCTCCGTCGCCCCCTACGGCACCATCAGCCTCGTCGCCTTCGGCGTCCTCACCCTCGGCGCGATCGCCCTCGCCCTCGTCTTCGGCCGGCTCGCCCACCGCCTGCCGCAGACCGGCGGACCCTACGTCTACGCCCGTGCCGCCTTCGGCGACTTCGCCGGCTTCCTCGCCGCCTGGTCGTACTGGATCACCGCCTGGGTCTCCAACGCCGCCCTCGCCGTCGCCGCCGTCGGCTACCTCGACGTCCTCGTGCCCGTCCACGGGTCCAAGCCCGCCACCATCGCCGCCGCCCTGCTCTTCCAGTGGCTGCCCGCCCTCGCCAATCTGGCCGGCACCCGCTACGTGGGCGCGGTGCAGCTCGTCGCGACCGTGCTCAAGTTCGTCCCGCTGATCCTCGTCGCCGTCGGCGGCCTGTTCTTCTTCGACAGCGCCAACCTCGGGCCGTTCCACCCGAGCGGGGGCAGCGCGCTCGGCGCGGTCTCCGCCTCCGCCGCGATCCTGCTCTTCAGCTACCTCGGCGTCGAGTCCGCCGCCGTCAGCGCCGGCGAGGTCCGCGACCCCCGCCGCAACGTCGGCCGCGCCACCGTCCTCGGCACCCTCGGCGCCGCCGCGGTCTACCTCCTCGGCACCCTCGCCGTCTTCGGCACCGTCGCACACGACGAGCTCGTCACCTCCACCGCGCCCTTCTCCGACGCCGTGAACGCCATGGTCGGCGGCTCCTGGGGCGGCGCGGCCGTCGCCTGCATGGCCATGGTCTCCATGCTCGGCGCCCTCAACGGCTGGACCCTGCTGAGCGCCCAGGCCCCCTACGCGGCCGCCCGCGACGGACTCTTCCCGAAGGCGTTCACGGTCAAGCGGCGCGGTGTGCCGACCGTCGGCGTCCTCGTCACCGTCGTCCTCGCCTCGCTCCTGACCGTCTACAACTACACGGCCGGCACGAAGGGCGTCTTCGAGGTCCTCGTCCTCGTCACCACCTTCACCGCCACCGTGCCCTACCTGCTGTCCACGGCCGCCCAGGTCTACTTCCTGCTCTCCGGCCGGTCCGAGAAGGTCTCCCGGGCCCGGCTCGCCCGCGACGCCGTCCTCGCCCTCGCCGCCTTCGGCTTCTCCCTCTGGCTGGTCGCCGGCTCCGGCTACGCCGCCGTCTACCAGGGCGTCCTGTTCCTCTTCGCCGGCGTGCTCGTGTACGCCTGGATGGCCGCCCGCAGGCAGCGCGCGGCCGCCGAGGAGGTGCCCGGCGAAGCCTGACCGGACCCGCCCCCGATCAGCCGGGCAGGCCTCGGGCGATGACCGCCGGGGCGGTGAATCCGGGGCCCTGACGTAGGCCGCTCGGGCGGATCACCGGCCGGGGGAGCCGTACCGGTCCCGCGGCGGGGCAGTACGGATCTCCGTGAGCCCCGCGCACCAGACGCCCCCCGCGCCCGCCGCCCCGGCGGGGCACCGGGCGCGCCCGGCCGGGGGCCGGCACCGGTGGATCGCGCTCCTCCTCGTCCTCGCCGCGCTGTTCGGCGCCGGGGCCGCCGCGCTCCCCGTCGCCGAGACGCGCGCCGCGGCCGCCGCCCCGGCCTCCGATCCGGGCGGCGAGACCCACGACCCCGCCGGCACCGTGGCCGGACTCCCCGGCCGGGCCCGGACCCACCGCGCGCACCTCCGCCGCGTCGGTCCCGTGCCCCGGCCCCGCGGCCCCCGGGGCCACCGCCGGACTCCGGCCCCCGCCCCCGCACCCGCCCCGCGCGGCGACGCGCTCCGGTGCGTGGTGATGCGCTGCTGAGAGGCCCCGCCTCCCCGCAGTCCCCCCACATCACCCCCGCACCACGAGGAGTTCCGTCATGCCCGTCGACCCGTACGCCGTCCTCCAGGCCCTGCTGCGCGCCGAGGCCTCACGCGCCCTGCGCACCGCCCCCGAGCCCGGATCCCCGGCACCCACCCGCCCCGTCGAGCCGGCCGCCCGGACCTCCGGGCGCCCCGCCCGCACGCCCGAACCGACCGCGCACCGGGAGGACCGCCTGCGCTGAACACCGTCCCCGGCCTCCCGGAGAGCACCTCCGGGAGGCCGCCGGACCGGCCCCCTCAGGCCGCCTCCACCGTCCTGAGCGTCCGCGTGCCCCGCCTGGAGTTCAGCCCCACGAGGAGCGCCGCCGCCGCGGCGAGGACCGTGAGCGCCACCAGGGCCGGGACGAGGCCGACCAGCGGGCCCGCCGCCAGGCAGCACACCCCGCCCACGGCCAGGGCGGTCGGCCGCCGTCCCGAGGTCCGCAGCACGATCGCGGCGGCGCCCAGCAGATAGACGCCGACGCCCCCGGTCAGGGACCAGGCCACGACCCCGTGCAGCGGCTCGGCGAGGCCGTAGTGCCCGGTGTCGGCGACCTGCTGGAGGACCTTCTTCATCCCGAGCGCGCAGAGCACGACCCCGGCGACCAGCGGCAGGTGCAGGAACGTGTAGACGTCCCGCGCGAAACGGGTGCGGTCGTCGCCGTCCAGCCCGGTGAGACGGTGCTCGGCGGCCTCGCCGAGCTGCCGGAAGTACAGCCGCCACAGCCCGGCCGAGAGCAGCAGCCCGGCGGCCGAGGCGCCTAGCACGGCGTACGAGAGCGGGAAACCGGAGACGCCGACGCCCATCGCCACAATGGACTCGCCGAGGGCGATGATCACGATCAGGCCGTGCCGCTCGGCGAAGTGCCCGGGGGAGTTGACCCGCCAGCCGGAGGAACCGGTGACGTAGATCCCGCCGTAGTCGACGGCCACCGCCCCCAGCCACCACAGGAGCTGGACCCGGCCGTCGTACGCGCAGCCGATGAGCAGCAGCACCAGCGGCGGCAGCACGGACGCCATGGCCGTACGCCGCAGGGTCGCCCGCAGCGCGGTGTCGCCCGGGCTGGAGAGCCAGTACGAGGTCAGGTGCAGGACGCGCACCGCGCCGTAACAGAGCACGAACACCAGCGGTGTCGAGAGCCCGCCAGAGGCGTCCGTGAAGACGTCCGGCACGGCGAGGGACACGATCAGGACGACGGCCATGACGGTGACGAGCACGCCGAACAGCGCGCCGGAATCGGCCCGTACGACATTGCCCAGCCAGGCGAAGGCGCACCAGCACCACCACAGCAGCGCGAGGACGACCATCGCTCCCACCATCCGCACCGGTGAGGGCGCGGCCGCCATGAGGGCGGTGACCTGCGTGATCGCATACACGAACACCAGGTCGAAGAAGAGCTCCGCGGGCGTCACCTTGTGATCGTCCCCGGTGGCCACCATGGCCTGTTGTCTGTTCCACGACATCCGTGTTCTCCCCCTTCGGGGCGCCGGTTCCGGCCACCCCGGCGGGAAGACTACTCACCCCGGAAGAGCGACGACACGGCTGTCCGGAGACCGCCACCGGACCCGGACGTCGGCCCGGCATTACCCGCCAGGTAATCGACCCCCTTCGCGCCGCCCGGCATGCTCATGAACACCGGAACCCGGGCGGCGCACTCCGCTCGGGCTCCGGGCCCACCACCAGCGCGAACGTCCCCTTCGGAGGGTGATCCACCATGTCCCAGGCCCTGCTTGCCGGTCTCGCCCGCACCACCCGGCCCCAGTCCGCGGTGCGCCGCTTCCTCGCCCTCGACGCCGTCGTCACCGGAGCCAACGGGATCGCCTACCTCGCCGCCTCCGGCCCCCTCGGCGAACTCCTCGGCGTCGACGCCGGGCTCCTCCTCGAACTCGGCGTCTTCCTCACCGCGTTCGCCGCGGGCGTCGCCTGGCTCGCGAGCCGCCCGCAGCCCCCGGAGCTCGCCGTGAAGCTCGTCGTCGACGCCAACGTGATCTGGGCCGTCCTCAGCGTCGTCGCCCTCGTCGCCTGGCTGGAGCCGACCACCGCCGGCCTGCTCTGGACCCCCGTGCAGGCGGCCACCGTCGCCGGCTTCGCCGGACTCCAGTGGGCGGCCCTCAGGGCAGCCGCGCGCTGAGCGAGCGCAGGTACGCGACCGTCTCCGGGTCGGCCGGGAGGAACGTCTCGATGGCCAGCTCGGCGACGGTCACGTCCATCGGCGTGTTGAACGTCGAGATCGACGACACGAACGACAGCACCCGGCCGTCGTGCTCGATCCGCAGCGGCAGGGCGAAGTACGGGTACGGCTCCGCGTCCGGCCGGTCCTCCGGGTCGATCCGCTCGGGCAGCGGATAGGCCGCCACCTCCTCGTACAGCTCCCGCAGCGGCTCCGAACGGGCCAGCGCGATCTGACGCTCCATCTGGGCCAGGAGGTGGCCCCGCCACTCCCGCAGGTTCCGGATCCGGGGCGCCAGGCCCTCCGGGTGCAGGGTGAGCCGCATCGCGTTCATCGGCGGGGCCAGCAGGTGCTCCGGAAGCCCGCCGAGCAGCAGTCCGATCCCCCGGTTGGCCGCCACCACCGTGTACGTGCCGTCCACCACCAGGGCCGGGTACGGCTCGTAGCCGTCGAGCAGCTGCTGGATGCCCCAGCGCAGCGTCTCCAGGCGCGGCGCGTCCAGCGGCGACTCCGCGTACCGGGGCGCGTATCCCGCCGCCAGCAGCAGCGCGTTCCGCTCCCGCACCGGCACCTCCAGGTGCTCGGCGAGCTTCAGGACCATCTCCTCGCTCGGCCGGGAGCGGCCCGTCTCCACGAACGAGATGTGCCGTGCCGAGGAGTCGGCGCGCAGGGCCAGCTCCAGCTGACTCAGCCTCCGCTGCTCACGCCATCCGCGCAGCAGCGGCCCCACCCCCGTGTCGGTCACGACAGTTGTCATGGTCAGACGGTATCCCAGAGGGGGACCCCGGGTAGTTTCCCCCCGGGGCCCCTGTCCGTCACCCCGTCACCCGCACCACCCGACCGGAGGGAGCACCGCCGTGCCCACACAGCCGCTGTCGCAGAAGGAGATCGAGGACCGGCTCAGGGAGCTTCCCGGCTGGTCCGTCGAGGAGGACCGGCTCACCCGCACCTACGAACTCGGCGACCACTTCGCGGCGACCGCGCTCGTCATCCACGTGGCCCAGATCCAGCAGGAGCTGAACCACCACTCCGACCTCACCCTCGGCTACAACACGGTCGCCCTCTCCGTGAACACCCACTCCGCCGACGACGCCGTCACCGAGAAGGACTTCGAACTCGCCGAGCGCGTCGAACAGATCGCCCCCGGCCACGGTGCGACCTGACGATCAGTAGGATCACGGGCATGGCGGAGACCGTGCTCGACTACGAGGCAGAGGCGGCGCACTACGACCGGACCCGTGGCGGAGCGCCCCGCGCCGAGGCGGCCGCCGAGGCCGTCCTGCGACTCGTCCCGCCCGGCGCCCGCACCCTGCTCGACCTCGCCTGCGGCACCGGACTCGTCACCGAACGCCTCGCCCGGCCCGGGCTGCGCGTCTACGGGGCCGACGCCGCCCACGCCATGGTGCGGGTCGCCGCGGGCCGGGCGCCCGGCCGCGCCGTACGCGCCGACGCCCGGCGGCTGCCGCTGCCCGACGCCTCCCTGGACGCCGTCACGGCCGTCTGGCTGCTGCACCTCGTCCCCTTCGCGGCGGACATCGTCGCCGAGGCGGCCCGGGTGCTGCGCCCCGGCGGGGTCCTCGTCGTCACCGTCGACAAGGACTCCGCCCACGACGTCGACAGCGACATCGACGCCGTCCTCCGCCCGTACCGCACGGCCGACGCGGCCTCCGACCGCGCCGACCTGATCACCGGGTACGCGGCCGCCCACGGCCTGGACCCGGCCCCCGGCACCCGCTTCACCGGCCACGGCCAGGGCGACACCCCGCGCGACACCGCCCGGAAGCTGCGCGCAGGGTACTTCGCGTCCTGGTTCACCGGAGACCCGGCGACCACCGAGACGCTCTCCGCCGCCCTGGCCGCCCTCCCGGACCAGGACCGCCGCCGCCCCGACCCCCGCTACCGGCTCGCGAGCTTCGTCAGGCGCGGCTGAACTCCATCACCCAGTTCGTCACCCACGCGTCGGTGCCCTCGGCCGCGAAGGCCTGCTCCCAGCGGGCCGTGCGGGCGCTGATCCCCGACCAGCGGAACCGGACCCGCACCGGCCGTCCGGCGTAGCTGTCGGTGCCGTGGAACTCGCCCGTCCCGTCGGACGCGAACCGGCCCCGTACGGGTGGATCCAGCCTGCCCGTACGGCTGTTGGACCAGTTCAGCGTCCACTCCCCGGTCTCCGGCTCGTACAGCCGCAGCGTCAGACCGCTGAACCCCTCCGTCGGGAAGACGATCTCGTCCACATGCGCCCGGCCGTCCCAGAAGAGCCGGCCCGTGGTGTGCCCCTCGAACTCCTTCCACCCGCTCTCCGGGTCGAGGAAGTCCGCGAGGCGGCGGTTGCGGACGTGCCACCGCCCGTCGAGGAAGGCGAACCCGTCGGCGCTCACGCCCGGCCTCCCGAACCCGTCGGCGCTCACGCCCGGCCTCCCGAACCCGTCGGCGCTCACGCCCGGCCTCCCGTCGTGCCGGAGGGCAGGGCGTCCCCGAGGTAGCCGGCGAGGTCCGGGGTGTCCGGCGTCAGCATGTGCCGTGCCCAGGCGTCCCGTTCGTGCCCCAGCGGCGCCAGCTCCCACACACAGCCGATCCACGACCGGTCGACGCGGACGAAGTGCGCCGGATCGGTGTCGGGGCAGTCCAGGGCGGCCTGGCCGGCGGCTCCTCCGCCGAAGTGGAGCACGTTGTCCCACACCCAGCTGTACGCGTTGAGGTACGCGCCGCTGTCGCCGCCCCGGTGCAGCACCACGAAGCCCGCCGCCGGGGTGCCGTCCGGCTCCGGCAGCAGCTCCGGAAGGAGTGCGTACGCCGCCTTCTCCACCTCCGGTTCGATGCCGGTGGGGTCCGAGGTGACGTGGTAGCGCTTGAGGTGCCGCCCGGCGATCTCGACCGGCGGCAGCGCGAGGAGGTTCTTCTCTGCGAAAGCCATGGCTGGACTGTAGGAACCCTTCACTGACACCTTGTGTCAGTGAAGTCCAGCCGTCTCCTCTCGATCCTCCTGCTGCTCCAGACCGGCGGCCGGATGACCGCCGACCGGCTCGCCGAGGAGCTCGGCGTCTCCGTCCGCACCGTCTACCGCGACGTCGAGGCGCTGCACGCCGCCGGCGTGCCCCTCTACGGCGAGGCCGGGCACCGCGGCGGCTACCGGCTCCTGCCCGGAAGCCGCACCCGTCTCACCGACCTCTTCGCCCGGGAGGCCGAGGCGCTGGTCCTCGCCGGCATGCCCGGGGCCGCCGAAGGACTCGGACTCGGCCCGCACTTCGCCGACGCCCAGCTGAAACTGCGCGCGGCCCTCCCGGCGGCCCTGCGCGAGCACGTCGACCGGCTGCGGGGCCGCTTCCACATCGACGCCCCCGGCTGGTACGACGAGGGCGACGAGGCCCCGTTCCTGCCCGAGGTCGCCGACGCGGTCCGCACCGGACGCGTCCTGGAGGTCCGCTACCGGCGCTGGAAGGAACCGACCGATGTCGACCGGCGCCTCGAACCGTACGGCCTCGTGCTCAAGGCCGGCCGCTGGTACCTGATCGCCGGACCCGGACCGCGCACCTACCGCGTCGACCAGATCCTCGCCCTCACCGTCACCGACGAAGAGGCCGTGATCCCCGAGGACTTCGACCTCGCCGCGCACTGGCGGGCCAGCCGGACCGACTTCCACCAGCGGCTCCGGCAGGGCGAGGCCGTCGTACGGCTCTCCCCGCGCGGCGCCGCCCGGCTCACCGGCGCCGCCGCCCGGGCCCTCGCCGCCACCGGCACCCCCGAACCCGACGGCTGGACGCGCGCCACCCTGCCCGTCGAATCGCCCGAACACGCCCACGACACCTTCCTCGGGCTCGGCGCGGAGGTGGAGGTCCTCGCCCCCGAGGACCTCCGCGACCGCATCGCCGCGACCGTACGGACGCTGGCGGAGCGGTACGGCTGAGGCCGACCGCCACGCGGCCTCAGCTCCTCGGTCCGCCCCAGACCCCCGTCGCGAAGTCGGCGAAGGAGCGCGGCTCGCGGCCCAGGATCCGCTTCACTCCGTCCGTCGACGAGGCGTTGTGGCCGTCGAGGAGCGTCGCGAACAGCGCCGCGAGCCACGCCGCCTCGGGGGCCGGGAGCCCGAACCCGGCGAGCAGTCCGGCGTACTCGCCCTCGGGCACCGGCCGGTAGGCCACCGGCCGGCCCGAGGCGCGGGAGATCTCCGCCGCCACCTCGGCGAAGTCGACCGGCCGGGGGCCCGTCACCTCGTGCACCCGTCCCGCGTGGCCGTCCGCCGTCAGCGTCTCCACGACGACGTCCGCCAGGTCGTCCGCGTCGATGAACGGCTCGGCCGTGTCACCGGCGGGAAAGACGACCGCGCCCTCGGCGACCCCCTCCGCGAGCAGCCCCTCGGAGAAGTTCTGCGCGAAGAACGAGGCCCGTACGACGGTGAGTTCGGCCCCGGAGGCGGCCGCCCGCAGGGCCTCCTCAGCCAGGACCGCCGCCGGCTCCCCGCGCCCGGAGAGGAGGGTGAGGCGCCGTACGCCGTTCTCCACGGCCAGCCGGCCGAAGGCGTCCATCGCCTCGACCGCCCCGGGGGCGGCCAGGTCCGGGTAGTAGGCCACGTACGCGGCGTCCGCGCCCCGCAGCGCCGGGGCCCAGGTCTCCGGGGCCTCCCAGTCGAAGACCGTCGCCCCGCTCCGGGACCCGGCGCGGACCGTCGCGCCGCGGGCGGTCAGCCGCTCGGCCACGCGCCGCCCGGTCTTGCCGGTGGCGCTCGTCACCAGGATCGTCGTGGTCGGCGTGTTCCGGTTGTTGTCCGTGTGCGTCGTCATGGCTCAAGACTCCCGCCCGGAGCCCCGCCCGCCCATGCTCCGCAGTCTCATCCGCCTACGTCTCCGTCTCGCCCCGCCCCGTCGACGGCCTACGCTTGCGCACCATGGACGCACTCGCCGGACTCCTCGACGGGCCACGCGCCAAGGGCGCCTTCCTGCTGCGCATGATCATGGAGCCGCCGTGGTCCGTGCGCATCGAGGACGAAGCCCCGGTCTGCCTCATGTGCGTCACCGAGGGCGAGGCCTGGATCGTCCCCGACACCGGCGACGCCGTCCTGCTGCGCCCGGGGGACATCGCCATCGCCCGCGGCCCCGAGCCGTACACCGTCGCCCACACCCCCGACGCCCCGCCCCGCGCCAGGATCGGCCCCGACGGCGGCTGCACCACCCTCTCCGGCGAGCCGCTCGCCCAGTCCATGCGCCTCGGCGTCCGCACCTGGGGCAACGCCCCGGACGGCGGCACCACCGTCCTCGTCGGCACCTACCTGATGGACGGCGAGGTCGGCCGCCGGCTCCTCGACGCCCTGCCCGGCCTGGCGCACCTGCCCGCCGACGTGTGGAACTGCCCCCTGATGCCCTTCCTCGACGAGGAGATCTCCCGCGACGAACCCGGCCAGAGCGTCGTCCTCGACCGGCTCCTCGACCTGCTGCTCATCGCCGCCGTCCGCGCCTGGTTCTCCCGGCCGGGAGCCGAGGCCCCCGCCTGGTACCGCGCGATGGCCGACCCGGTGGTCGGCCGGGCGCTCCGGCTGCTCCAGAACGACCCCGCCCACCCGTGGACCGTCGCCTCGCTCGCCGCGAAGTCGGGCGCGTCCCGGGCCGCGCTCGCCCGCCGGTTCACCGAACTCGTCGGGGAGCCCCCGATGGCTTACCTCACCGGCTGGCGGCTCGCGCTCGCCGCCGACCTGCTCCGCGAGACGGACGCCACCGTCGAGTCCGTCGCCCGACAGGTCGGCTACAGCGGCGCGTTCGCCCTGAGCGCCGCCTTCAAGCGCGTACGGGGCATCAGCCCGCAGGAACACCGGAGCCGTGACTGAGCGACCGGGCGCGTCTTGCCGGACCGGCAACATTTCTCGCGCTCGCGGCCGTCCCGTCGCACCCTGGAGCCATGAGCCAGCATCGCGCGTCCCACCCCGGCCACCAGCACGGTCACGGCCACGGCCACCACGACAGCACCCACCTCGACTGGAGCGAGATGGCGTCGCTCCTGGAGCGGCAGGCCGAGATCGCGAGCCCCGCGTACGCGGAAGCCGCCGCCTGGCTGGGCACCCTCGCGCCGGTGCAGGGCGTCCGCCGGATCCTCGACGTCGGCAGCGGCCCCGGTGTGGTGACCAGCCTGCTCGCCGAGGCCTTCCCGGCCGCCGAGGCGGTCGCCGTCGACGGCGCCCCCGAACTCCTCACCCGGGCCCGGGCCCGCGCCGAGGCGCGCGGTCTCGGCGCCCGGGTCTCCACCCGCCACGCCGAACTCCCCGAAGGGATCGCCGCCCTGGGGCAGGCCGACCTCATCTGGGCGGGCAACTCCCTGCACCACATGGGCGACCAGAGCGCCGCGCTCGCCGGGTTCGCCGGCATCCTGAACCCCGGTGGCCTCGTCGTCCTCGTCGAGGGCGGCCTGCCCCGGCGGCACCTGCCCCAGAACATCGGGATCGGCAGGCCCGGCCTCGAGGCCCGGCTCGACGCCGCCCACACCGAGTGGTTCGGCGAGATGCGCGCCGAGCTCCCCGGCTCCAAGGACGAGCCGGACGACTGGCGGGCGCTGCTCGCCGGCGCCGGCCTCACCCCGGCCGGCACCCGCACGTTCCTCGTGGACGTCCCCGCGCCCGTCTCCCCGGCCGTCCGGGAGCTGGTCCTCGCCCACTACGAGCGCCTCCGGGACGGCCTGGCCGCCCGGCTCGACGCCGACGACAAGGAGACGCTCGACCGGCTGCTCGACCCGGCCGACGCGCTGTCCCTGCACCACCGCACGGACCTGTTCCACCTCACCGCCCACACCGTGCACACCGCCCGCAAGGGCTGAGCCCGTACCGGGCCCGGGTCAGGACACCGGCTCCAGCCGCCACCACTGGAACGGCGAGTCGGTGTCCTCCCACTGCCGGACGTTCCCCCCGTCCTCCTTCGACTCGTCGGCGACCTCCAGGAACAGGCCGCTGACGAAGCTCACCAGGGCCACCGTCCCCGGCGACTGGAGGTCCTGCTCGATGACCCACTCCTGCGCGCCGAAGTTGTTGGCCCTCCACTGCTGGACGGGGGCGCCGTTCTCCGTGGACGCGTTCGCGACGTCGAGCCGCTTGCCGCTGGCCGCGTTGACCAGGTGATAGAGCCCGCTGCCGTTCGGTACGGGTCTGATGTGCCAGTGCTGCCCGGGAGTTCCGTCCCCGGTGCGCTGTTGCACCTTCGCGCCGCTGCGGCTCGATCCCTGGTACACCTCCAGGAGCAGCCCGCTGGCCACGTTCCGCACCTGGTAGAGGCCCTCCACGACGGGCGCCGGGGCACCGCTCACCGTACCGACTCCTTCTTCTCGCCAGGCGGTTGGACAGCACGGCCGACACCACCGCGCGCACCCCTCGGGGCCGTCTCCGACCCTACGTCCCGGGTATGACAACGACCCCGGCCGCCGCCCGGTGGTGCGGCTGGCACGATGTGCCGGTGACCGATCCCGATCTCCGTACCCTGCTCGACGACCCCGCCCGGGTCCTGCGCCACGACCGCGCCGAGCTCCGTGCCCGTCTCGCCGCCCTGCCGGAGGAGCACGGCGGCGTCGGCCGCGAGGTGTTCACCCAGGCCGAGGCGGTCTTCGGGAGCGCCCCGGTGACGTCCGCCGAGTTCGCCTCCTGGCTGCACTTCGCGGCGACCGTCCTCGGCCACCGGGAGTACGCCGAGCGCGTGGCGGCCGCCGAACCAGGGCTGCCGTGGCGGACGGTGTGGGCCTGGTGGCGGCCGGTCGGCGCCCACGAGGCCGCGCCGAACCTCAGCGGTGACCGCTCCGCCGAGGTGTACGAGGCCGACGGCACCCCGCTCCTGAAGGTCTGGGCCCTGTGGTGCGAGGACACCTGGTTCGACCTGGCCACCGGCGGCGCCCGGCCCGCACCCGCCGAGGGCACGGCCGAACCGCACGAGGAGACCGAGCCGGACGGGCCCTGGCTGTTCGACGGTGACGACGAGTCCTGGGCGCTGCGCCACCCCGACTCCTGGGAGGAGCCGATCCCGCTGGACGGCGGCCGCTACGTCTTCCACGACGCGCGCGGAGTGGCCGTCGTGGAGCAGAACGACACCGCCCTCGCCGACTGGCCGACGGGCGGGGCCGATTCCTCCCGCCCGACGCCGGCGGACGGCGGGCCGTGGTTCCGGCCCGGCACGAGGAACGCCGACGGCCCGCTCACCGCCGCCCGGCTCGACGGGGTCTTCGGTCCCTCCTGGGTCGTCCGTGTCCCGCCGGCCGACCTCCCCGCCGCCCTCACGCACGCCCCGACCCGGACGCTGCTCGCCGAGACCGGACTGCCCCGCCACTGGGCGGCCGGCGTCACGTCCTTCGCCCTCGCGGACGAGCTGCTGGCCCCGGGCCCCGAAGGACTGCTGCGCGTCGGGGAGTTCGACCTCGGGTACGGCGACCCGGGGGAGGTCTCCGTCCACCCCGCGACCGGCGCCGTCGGCCTGCGCCGGCCGGACGGCGGCCACGGGCCCGGCGGCGACGCCGTCTTCCCGCTCGTCCGCGACCTGGAGTCCTTCGTCCGGTTCCTGGAGGGCGTCCGCCGTCACATGGGCGCCTGCTGGGATCCGTATCCCGGGGAGGACGGCGTGAAGGACTTCCTCCGGGCGATGGCGGAGGTGGACGCCGGGGCGCTGTCAGACGGCGCACCCGGTGCCGAGGTGTGGGAGCACCTCTTCGCCTCGATCACCGAGCTCGGCGTGGACGGCTACTGAGGCGGAGCGCCGCCGGGGCGGCGCGGTGCACGGCTGGTGAGACGGCGCGCCGCCGACGCGGCGCGCCGCCACCCCCTCCGCCTCCTTCAGGCACCGACGTTGAACCCGGCCGGGTCCGGGCCGAGTCGGCGGTCCTCGTCGAGGGCGGCGATCGCCGCCAGGTCCTCGGCGTCCAGCTCGAAGCCGAAGACGTCGATGTTCTCGCGGATGCGCGAGGGGGTGACCGACTTCGGGATCACCACGTTCCCCAGCTGGAGGTGCCAGCGCAGCACCACCTGGGCCGGCGTCCGCCCGTGCTTGCGGCCGATCGCCACGATCGCCGGGACCTCCAGGAGGCCCTTGCCGGAGCCGAGCGGCGACCACGCCTCGGTCGCGATGCCGTGCCGCGCGTGCGCGTCGCGCGACTCCCGCTGGGCGAGCTGCGGGTGCAGCTCGATCTGGTTGACGGCGGGCACGACGTCGGTCTCGCCGATCAGCCGCTCCAGGTGCTCCGGCAGGAAGTTCGAGACGCCGATCGCCTTCGCGCGCCCGTCCGCATGGATCTTCTCGAACGCCCGGTACGTGTCGACGTAGGCGTCCTTCGCCGGCACCGGCCAGTGGATCAGGTAGAGGTCGACGTAGTCGAGCCCGAGCCTGTCGAGGGACGTGTCGAAGGCGCGCAGCGTCGAGTCGTAGCCCTGCTCGCTGTTCCACAGCTTCGTGGTGACGAACAGCTCCTCGCGGGCGATCCCCGACTCGGCGACGGCACGGCCGGTGCCCCGCTCGTTGTCGTAGATCGCGGCGGTGTCGATGGAGCGGTACCCGGCCTCCAGGGCCGTCGCCACGGCGGCCGTCGCCTCGTCGTCCGGCACCTGCCAGACGCCGAAGCCCAGCTGCGGCATCTCCACGCCGTTGTTCAGGGTGACCGAGGGAACGTTGCTGTCCTTGCTCACGTGGGATGGATCCTTACGTCGTCGTGTTCGTACTCCCATGATCAACGGACGAGCGGCCGTACGCATTCCAGAGGGAACCGGTCCGCTCGCCGGGGCGACGGCGCCGGCTCGCCCCTCCGTGAGCCGTGCCAGCTCCGCCAGGGCCTCCCGCGTGGCCGCGTTCCCCTCCCCGAGGACCCGCGCCCGGTCGGCGCAGACCTCGCGGAGGAGCGCGACCGCCTCCTCCGTCCGGCCGAGGCACGCGAGGATCCGGGCCCGCCCGAACCGGGTCGTGACCACCTCGGGGTGGTCCGGGTTCCCGTACCGGGCCAGACGGTCCTCAAGGAGTCGGTCGAGCTCCCCGAGCGCCGCCTCCGGACCACCCGGCTCGGCCTTGAGCGTGACGAGGTTGTAGCGGGTGATCGTGACGACGGGATGGGTCGCGCCCAGCGCCTTCCGCTGGTCCTCGGCCAGGTGGCGGCGTACCTGGAGGACGAGCGGGTCCGCGAGGGCGCCATCGAGGCGGTGCTCTCCCAGGTGACGCCCGACACCAAGGCGGTCCTGGCCCACTCGCTGGGCACGGTCGTCGCCTACGAGGCCCTGCACCGGCTCGACGGCCCGCTGCCGCTGCTCGTGACCTTCGGTTCGCCGCTCGGGCTGCGCTCGATCCTCAAGGGTCGTCTGCGGCCCTTGCCGATGCGTTCCCCGGCCCACCTCAAGCGCTGGGTGAACGTGGCCGACGGAGACGACTTCATCGTGGCCACGCTGCGGCTGCGCAGGCTCCTCCCGGAGGACGACGCGGTGCTGGAGCGCACCCGGCGGGTCAGGAACCGGAACTTCGACCCGCACGGCGCCACCGAGTACCTCAGCCGGTGGGAGACGGTGGAGCCGCTCGCCGACCTGCTCTGACCGGCCGGTCGCCGGGCCGGTCGTGCGCCGGTCGCCGAGGTGCGCCGGCCCCGGCGTGCACCGGCCCCGGCGTGCACCGGTCCCGGCATGCGCCGGTCGTCGGCGTCCTCAGCCGTACAGCGCCGCGACCTCCGCCGCGTACGCCCGCTCGATCGCCCTCCGCTTCAGCTTCAGCGAGGGCGTGAGCAGCCCGTGCTCCTCGCTGAACGGATGCGCCAGGATCCGGAAGGTCCGGATCGACTCCGCCTGCGAGACCAGTGTGTTCGCCGCCACCACCCCGCGCCGGATCTCCGTCTCCAGGGCCGGATCGCGCACCAGCTCGGCCGGGGAGAGCGGCGCCCGCCCCTGCATCGCGAGCCAGTGGTCCACCGCCTCCTGGTCGACCGTCACGAGCGCGGCGATGTACGGCCGGTCGTTGCCGACCACGATGCACTGGGCGATCAGCGGATGCGCCCGCACCCGCTCCTCGAGCGCGGTGGGGGAGACGCTCTTGCCGCCCGAGGTCACCAGGATCTCCTTCTTCCGCCCGGTGATCGTCAGATAGCCGTCCTCGTCGAGGGCGCCGATGTCCCCGGTGGCCAGCCAGCCGTCGTTGAGGACGGCGGCCGTCGCCTCCGGAGCGTTCAGATAGCCGGAGAAGACCTGGCCGCCGTGCAGCCACACCTCGCCGTCCTCCGCGATGTGGACCGTCGTCCCGGGGACCGGCTGGCCCACGGTGCCGTACTTGGTCCGTCCGGGCGGGTTCGCCGTGGCGGCGGCCGAGGACTCGGTGAGGCCGTACCCCTCGAAGACCGTGATGCCCGCGCCCGCGAAGAACAGCCCCTGCCTGCGGTCCATGGCCGAACCGCCCGACATCGCGTGCCGCACCCGCCCGCCCAGGGCCGCGCGCACCTTGACGTACACCGTCTTCTCGAAGAACTGGTGCTGCACGCGCAGCGCCGCCGACGGCCCCGGCCCGGTCCCGAAGGCCTTCTGCTCCAGCGCCTCCGCGTACGCGACGGCCACCTCGACGGCCTTGTCGAAGGGCCCGGCCTTCCCCTCGCTCTCCGCCTTGCGGCGGGCCGCGCGGAAGACCTTCTCGAAGACGTACGGCACGGCCAGGACGAAGCTCGGCCGGAACGCGACCAGGTCCGGGAGCAGTTCGGCCGCCGCCATCACCGGCTGGTGCCCCAGCTTCACCCCGCCGCGGACCGCCGCGACCTCCACCATCCGCCCGAAGACGTGCGCGAGCGGCAGGAACAGCAGCGTCGAGGCCTGCTCGTCGGGCTTGGAGCGGAAGACCGGCTCCCAGCGGCCCATCACCATGTCCGTCTCGAACATCAGGTTCGCGTGGGTGATCACACAGCCCTTGGGACGGCCGGTCGTCCCCGAGGTGTAGATGACGGTCGCGATCGTCTCCGGGGTCACCGCCCGCCGGTGCCGGTGCACGACCTCCTCGTCGATGTCCGCGCCCGCCGCCGTCAGTTCGCCCACCGCGTCCGCGTCCAGCTGCCACAGCCGCTGGAGCCGGGGCAGCCGGTCGATCACCGAACCGATCGTCATCGCGTGGTCCTCGTGCTCCACCACGCAGGCCGTGACCTCGGCGTCGTGCAGCATCCAGAAGACCTGCTCGGCGGAGGAGGTCGGGTAGACCGGCACGGGCTGCGCGCCCAGCGTCCACAGCGCGAAGTCGAAGAGCGTCCACTCGTACCGGGTCCGGGCCATGATCGCGACCCGGTCGCCGAACCGCACGCCCTCCGCGATCAGCCCCTTCGCGAGGGCCGTCACCTCGTCCCGGAACCGCGCGGCGGTCACGTCGTGCCACGCCCCGTCCGGGCCCTTCCGGCCGAAGGCGACCCGGTGGGGGTCGGCGAGGGCGTGGTCGAACACGGCGTCCGCCAGACCGCCGACCTGAGGCGCCGCCTCGACGGGCGGCACGGTGAACTCGCGCACTGACCTGCTCCTCGACGGCTCGGTGGCTGGAAAAGCCTGTTGTCGCGCTCCGTACGGCGCGGGTGACGGTACCCCACCCGACCGGCCTGCGGGAGGAGCTTCACCAAGCCGGGACATTCCGCGTTCTCACAGGTCAGGGCAGGTGAGGTCGCCAAGGCGAGGACGGCCCGGGGCGGTTACCGACCAGACGGTACGCCCTCCGGGGGTGAATCTCCACGGAATCTGTACCGGCCGCTCACGCCCCCACCCCCGAAGCGCCCCCGTGGCGCCTTCTCGCCGCCCACCGGGCACGCCGAGCCCTGCCCACCGGGTACGCCGAGCGCCGCCCGCCCGGCGAGCCGGGTGCGGCGGGAGGACCCTCCGCTCGGCGCGGCCGGTGCGGCGGTCGCGCCCCGCTCAGCGCGGCCGGTGCAGGCGGTCGCCGCCCGCCAGGATCGCCTCCGCGAGGGCGTCCGCCGCCTCCTGGGTCTCCCCGCCCCGGCGGCCCTTGCGCAGCACGAAACCCACGTCCCCGAGCTCCGGGAGCCCCGCGCGGGCCGGCACCGGGACGAGCCCCGGCGGCACCAGGCCCCGCGTGTGCGCCATCACCCCGAGCCCCGCGCGGGCCGCCGCCACGTTCGCGCTCAGGCTGGAGCTCGTGCACGCGATCCGCCACGCCCGGCCCTGCGCCTCCAGGGCCTCCAGGGCCCGAGCCCGGGTGATCCCCGGCGGCGGGTACAGGATCAGCGGCACCGGACGGTCCGGATCCAGCCGCAGCCCCGGCGCCCCGATCCAGACGAGCGTGTCCTCCCAGACGAGCCGGCCCTCGCTCTCGGCCCCGCGCCGCTTGGCCAGGATCAGATCGAGCCGGCCGGCCGCGAGCCGGGCCTGGAGCGTCCCGGACAGCTCGACCGTCAGCTCCAGGTCGACCTCGGGGTGCTCGCGCCGGAAGGACTCCAGGATCTCCGGCAGCCGGGTCGTCACGAAGTCCTCCGAGGCGCCGAAGCGCAGCCGTCCCCGCAGCCGCGTCCCGCCGAAGAAGGCCGCCGCCCGCTCGTGTGCCTGGAGGATCGTGCGCGCGAAACCGAGCATCGCCTCGCCGTCCTCCGTCAGCTCCACGCGATGCGTGTCCCGGGCGAACAGCGGACGCCCCGTCGCCTCCTCCAGGCGCCGTACGTGCTGGCTGACGGTCGACTGGCGCAGCCCGAGCCGGCCCGCGGCCCGCGTGAAGCTCAGCGTCTGGGCCACGGCGAGGAAGGTGCGCAGCTGGGTGGGCTCGTACATTCCCCGACGTTATCGCGAACCGTGATGACAGTCAGAGCACTGTACGGGATTCCCGATCACCGGGCCGTGGAGCAGGATGGACGGGCGCGACCCACCCCAGCAGTGCACAGAGCAGTGGAGCCCATGACCCCCCGCACGCCCGCCCGTACCGCACGCCGTCCCCTCCGCCTGCCGTCCTGGCTGCCCGTCGACGGGTACGTCCTCGCGCTGCTCGGCACGGTCGTCCTCGCCGTGCTCCTCCCCGCCTCGGGCGCCACCGCGAGCGTCATGAAGGGCACGTCGACCGGGGCCGTCGCCCTGCTCTTCTTCCTCTACGGGGCCCGGCTCTCCACCCGCGAGGCCCTCGACGGCCTCAAGCACTGGCGGCTCCACCTCACCGTCCTCGGCTCCACCTTCCTGCTCTTCCCGCTCCTCGGCCTCGCCGCGCGCGGCCTCGTCCCCGGCGTCCTCACCCCGCAGCTCTACAGCGGCTTCCTCTTCCTCTGCCTGGTGCCGTCCACCATCCAGTCCTCCATCGCGTTCACCTCGATCGCCCGGGGCAACGTGCCCGCCGCGATCTGCGCCGGCTCGTTCTCCTCGCTCGCCGGCATCGTCCTCACCCCGCTGCTCGCGGCGCTGCTCCTCGGCGACAGCGCGGGCGGCCTCTCCGCCGACGCGCTCCTGAAGATCGTGCTCCAGCTCCTCGTGCCGTTCCTGGCCGGGCAGTTCCTGCGCCGTTGGGTCGGAGCCTTCCTCGTCCGCCACAAGAAGGTCCTCGGATACGTCGACCGGGGCTCGATCCTCCTCGTCGTCCACACCGCCTTCAGCCAGGGCATGACCGCCGGCATCTGGCACCTGGTGACCCCCGCCCGGCTGGGACTGCTGCTCGCCGTCGAGGCCGTGCTCCTCGCGGTGATGCTGACCGCGACCTGGTACGGGGCCGGCCGCCTCGGCTTCGACCGGGCCGACCGGATCGCGATCCAGTTCGCCGGCTCCAAGAAGAGCCTGGCGGCCGGGCTGCCGATGGCGAGCGTCCTCTTCGGCCCGCAGGCCTCCCTCGCCGTGCTGCCGCTGATGCTCTTCCACCAGATGCAGCTGATGGTCTGCGCGGTCATCGCGAAGCGCCGCTCCCGCGACCCGGAACCCGCCGCGGGTCCGGTGGCCGCGGCGAAGGAAACGGCCCGCACACCCGGGGTCCCGACGCCGGGCGCGTGACCCCGCGGGCCCGCCCGCTCCTCCGTCGGCCGGATCACACCCACGCCCCGCCCGGGATGATCATCCGGGCCGCTACGGTGCTCCCATGCCCGCACTCGATCCCGGCAGCACCGCGCTCGTCCTCGTCGACCTGATGGAACGCATCGTCGCGCTGCCCCTCGCCCCCCGCCCCGGCACCGACGTCCTCGCCGCCTCCGCCCGGCTCGCCGACACCTTCCGGACCGCCGGCGCGCCCGTCGTCCACCTCCGCGTCGAACGGCCGAACGTCGACGCCCAGCCGCCCGGCAGCGAGCTCGTCCCCGACCTCGTCCGGGACGGCGACCCCGTCGTCGTCAAGCGCACCATCGGCGGCTTCCAGGACACCGGACTCCACGAGCTGCTCGCCGGATTCGGCGCCACCACCCTGGTCCTCGGCGGTATCGCCACCAACCTCGGCGTCGAGTCCACCGCGCGCGCCGCCTGCGACCTGGGCTACGACCTCGTCTTCGCGGAGGACGCCATGTCCGCCCTCACCGCCGACGAGCACCGCGCCTCCGTCGACCTCGACTTCCCGCGCCTCGGCACGGTCGCACCGGTCTCCGCGATCACCCTGGACGGCCCCGAGTGACCCCGGTGCCGATACGGTACGGGGCCCGCCCCTGCTCCCTGGTCGTCTGCCGCGGCTGCTGCTGCGGCGACGCCCGCAAGAACCCCGGCACCGACCACGCCGGACAGCTCGCCCGCCTCCGCGAGGCCGCCGCGGCCTCCGGCGGCCGGCTCGCCGTCCGCACCAGCGACTGCCTCGGACCCTGCGCCCAGGCGAACGTCGTCGTGGTCCAGCCCTCCACCGAGGGCCGGCGGCGCGGCGGACGGGCCGCCTGGATCGGCTTCACCGTGGACGACGACTGCCTCGACGACATCCTCGCCTGGACGGCCGCCGGCGGCCCCGGCATCGCCCCGCCCCCGGCCACCCTCACCCTCCAGATGATCGACCCGCCGAAGAACTGACGGGACCCTCAGAGCGCGATCCGGTGCTCGCCCGCGTACACGTTCATGTCCGGCCCGCGCAGGAAGCCGACCAGGGTCAGGCCCGTCTCGGCGGCCAGGTCCACGGCGAGCGAGGACGGCGCGGACACCGCGGCGAGCACCGGGATCCCCGCCATCACGGCCTTCTGCGCCAGCTCGAACGAGGCCCGCCCCGACACCAGCAGCACGGCCCGCTCCAGCGGCAGCAGCCCCTCCCGCAGCGCCCGCCCGACCAGCTTGTCCACGGCGTTGTGCCGGCCCACGTCCTCCCGTACGTCGAGCAGCTCGCCGTCCTCCGTGAACAGCGCCGCCGCGTGCAGCCCGCCGGTCGAGTCGAAGACCCGCTGCGCCGCCCGCAGCCGCTCCGGGAGCAGGGACAGCAGCCCGGGGGCGATCCGGAGCGGGGGAGCGTCGGCGATCGGGAAGCGGGCCGTGGTGCGGACCGCGTCCAGGCTGGCCTTGCCGCACAGTCCGCACGAGGACGTCGTGTAGACGTTCCGCTCCAGCGAGATGTCCGGGACCGCCACGCCGGGGGCGAGCTGCACGTCCACCACGTTGTACGTGTTCCGGCCGTCGTCCGTGGCGCCCGCGCAGTACACGATGTTCCGCACGTCCGACGCCGCCGCCAGGACCCCCTCGCTCACCAGGAAACCGGCCGCGAGCGCGAAGTCGTCGCCCGGCGTGCGCATGGTGATCGCGATCGGGCGTCCGTTCAGCCGGATCTCCAGCGGCTCCTCCGCCACCAGGGTGTCGGGCCGCGTGTTGACCGCACCGCCCCGGATCCGCAGGACACGCCTTCGCTCGGTGACCCGTCCCATCGTGACGCACTCGATTCTCTCCGCGGGAAGGCCGGGAAGGCCCTGACGGCCCCCATTCTCCGCCACACTCCTCCGCCGAACGCACGTCCGGAGCCGGGCGGGCAGCCGTGCCGGGCCCGGGGCCTTGTCACGGTCGGCCAAGCGATACGGGGGAATGTTGGTGGTTTACGTCACCTGTTACTGATCAGTCGCTGGCAAGACTGGGGGATCCTGCCGGACGAACGAACCACCTAGGGGGTCCCGAGTATGACGGGCACTCGCATTGCCGCGCTCGGGCACTACCAGCCCGCCAAGGTGCTGACCAACCACGACCTCGCCGAACTGGTCGACACGAGCGACGAATGGATCCTCAGCCGGGTCGGCATCCGCACCCGGCACGTCGCGGGCCCCGACGAGCCCGTCGACGAGCTCGCCGCCCACGCGGCCGGCAAGGCCCTCGCCGCCGCCGGCCTCACCGCCGGCGACATCGACCTCGTCCTCGTCGCCACCTCCACCGCGATCGACCGCTCGCCCAACACGGCCGCCCGCGTCGCCGCCCGCCTCGGCATGGGCTCGCCCGCCACCATGGACCTCAACGTGGTCTGCGCCGGCTTCACCCACGCGCTCGCCACCGCCGACCACGCGGTGCGGGCCGGGGCGGCCCGCCGCGCCCTCGTCATCGGCGCCGACAAGATGACCGAGATCACCGACTGGACCGACCGCACCACCTGCGTCCTCACCGGTGACGGGGCCGGCGCCGCGATCGTCGAGGCCACCGAGACCGACACCGGCGCCATCGGCCCGGTCCTGTGGGGCTCGGTCCCGGAGATGGGCCACGCCGTCCGCATCGAGGGCACCCCGCCCCGCTTCGCCCAGGAGGGCCAGTCCGTCTACCGCTGGGCCACCCAGCAGCTGCCCGCCCTCGCCCGGAAGACCTGCGAGCGCTCCGGCATCACCCCCGAGGAGCTCGCGGGCGTCGTCCTGCACCAGGCCAACCTGCGGATCATCGAGCCGCTCGCCGCGAAGATCGGCGCCGTCAACGCCGTCGTCGCCCGTGACGTCGTCGACTCCGGCAACACCTCGGCCGCCTCCATCCCGCTCGCCCTCGCCAAGCTGGTCGAGCGCGGCGAGCTCCCCTCCGGGGGGATGGTGCTCCTCTTCGGCTTCGGCGGCAACCTCTCCTACGCCGGACAGGTCGTCCGCGTCCCGTAGACCCCCCGGGTCCTCCCGGCCGCCGTGCCCCGTTCGGCGGAGCCCGGTGGCGGCGCGCCGGGGGCGGACCTAGCTTCGATCGCGGTGAGGGTCGTCCCCTTCCGGCCGCGGAATCGATCCGCCTCCGGGGCCCTCCCGTGATCTGGAGGACCGCCATGCGCGTGATACGTGCCGCTTCCGCCGCCCTGCTCGGCGCCGTCGCCGTCGTGACGGTCGCGCCCCTGGCGACGGCCGACGACGGCGACCACGACATCACGTCGTTCGGCTTCTCCGTCACCCCCGCGACGATCGCCCCCGGCGGCACCGTCACCCTCACGTCCGACGGCTGCGAAGTGCCCTCCGTGACCGTCACCTCCACCGTGTTCGAGACCGTGACCCTCAACGAGGGCCGTCCGGGCACCGCGACCGTGGACCTCGACGCCAAGGTCGGCACCGAGTACGAGATCACCTTCGACTGCAAGGGCGAGCGGGGCACCACCCGGCTCGCCATCGCCCAGGGCGACACCGGCGGGAACACCGGGCACGACACCGGCACGCACACCGGAGCCCACAAGGGCGTGAAGGCCGGCTACGGCACCGCCGCCTCCGGCGCGGACGCCGACGGGCTCGGCGCCACCGAACTGGTCACCGGCGTCCTGCTCATCGCCGGAGCGCTCGGCGCCGCCGTCGTGCTGACCCGCCGCCACGCCGACGGCCGCGCCTGACGGCCCGTACCCGGGGGACCCGAAACGGCCCCTCCGCCCCGGTGTGACGAGGTCCGGGACGGAGGGGCGCCAGGGCCTGTCCGACAATTCCCGTCGGGTCCGGCCCGCCCGGCACGCACGTTCGCCGCACGGCCGGGACGCCCAAGTAGCTCCTTCCCCAAGCTCTCGGCTTCGCTCGAGCAGGGGAGTCCCCATTCGAGGGCGTCCCGGCCGCACGCCGATCGCACGCACCGGACGACCCGGCCTGATCCGACGCCATTTGTCGGACAGGCCCTACGCGCGGAAGGCGGAGGAGGGCGGAAGTGGGGCGTTCGGACGGTACGGGAGGGCGCGGCGCCTGGGGCGTCGTCGCCGTCGTCCTCCTCGTCGGGGTGCACCTCGTGCGCGGCGGTACGGGGGAGTTCGCGGCCGTCGGCCCGCCGCAGCCCCTCGCCGCGGCCGCGCCCGACGGGACACGGGCCGGACTCGCCGCCCTCGCGCCCGTGTCCGTCCCCGCCCCGCTGCCCGCCTCGCCCCCCGTCCGGGTCCGCGTCCCCGCCGTCCGCGTCGACGCGCCCGTCACCGCGGTCGGGCTCGACGCCGACGGCTGGATCGAGGCGCCGCCGCCCGAGGACGACCGGCTGGCGGGCTGGTTCACCGGGGCGGTCACCCCCGGTGAGCGCGGCACCGCCGTCGTCGTCGGGCATGTCGACACCCCGAACGGCCGGGCCGTCTTCTACGACCTCGGGGCCCTCGGCAAGGGGCACCGCGTGGAGGTCGTCCGGCGGGACGGCAGGACCGCCGTCTTCGCCGTGTACGGGGTGGAGGTCGTCCCCAAGGAGGGCTTCCCCGCCCGGCGGGTCTACGGGGACGCGGGCGTCCCCGAACTGCGGCTGATCACCTGCGGCGGCACCTTCACCGAGGAGAGCGGCTACGCGGGCAACGTGGTGGTCTCGGCCCGCCTGGTCGAGGTCCGCTGACCTCTTCCAGGTCAACCGACCTGACGGACTCCCGCCGAAGGATTGGCCTGGACCGCGTGCCGGTCGTCAGTGTGGCCTCCACGGAGCCGGCGTCGGGGGGCGCCGGGCTCCCACCGGGTACCGGTTGACCATGGGAAACGCTGGTGAAAGGCACCGCGAACCCCTGGTAGAGTTATCTCTGTCGCCGCGGGGGAAACCCCGGAACGACAATCACACCTGGTCCGGGTGGCGGAATGGCAGACGCGCTAGCTTGAGGTGCTAGTGCCCTTTATCGGGCGTGGGGGTTCAAGTCCCCCCTCGGACACCACACGGAAAGTGCCGGTCGATCTCGTATCGACCGGCACTTTCCGTTTCCCCGCCGACGGGCCGTCGTCCGAGGTCACGGGCGTGGGCGCCGCTTATCCTGGGGGCGTGAACGACACCATTCCCCCCTGCCCCCAGTGCGCCGGCGAGTACACCTACGAGATGAACGACCTCGTGGTGTGCCCGGAGTGCGGCCACGAGTGGATCCCCGCCGAGGACGCCGCCGACACCGCGGGGGAGCGTGTGATCAAGGACGCCGTCGGCAACGTGCTGAGCGACGGCGACACCGTGACCGTCGTGAAGGCGCTCAAGGTCAAGGGCAACCCCTCCGGCATCAAGGCCGGCACCAAGGTCCGCAACATCCGCCTCGTCGACGGCGTCGACGGCCACGACATCGACTGCCGCATCGACGGCTTCGGCGCCATGCAGCTCAAGTCCAGCGTGGTCAAGAAGGCCTGACGCGCGCCCCTACGCCTTCCGTGCCACCACCAGCCTGCACCGCGGGCTGCCGTCCTCGCGGTGGCCGAGGGATTCGATCGGGACGAGGGTGACCTCGAAGCCCGACTCCTCCAGTCGGGTGCGGACGTCCGCGAGGCGGAAGGTGCGGTAGTACATGACGAACGGCGGCCGCCAGAGGGCGTTCCTGACGCGCATCGCCGCGTCGAAGCCCCACAGGGTCCAGTAGAGGCGCGATCCGACCGGCGGGGGTGCGGGGAGCGGGAAGGCGAAGGTGCCGCCGGGGCGCAGGGCCGCGTGGACCTGGGCGAAGAGCGCGCGCTGGGCGGCCGGGAGGAAGTGGCCGAAGGCGCCGAAGCTGACCGCCAGGTCGAAGGCCGGGGCGAAGGGGAGGGCCAGGGCGTCGGCGCGGACCAGGTCGGCGTCCGGGTGGGCCTCCCGGGCCCGGGCCAGCATGCCCGTACTGAAGTCGACGCCCGTGACCCGGCCCGCGCAGACCGAGCGGAGGACGCCGAGGCCGGCGCCGGTGCCGCAGCAGACGTCGAGGCCCGAGCCGAAGGGGCCGAGGGCCTTGAGCGTGTCGGCGACCGCGGTCAGGAGCCGGTCGGAGGTGCGGAACGGCGTCGCGTCGAACTTGCCCGCGAGCAGGTCGTAGCCGTGCTCGACCGAGGAGAGGGCCTGGACGGCCAGTTCGCGGAGGCTGGGGCCCTGCGGGGTGAACATGCACCGAGCCTAGGGGGTGTGCGGGTCGGAGCGGTGCACAGCGGAGGCCGTCGGCGCGAGCCGTACCGGTCAGAGCGTGCTGCCCACCGAGGGCGCCGGCCAGGACGGGGCGGTTCCCGTCAGTTGGCAGACGAGGAGGTAGAGGGGGATCGGCGGGGTGTAGGGGGAGGTGCCGTCGGGGTGGTGGATGAGGCGCGGGCCGCGGTCCGGGATCTCGGCGCCGGGCGCGTAGCAGGCGGGCAGCGGCCAGGTGAGGTCGTGGTCGGAGCCGGCGGGGACGAGCCACCACCACCAGTCGGAGTCGGCGTAGACGCAGCCCTTGGCGGGGAGCCGGGAGAGGATCTTGAAGCCGAAGCGGGCGGGGACGCCGACGGCGTCGCAGCCGAGCCCGGTGTGGAGTCCGACGGGCACGGAGAGGCGGGTGGCGCCGAGCTCGTGCGCGCCCCGGATGAGGTCGCCGGGGCCGAGGAGGGATTCCGGCGAGCGGCGCGGGACCGGCACGGAGGCGGTCTCGGGGGTCCTGAAGGACCGCGGGAGCATGCGGATCGCCATCGACCTCAGCACGGTTCCCCCATGCCGTGGGCGAGTTCCGCCCAGACGATCTGTGCCGTGCCGAGGCCGGTGCGGTCGGCGCCCCAGGCGGTGCAGAGCGCGTCGACGATGAGGAGTCCGCGGCCGCGTTCGTCCTCGCCGCAGTCGCGCATCCGGGGCCCGGCGGGGCCGCCCTCGTCCCGTACGGCTATCCGCAGGGTGTCCTCGCCCTCGCGGAGCTCGCAGACGACGCGGTCGCTGGCGGTGTGCACGACGGCGTTGGTGACGAGCTCGGAGACGACGAGGGCGACCGTGTCGCGTATCTCGGGGCCGCAGCCCCAGAGGATGAGCCGCTCCTCCGCGAGCCGGCGGGCCCGGGCGACGGAGCCGGTGAGGGCCGGGAGCTCGAAGGCGAAGCGGCGGACCGGATCGGTGTGGTGCTGCGGGCGCTGGGCCATGACCCGAGGGGCTCGAGGGCTCATGAGACCTGAGGGCTGCGCGTTACCAGAAGCCACGACCGGTTCCTCACAACAGTGGGCAGGACTGCCGTACGGCGCTGTCGTCGTGGCGCGGTGGCGCACGGCGGCAGCGTGTACTGGTTCACCGGAACACTGTCCTCCTGCGCCGGACACTTGGCAAGTGGCACTCTGAAAATTGCAGAGTGCTGTGTTCTCTCTGGCCCGGCTTCGTGGCACACTCGTCGAAACAGTGCGTCGGGGAGGTCTGGGAGTGAGCGAGCCGCGGTCCGCCCCCACGGTGGGACAGGTCGTCCTCGGGAAGCGTCTGCAGGACCTGCGTGAGCGGGCCGGCATGAAGCGGGAAGAGGCGGCGAAGATCCTCCGGGTGGCCCCGGCCACCGTCCGGCGGATGGAGACCGCCGAGGTCGCGCTGAAGATCCCGTACGTGCAGCTCCTGTTGAAGGAGTACGGGATCACGGACTCCGAGGCGGAGGGCTTCATCGCCCTCGCGGAGGAGGCCAACCTCCCCGGCTGGTGGCAGCGGTTCCACGACGTGCTGCCCGGCTGGTTCTCCATGTACGTCAGCCTGGAGGGGGCGGCCAGCCTCATCCGGGCCTATGAACCCCAGTTCGTCCCCGGTCTGCTCCAGACCGAGGAGTACGCCCGCGCCATTCTGCGCAGCGGGGCGGTCGGTGTCGGCAGTGATGCCGGCAAGGACGAGGACGCCGAGCGCCATGTAGCCCTGCGGATGGAGCGCCAGTCCCTGCTGACCAGGGACGACGCCCCGAAGCTCTGGGTGATCATGGACGAGACGGTGTTCCGCCGACCGGTCGGTGACGGGCCCGAAGTGATGCGCGACCAGCTCGACCGGCTGCTCGAAGCGTCCGAGCTGCCGAACGTCACCCTGCAGATCGCGGAGTTCGCGTCCGGCCACCACCCCGGCACCTACGGACCGTTCGTCCTCTTCCGCTTCGCCATGCCCGAACTCCCGGACATGGTCTACAGCGAGTACCTGACCGGCGCGGTCTATCTCGACGCGCGTCCCGAGGTGGCATCCCACCTGGAGGTCATGGACCGCATGGCGGCGCAGGCCGCGACTGCACAACGCACGAAGGAGATTCTCCGGAATCTCCGCAAGGAGCTGTGAATGGATCGCATATACAACGGCATGCCCGCCGCGGAGCTCGGTGCCGAGGGTTGGCACAAGCCCTGGAGCGGTGGGAACGGGGGCAACTGCGTGGAGGCCATGAAGCTGGCCGACGGCAGAGTCGCCGTGCGACAGTCCGCAGACCCTGGAGGACCAGCGCTCATCTACACCCACGGGGAGATCGCCGCTTTCATCCAGGGCGCCAAATCCGGTCAGGCTGACTTTCTGCTCACCTGAACCTTCCGTCCCAGCCCTACCATCGCGTAACTCTTGTAGCAGCGCCACCCGTTCATCCCGACCAGGAGAGCCGATGACCCAGGACCCCGCATCCGTACGGATCGACACCAGCAAGCCGCATCCGGCGCGCATGTACGACTGGTTCCTGGGCGGCAAGGACAACTACCCGGTCGACGAGGCGATGGCACGCCAGCTGCTCACCGTCGACGCCCGGGGCCGGGACATGGCCCGCGTCAACCGGGCCTTCATGCACCGCGCCATCCGCTGGCTCAGCGCCCACGGCGTCCGTCAGTACCTGGACGTCGGCACGGGCATCCCGACCGAGCCCAACCTGCACCAGATCGCGCAGGAGGCCGCGCCGGAGTCCCGCATCGTCTACTGCGACAACGACCCGATCGTGCTCGCGCACGCGGCCGCCCTGCTGCGCTCGACCCCGGAGGGGGCCACCGAGTACATCCAGGCGGACGCCCGCGAGCCCGAGGTCATCCTCGAAAGGGCCGGAAAGGTCCTTGATTTCGACCAGCCCATCGCACTGTCGATGCTCGCCCTGCTGCACTTCGTGGGGGACGAGGACGGCGCGTACGAACTGGTCTCCAAGATCGTCGAGAAGCTCGCGCCGGGCAGCTACCTCGTCCTCTCGCACGTCACCGGGGACTTCAACCCCGAGGGCGCGGCGCAGGCCGCTGCCATGTACAAGGCGCGCGGCCTGACCCTGCGGCCCCGCTCGCGCGACGAGCTGGCCGCGTTCTTCGACGGTCTCGAGTTCGTCGAGCCCGGGGTCTCGCTCACCGCCGAGTGGCACCCGGAGCTGGGCGAGCCCGTCCCGGTCCAGGGCGACGACCCCATCCCGGGGTGGGCCGCGGTGGCCCGCAAGCCCTGACCCGATCCGTACGCGAGAGACGGTCCGTACGCGAAGGGGGCCCGCCGACATCGTCGGCGGGCCCCCTTCGTCCTGCTACGGCTCCAGCAGCGTCACCAGGAAGCTCCGCGCCCGGCCGATGTTTCCGGCCGCGTCGATCGTCCGGTACTCGACGGTGTGCGTGCCGTAGTCCGGGGTCGCGTCGTCCCACGGCACCGCCCGGCTCCGGCCCAGCTTCCCGTACACCAGGTCGTCGATCACCGTGCCGCCCGGCGAGAAGCGGAAGGGCGCGGAGGCGTCCGTCGGCCAGCCGTAGTACGTGTACCAGCCGTCGCCGTCGACCCGGAACTGGCTCACCGCGGCGCCCTCCTGGTCGTCCCGCGCGGTCAGCCGCATCGTGAACGCGCCGTCGTAGACGTACTCCACGGGGCGCCCGGGACGCCGTACCGTCCGCAGCGGCTCGGACAGTTCGTACGCGGCCGTGGCCGGGCGGGCGTCCACCGTCCAGCCCAACTCCTCGTCCGTGCCCGCGAGACGGGCCGTGAGGGTGTGCGTCCCGGGCGCGATCCGCAGCGCGCGCAGGTCCAGGTCACGGTCGTCCCGGTCGGCCGTCGCGACCGGCCGGCCGTCCAGCCGCCAGCGCACGGCGGGGGTGGCGTCCACGGCGTGGGTGGTCTCCGCGTGGACGACGCTCCGGGAGCCGACGGGGGAGCCGGTCGGGGTGTGCCCGGTGAAGCCGGGAACCTCCGGACTCCGCACGGTGGTCAGCGACGGGTCCACCGTCCAGCTGATCGTCCGGGTGAGCGCCGCCGAGGCGCGGACCGCCGGGTCGCGGACGAAGGGCGTCGGGTCGGTGACCGTCGCCGTCAGGGTGTGCGTCCCGGGGGAGACCCGCAGCCCGCGCAGGTCGACGGTGCGGGCGCCGCGGGTGTCGAGGGTCCGTCCGTCCAGCTTCCAGGTCACGGAGAGCGCGCCGCCCACCGGGTGCAGGGTGTCCACCCACACCGTGCGGTCCGCCCCGATCGGCGCCGTGTCCGGGGTGTGGTCCTGGACCAGGTTCACCTTCGCCGAGATCGCCCGGACCATCACCTCGCGCTCCACCTGGTCGAAGGCGTAGCCGAGGGTCTTCATGAGGGAGTGCCGGCTCGGGCGCCAGACGCCCTTCGTGCTGTACATCCCGCCCTCGTGGCGGCCGATGACCCCGCCGGACTCGCTCTCCTCGCCGAGCCAGCGCCACCACTTGGCCCGCTGCTCCCGCATCTGCCCCTCCGTCAGGAGCGTGTGGTGGGTGGAGGAGGGTTCGGGACCCTCGTAGGACCCGCCCGGGACCCCGCGCGCGTAGTAGTCGTACTCGTCCTGGAGGCCGCCGAGCGAATGCCCTATCTCGTGCGGGGTGATGAGCGAGGAGAGCGCGTTGCCGCCGGAGGCCGTGGCGTAACTCCCGCCCGCGCCGCCGTAGGTGTCGCTGTGGGCGAGGGCGACGACCTGCCGGTTGGCGCGACTGGTGCCGGGGACGAGGTCGGCGAGCGCGCCGGCCTTCCGGCTGTCGACGGTGAGCAGCCGCTGCACGCTGTCCGGATCGCAGCCGCCCCAGAAGCCCATGTCGAGCGCCGTGTCGCGGGCGGGGGCGGTGAGACCCGGGTCGCAGTCCACGCCGGACTCCGCCGAGGGGACCTCCACCGCCCACACGTTGATGTACGAGCGGTACGAGGCGAAGGGCTCGATGCTCCACAGGGTGTCGAGGTGCCGTTCCAGGTCCGTCCGGAACGCCGGCATCTCCGCCGCGGTGTAGCCGTCGCCCATGAACACCAGGTTGAACCGCCGGTCGGCGGGCCCGGTGGTCTGCACGGGGACGACGGCCGGCCCCCCGCCCGACGTGGGTGTCCCGGCGGCCGCCGGCGTGGTTCCCACCAGCCCGGCGGCCAGCAGACAGACCGCGGCGAGGCGGGCCGCCGCACGTCGAACTCCCTTGCGCTGTGAGGTCATGGGGCGCGAGCCTAGGCCGCGCCCCCTGCCTCGTAAAGGTGTTCGTCAGCCGTCCGTTCGTCGCTCGGCCATCTCAGCTTCGCAGCCAGGCCAGTCCCGGGTGCTCCGCCGTGTAGCCCTCCACGAGTCGGCGGGCCACCGCCACCGAGTCCACCAGCGGGTGCAGCGCGAAGGCCTTGACGGCCGTCGCCCGCGAGCCGCTCTCCACGGCGGCGAGGACCTCGCGCTCCACCGCCTTCACGGCGGTCACCAGACCGACGGCGTGGTACGGCAGCGGGGCCACCGACACCGGGTGGGCGCCGTTCGCGTCCACGAAGCACGGCACCTCGATCACCGCGTCCGCGTCGAGCACCGAGAGCGTCGAGCCGTTGCGCACGTTGAGGATCAGCGTGGTCCGCTCGTCCCGGGCGATCGCCCGCATGAGCGCGAGCGCCACCTTCTCGTAGCCGCCCGACTCCAGGTCCTCCTCGTCGCGCTCCCCGATCCCGGCGGCCTCCCGGTTGGCGGCCATGTAGGTGGCCTCGCGGTCGGCGAGCGTGCGGTGCCAGGTGTCGAGGGCGGTGGTGCCCGGGGCGCCGGGCTTGCTCATCTCCTCGTAGAAGGCGCCCTGTTGGTCCCGCAGGTACGCTCCGCGCGTCCGCTCGGCCGTCCGGTAGGCGTGGACTGCCTCCCGGTTGAAGTAGTAGTAGTGCAGGTACTCGTTGGGGATCGCGCCGAGCGAGCGCAGCCACTCCGGGCCGAAGAGCCGGCCCTCCTCGAAGGAGCCGAGCGCCTCCTCGTCGGCGAGCAGCCGCGGCAGCACGTCCCGGCCGCCGACCCGCAGTCCCCGCAGCCAGCCCAGGTGGTTGAGGCCCACGTAGTCGATCCAGGCCTCGTCCGGGTTCGCGCCCAGGACGCGGGCGACCCGGCGGCCGAGGCCCACGGGGGAGTCGCAGATGCCGACGACCCGGTCGCCGAGCACCCGGGACATCGCCTCCGTGACCAGCCCGGCCGGGTTGGTGAAGTTGATGACCCAGGCCTCGGGGGCGAGTTCGGCGATCCTCCGGGCGATGCGCACCGCCACGGGCACGGTCCGCAGCCCGTACGCGATGCCGCCCGCCCCCACCGTCTCCTGGCCGAGCACGCCCTCGGCGAGCGCGATCCGCTCGTCGGCCGCCCGCCCCTCCAGACCGCCGACCCGGATCGCCGAGAACACGAAGTCCGCCCCGCGCAGCGCCTCGTCGAGGTCCGTCGTCGCCGTCACCGCCGGCGCGTCCGGAACCCCCTCCGCCTGGTCCGCGAGGACCCGCGCGATGGCCGAGAGCCGCCCCTCGTCGAGGTCGTACAGGGTGACGTGGGTGACCCGCCCCTCGGCGTGGTCGCCGAGCAGGGCGCCGTACACCAGCGGCACCCGGAATCCGCCGCCTCCGAGAATCGTCAGTTTCATGCTCGTACGCTACTCGGGCGGGCTCTCCGAGCAGCGGGATTCCGGGCCGCCGTCCACGGGGACGTCCACATGCCGGGCGCCTCCGCGGCCCTCCGGGTGGGGGACAATGACGCCATGTCCCGACGCAAGACCCGCCCCCGCACGTCCCCGGCCGCCGCCGCGCCCGCCGTGACCGCGACCTCGCCCTGCCCCTGCGGTCTCGACGCCGCGTACGGCGCGTGCTGCGGCCGGTTCCACTCGGGCACCGGCGGCACGGCGCCCACCGCCGAGCTCCTCATGCGCTCCCGCTACAGCGCCTTCGTCGTCCGCGACGAGGCCTATCTGCTGCGCACCTGGGCGCCGGGGACACGGCCGGGAGAGGTGGACTTCGACCCCGGGACGCGCTGGGCCGGTCTGGAGATCGAGGGGGCCACCGAGGGCACGGCCTTCCACCAGCACGGCACCGTCACCTTCACGGCCCGCTACCTCCACGGGGGCGAGGCCGGTTCCCTCCACGAGCGGAGCCGTTTCGCCCGCCACGAGGGTGCGTGGGTGTACGTGGACGGCGACTTCCTCGACTGAGCCGGGCCTCTTGCCCGGCCGGGCCGGCTCCCGGCTCAGCGCGCGCCCGCGCCCACCGTCACCCGTTCCCTCGGGAGCCCGCTCGCGAGGTCCTCGGCGACGATCTTCTTGGCGATGGCGTCCGTCGCCACCCGCAGCTCGGGCCCGCTGGGCCGGCCGCGCTCCTGCGCGACCACGTCGGAGAGCCACTCGCCCCAGGCGTGTGTGATGACGTCCGCCTCGCGCTTGCCCGCCGGCGTGTGGGAGAGCAGATTGCCGTCGCGGGTGAGGAAGCCCTCGTCGACCATCCGGTCGAAGACCGGCAGCAGCACCTCGGGCGGCACCCGCCGGCCGGCCGAGATCAGGCCGAGGCTCGCGTGCCCGACCGTCCGCGTGAAGAGTTCGACCTGCATCACCGCCCAGGCCCCGGCCATGTCGAGCCGGGTGTCGGACGCGGCGACGATCCTCCGGGCCGTCTCGTAGTCGGTGCGCCGCAGGATCCGGCCGACGACCAGTTCGAGGAGCCTCTCCGAGTCGCCGGACATGGTGGGGGAGCCGAAGCCCTCGCCCATGTCGGGGGCGGCGGAGCGGGCCGAGTCGCGCAGCTCGACCTGCTTGAGGAAGAGGGCGACGACGAAGCCGACGGCCGCGACCGGCACCGTCCAGAGGAAGACGGTCTGCAGGGTGTCCGCGTACGCCTGGACGATCGGCTCGGCGACCCGGTCCGGGAGAGCGTGCAGGCCGGCCGGGCTCTGCGCGGCCTGCGCGATCCCGGCCGAGTCCACGCCGAGGCGCCTGGCGACGGCGGCGGCCTCGACGACCCCGCTGGTGAGGTTGGGCCGGAGGGAGTTGGCGTAGATCGTGCCGAAGACGGCCGTGCCGAAGGAGCTGCCGAGGGTGCGGAAGAAGGTGACGCCGGAGGTGGCGGTGCCGAGGTCGGCGTAGTCGACGGTGTTCTGCACGGCGATGGTCAGGACCTGCATGCACAGGCCGATGCCGACGCCGAGGACGAACATGTACAGCGACTCCAGCCAGGTGCCGGTGTCCGGCCCCATGAGGGAGAGAAGGAAGAGGCCGACGCCCATCACCAGACACCCGACGATGGGGAAGACCCGGTAGTGGCCGGTCTTGCTGACGACGTTGCCGCTGAAGATCGAGGCGATGAGCAGACCGATGACCATGGGCAGGGTGCGGATGCCGGACATGGTCGCCGACTCCCCGTCGACGTACTGCAGATAGGTCGGCAGGAAGGTCATCGCGCCGAGCATGGCGAAGCCGACCACGAAGCTGAGCACGGAGCAGACGGTGAAGACCGGGTTCCGGAACAGCCGCATGGGCAGCATGGGCTGGACCGCCCGGGTCTCGACCCAGCAGAACAGGGCCAGGGCGACGAGACCGCCCGCGAAGAGCCCGATGATGACGCCGGAGCCCCAGGCGTACTCGTTCCCGCCCCAACTGGTCGCCAGGATCAGGGCGCTGGAGCCGACGGCGACGAACGCGATGCCGGCGTAGTCGATGACCGGCCGGCTCGCGGAGCGGACCGAGGGGATCGAGCGGGCGGCGGCGATGACGACGAGGATCGCGATGGGGACGTTCACGTAGAAGGCCCAGCGCCAGCTGAGGTGGTCGGTGAACAGACCGCCGAGGAGCGGGCCGATGACGGTCGAGACGCCGAACACGGCTCCGATCGCGCCCTGGTACTTGCCGCGGTCGCGCAGGGGGATCACATCGGCGATGAGCGCCATCGAGGTGACCATCAGACCGCCGGCGCCGACGCCCTGGAGGCCGCGCCAGACGATCAGCAGCGTCATGTTGGTGGCGAGCCCGCAGAGGAACGAGCCGGTGATGAAGACGACCGCGGAGATCTGGAAGATCACCTTGCGGCCGAAGAGGTCGCCGAACTTGCCGACGAGGACGGTCGCGACCGTCTCCGCCAGCAGGTACGAGGTGACCACCCACGACATGTGGGCGGCGCCGCCGAGGTCCGAGACGATCGTGGGCAGGGCGGTGCCGACGATCGTCTGGTCGAGGGCGGCGAGGAGGACACCCAGCATGATCGTGCCGAAGACGATGTTGCGGCGGCGGCTGTCGAGCACGGGTGGCTCGGTGGCGGCCGGGGGTGCGGGCGCTGCGTCGCTGGTCGTGGTCACCCTCGCAGCGTCACACCGCCACCGTCCTCACGCATGCGGGGGACGGCCGGAGGGGTGGAGGGCCTGTCAGGGGGTGACGGGCAGTCGGGGGTGGTGCTTGGCGAGGATCTTGTTGGCCCGCGCCAGGGCGGCGAGCGCGTGCTCGCGGTCCGCCCGGTCCTCCGCGCAGAGCGGTCCCCGGAAGCGGTACACCTCGCGCGCCGCGCAGTCCGCGTCGACCTCGGCCTGGAGGACGTGCAGCGGCAGGCAGGCGCCGATCATCGCGGCCACGCTGTCGGGGATGGGGACGGGAACGAGGCGCGAGGGCGAGGTGATCACGGGTCAGTCCTAGTCGGTCCGGGGAGGGTACGGAAGGGTCTCCTCTCCATACGTACCGGATGACCGTACGGGTTCCGGCACGGCGGTGTCGCGGCCGGGTGACGGCGGGGCGCGCCGGCGGAGGGCCGCGCGGGCCCCGGAGGAACGGACCCGGCGCGGGCGCGGTCCGGCTCCGGACGCGTTCTCGCAGGTACGGGGGCGGGTGACCGCCGCCGCTTTGCGCACCGATCTTGCGTATCGCTCGGGAGTTCGTCGAACGTGTTCTCGGATCGAGGCGTCAGGGGCGGGCGGCCCGGCCGTGGAATGTGTGGCATCTCACGTACCGGTCCGGCTGCTTCCGCCGACACGTGTTCCGTGCCCAGGGCCTGCGGCCCCCCGCCCCCGGTCCGCCGCCCTCGCTCCACCGTCCACGGTCTACGCGAAGATCTCCGCCAGGTCGTACGAGACGGGCTCCTTCAGCTGTCCGTAGCCGCAGGACTCCGGCGTCCGGTCCGGGCGCCACCGCTTGAACTGGGCGGTGTGGCGGAAGCGGTCCCCCTCCATGTGGTCGTAGCCGACCTCGCAGACCCGCTCCGGCCGCAGCGCCACCCACGACAGGTCCTTCTTGCCCGACCAGCGGCTGGGGGCGCCCGGCAGCCGGGCCTCCTCGTGCGCGGCCTCGTCCGTCCACGCCGCCCACGGGTGCCCGTCCGAGGGGTCCATCCGGAGCGGCTCCAGCTCCTCGACGAGCTCGGCGCGGCGGGCGGCGGTGAAGGCCGCGCACACGCCGATGTGCTGGAGGGTGCCCTGCTCGTCGTACAGGCCGAGCAGCAGCGAGCCGACGACCGGCCCGCTCTTGTGGAAGCGGTATCCGGCCACGACGACGTCGGCCGTCCGCTCGTGCTTGATCTTGTACATGAGGCGGGCGTCCGGCCGGTACGCCAGGTCGAGCGGCTTGGCGATCACCCCGTCGAGGCCGGCGCCTTCGTACTGCTCGAACCAGCGCGCCGCGAGCTCGGGGTCCCGGGTCGCGGGGGCCAGGTGGACGGGCGCGTCGACCCCGGCGAGGACCCGCTCCAGGGCCGCCCGGCGCTCGCTCAGCGGCGCGTCGAGCAGCGAGTCGTCCCCGAGGGCGAGCAGGTCGAAGGCGATGAACCGGGCCGGGGTGGTCTCGGCGAGCAGACGGACGCGGGAGGCGGCCGGATGGATCCGCTCCGCGAGCCGGTCGAAGTCGAGGCGGCCGTCGTGCTCGATGACGATCTCCCCGTCGACGACGCAGCGCTCCGGCAGCCGGGCCGTCAGCGCCTCGACCAGCTCGGGGAAGTAGCGGGTGAGCGGCCTGCCCGTCCGGCTGCCGATGACGAGCTCCGGCCCGTCCCGGTGCACGATCGCGCGGAAGCCGTCCCACTTCGCCTCGTAGTGCATCCCGGGCGGGATCCGCTTCACGGGCTTGGCCAGCATCGGTTTCACGGGCGGCATCACCGGAAGATCCATGGGGAGATTGTCTGGTATGCGGTACTTGTCGGCGAGCCCTAGGCTGACCGGCATGGCAGGCAAGGCGGCGGCGGTGGAGCTCGAGGTCGGCGACCGGACCGTGCGGGTCTCCAGCCCCGACAAGGTGTACTTCCCGGAGGCCGGCTACACCAAGCTGGACCTGGTCCGGTACTACCTGGCCGTGGGCGACGGCATCACCCGCGCCCTGCGGAACCGCCCCACCACCCTGGAGCGCTGGCCCGACGGGGTGGCCGGCGAGTCCTTCTTCCAGAAGCGCGCGCCGAAGAACCTCCCGGACTGGATCCCGACGGCCCGCATCACCTTCCCCAGCGGCCGGACGGCCGACGAGATGTGCCCCACCGGGCCGGCGGCCGTGCTCTGGGCGGCCAACCTCGGCGCCGTCACCTTCCACCCCTGGCCGGTGCGCCGGGACGACGCCGACCACCCCGACGAGCTCCGCATCGACCTCGACCCCCAGCCGGGCACGGACTACGCCGACGCCGTCCGCGCCGCCCACGAGCTGCGCGCGGTCCTCGACGAGCACGGGCTGCGCGGCTGGCCGAAGACCTCCGGCGGCCGGGGCCTCCACGTCTTCGTGCCCATCCTTCCCGAGTGGACGTTCACCCAGGTCAGGCGGGCGGCGATCGCCTGCGGCCGGGAGCTGGAGCGGCGGATGCCGGACCGGGTCACGATGAGGTGGTGGAAGGAGGAGCGCGGCGAGCGGATCTTCGTCGACTACAACCAGATGGCCCGGGACCGCACGATGGCCTCCGCCTACTCCGTACGTCCCCGGCCGACCGCCCCCGTCTCGGCACCGCTGAGGTGGGAGGAGATCGGCGAGGTCGTGCCGCAGGACTTCGACATCAGGACGATGCCGGCCCGGTACGCGGAGGTCGGCGACGTCCACGCCGACATGGACGAGGAGCGGTTCGGCCTGGAGTCGCTGCTCGAACTGGCCCGGCGGGACGAGGCGGAACGCGGTCTCGGTGACCTGCCGTATCCGCCGGAGTACCCGAAGATGCCGGGCGAGCCGAAGCGGGTGCAGCCGAGCCGGGCGAAGAAGGGGGCCGAGGAGGAGTAGGGGCGGAGGGCCGGGACGCTTCCGGGCGGGCGTCACCGGCCCTCTTGGCTCACCCTAAAACAACACGAACGGTCGTGCTAGAATTTTTCCCTCCAGGACGACCGAGGAGATCCGGCATGTACCCGATGGCTCCGCTCATCCGCACCGCCCTGAACGCCACCGCCCGCCTCGCCCCGGGCCCGGCCGGCCACTGGGCCTTCCACCTCTTCGTCCGGCCGCTCGGCAGGGCCCGGCTCCGGCCCGACGAGGCCGCGCTCCTCGCGAGCGCGCGCACCGACCGCCTCCGCGTCCGCGACAAGGAGGTCGTCACGTACGCCTGGGGCGACGGCCGGCGGCCCGTCCTGCTCGTCCACGGCTGGTCCTCCCGCGCCTCGCGGCTCGGCGCCTTCGCCGAGGAGCTCCTCGCGCGGGGATACAGCCCGGTCGCCTTCGACGCGCCCGGCCACGGCGACTCCTCGGGCAAGGCGAGCAACATCGTCGAATACCGCGAGATCATCCGGGAGTTGCACGCCCGGCACGGCGACTTCGAGGCCGTCGTCGCCCACTCCTTCGGCGTCCTCGCCGCCCTCTTCGCCCTCCGCGACGGCGTCCGTACGTCCCGCTTCGTGGGCCTCGGCGGCGTCGGCTCCTTCGACATGGTCCTGGAGGGCTTCCGGGCGGGACTGGACCTGGACGAGCGGGTGATGCGGGCCATGCGGGCGTACGTCGAGCGGCGGCTCGTCCCCGGCGAGCCCGGCGCCTGGGAGCGCTTCGGTGCCGACCACGCGCCGGACGAACTCGGCGCGCCCGTCCTGCTGTTCCACGACGAGGACGACGACACGGTGCCCCTGGCCCAGGCGCGGTTCCTCGCCGGTGCCCACGGTGAGCGGGCCCGGCTCGTCGTCACCCGGGGCCTCGGCCACCGCCGCATCCTCGCGGACGCCGATGTCGTGGCCGAGGCGGTGGAGTTCGCGACGGCGGGCGCCGCCACGGAACGGACGGCCGACACGCGCGAGGGCGTCGGCTCGACGGCGTCGTGAGAGGGGCCCGTCGAGAGGGAGCCGTCGGGGCGTCCGGTCAGGCCGGATCGGCGCCCGTCGCGGGGGCCTCGGGGCGTCCGCTCAGGCCGGATCGGCGAGCGCCGCCCGGCCCTTGTCCGTGGCCGAGGTGAACAGGCGGGCCGTGATGCCCCGCTCGGCGCGGGCGTACGAGCCGGGGTCGCCGAACAGCACGGACCGGGCGTTGGCCGCCTCCATGAGGGCGATCACCTCGAAGGCCAGCTGCTCCACGTCCAGGTCCTCGACGAACTCCCCGACGGCACGCGCCTGCGTCAGGGCCCCCTCCACGTACGCGGTCCAGTCGCGGCGGGTCCCGGCGACGGCGTCGTGCACCGGGCCCGTACGGGCGTCGAACTCGGCCGAGACCGCGTAGAAGAAGCAGCCGCCCGCGAAGACCCGCTCCGCGGAGTACGCGAGCCAGTTCCGGCACAGTTCGCGCACCCGCCGCGCGCCCGGCGGCAGGTCCTCCAGCGGGGCGACGACGCGGCCGGCGAAGACGGCGACGGCGGCCCTGACGGTGGCGAGCTGGAGCTCCTCCTTGGAGCCGAAGAGCGCGAAGACGCCGCTCTTGCTCAGCTCCAGCTCGGTCGCGATCCGTCCCAGGGAGAGGCCTTCGAGCCCCTCGACCGAGGCGATGTCCATCGTCCGGCCGAGGACGAGGCGCCGCGTCTGGTTGCCCCGCTCGACGCGTCCGTCCGTCTTGGTCCCGGTGCCGCTCCCGGCGCTGCCGCTCATGACCCCATCGTACTGAACGCACGACCGTGCGGATATTTCCGTGCGGCGACGGGCGCTACCCGACCCGCTCTCCCGGCTCCCGCCGCTCCGCCGGGGCGAGCAGCAGCACCTCCAGGGCCCGTGCGCAGGCCCGCGCCTGCGCCAGGTACCAGTCGAGCCGCGCGTCGGTGATCAGCTCGGGGGCCCCACGCACCGCGAGCGCGAACCGGGCGTGCCCCGCGCGCTCCAGCACCGGCACGGCCACCGTCCGGCCCCCGTGGGCCGCATCGCCGTCGTGGAGGGCGTACCCCGCCTCCCGTACACGTGCCAACTCGGCCGCCAGGGCGGGCGGTTCGACGACGGACCGCTCCGTGGGCGCGTGCGGCGACGGCAGCGGGCGCGGACCGCCCTCGCCCGCGCGGGGCCACGCGAGGAGCACCTTCCCGAGCGCCGTCGAGTGCAGCGGTCGGCGCAACCCCGCCATCGGGGTCACCGGACCACCCGCCACGATCACCGCGTGCGGGCCGCTGCGCAGCGCCAGATCGGCCGTCGCCCCCGTCCGCTCGGCGAGATCGGACAGCTCGGGCGCGGCCCGGTGCAGCCCCCGCTGGTGGTACGAGAGCCGGCCCAGCTCGGTCATCGCCGGACCGAGCCGGTAGCGCGCGGTCCGGGCGTCCTGCTCCAGGAAGCCCGCGCCGAGCAGGGTGCGGGCCAGCCGGTGCGCCGTCGAGGTGGAGAGCCCGAGCCGGCGCGCGAGGTCGGAGGCGCTCAGGTCGGGCCCGTTGTCGTGGAAGCAGTGCAGCACGTCCAGCGCGCGGCGGACCGCCTGGGCGCCCGCCGGGGGTCGGACGATGCCGGCCTCGGTCGTCATAGGGTTCGCTCCCCGTGGGTGATCGGGCTCCCACGCTCCCACATGGCGGGAGCCGAATCGGGCTCCGGACGAGGTCGGAAACACTCTGTTCACGGGCGGTCCCGCATCATGGGAGCCGAGCCGGGGCGCGGCGGCCTCGGCGGGGTTCCGGCCGGCACCGCCGCGCCGAGGGCCGGGGCCCGGCGCCGGGTATCCGCCATTGATCGAACGTTGATGGCGTGTTTACGGTCCTTGGGCAAGCTGTCGGTCATGCAGACGGATACCGACGTGCTGACCGCCCCCGACCTCTCCTGGCGCGAGAACGCCCTGTGCGCCCAGGCCGGCCCGGAGTTCTTCTTCCCGGCCCCCGGCTCCTCGACGCGCGAGGCGAAGCAGCTGTGCGGGGCGTGCGAGGGGCGCCTGGCGTGCCTGGAGTACGCCCTCACCCACGACGAGCGGTTCGGGGTGTGGGGCGGGCTCTCCGAGAAGGAGCGCGGGCGGCTCAAGCGACGGAGCCGCTGAGCCGCCGGACTCCTCGGCCGCGCCGGACTCCTCGGCCGCGCCGGACTCCTCGGCCGCACCGGCCGCACGGGCGGGACGGCTCGAAGCCGCCGGACGGCTCCTGAGGAGCGGGCGGCGGCTGAGGGGTCGGCAGCTCCTGAGGGGCGGGTGGCTCAGCCGGCCGCGCGCGCGGCCATCCGGGCCTTGCGGGCCGCGAGCTTCTCGTCGAACTTGCTCGCCTCGCTGTCCAGCCCGTTCATGTAGAGCCCCAGCTCCTCCTGGGCGCGCAGGCCGTCCGGGCCGAGGCCCTCGATCTGGAGGACCTTGAGGAAGCGCAGGACGGGCTGGAGGACGTCGTCGTGGTGGATGCGCATGTTGTAGATCTCGCCGATCGCCATCTGCGCGGCCGCCCGCTCGAAGCCCGGCATGCCGTGTCCGGGCATCCGGAAGTTGACCACGACGTCCCGCACGGCCTGCATGGTCAGGTCGGGGGCGATCTCGAAGGCCGCGCCCAGCAGGTTGCGGTAGAAGACCATGTGCAGGTTCTCGTCGGTGGCGATGCGGGAGAGCATCCGGTCGCAGACCGGGTCGCCGGACTGGTGGCCGGTGTTGCGGTGCGAGATGCGGGTGGCGAGCTCCTGGAAGGCCACGTACGCGACGGAGTGCAGCATCGAGTGCCGGTTGTCGGACTCGAAGCCCTCGCTCATGTGCGCCATCCGGAACTGCTCCAGCTTGTCCGGGTCGACGGCGCGGGAGGCGAGCAGGTAGTCGCGCATCACGATGCCGTGCCGGCCCTCCTCCGCGGTCCAGCGGTGCACCCAGGTGCCCCAGGCGCCGTCGCGGCCGAAGAGGCTGGCGATCTCGTGGTGGTAGCTCGGGAGGTTGTCCTCGGTGAGCAGGTTGACGACGAGGGCGATCTTGCCGACCTCGGTGACCTTGGACTGCGACGGCTCCCAGGCCTCGCCGTCCTCGAAGAAGCCGGGGAAGTTGCGGCCGTCGGACCACGGCACGTACTCGTGCGGCATCCAGTCCTTGGTGACCTTCAGGTGCCGGTTGAGCTCCTTCTCCACGACCTCTTCGAGCGCGTAGAGCAGCCGTGCGTCGGTCCACCCTGCCGAGCTGCCGAGGGAGTGAGAGGTGAGCGTCAAGGGAACTCCTGGGGACGGAGGGGATACGGGCATACCTACGGATTCGTAGGTTACGAGACCGTAGGTTAAGCCTCCGTAAGGCGTCGGCCAAGCCCGTCCCGGCGATGTCCGGTTACGTTCCGTTATGCGTGCAGCTCCGGCGGGGCGCCGGAGACGCAGGTCACGTCCAGGTCGGCCGTGGAGGGCCAAGCGGCCGACTACACAGCGCAGATGCCCGACGCCACAGAGCAGGCGGTGGCCGGGGGCCCGCCCCGGCCACCGCCCCCCCGGCGAGGGAACCCCGCCGGTGCTCACTCCGGCCCTCGCCCCCCGGACCCGGTTCTCCCCGGCGGGGGAGCCGGGTCCGGGCTCACCCCGCCGTCAGGCCCTGGACCTCGCTCCGGCGAGGGTTCGGGGCCGTCCCCCTGATCTCCTCCGCCGTCGTCGGCCGCAGTCCGCCGTCGAGCAGCAGCCAGCGGATGATCCCCAGCGACTCGAGGAACGCCACGTCGTGGCTCGCCACGATCAGCGCCCCCTCGTAGGCCTCCAGGGCCGCCGTCAGCTTCCGCACCGACGCCATGTCCAGGTTGTTCGTCGGTTCGTCCAGCATCAGCAGCTGCGGGGCCGGCTCCGCGAGGAGCAGCGCGGCGAGCGTCGCCCGGAACCGCTCCCCGCCCGACAGGGTGCCGACGGGCTGATCCGCCCGCGCCCCTCGGAACAGGAACCGGGCGAGGCGCGCCCTGATCGTGTTCGCCGTCGCCGCGGGTGCGAAGCGCGCCACGTTCTCCACCACGCTCAGCCCGTCGTCGAGCACGTCGAGCCGCTGCGGCAGGAAGCGCAGCGGCACCCGCGCGTCCGTCTCGCCCGCCAGTGGCTCCAACTCCCCGGCGATCGTCCGGAGCAGCGTCGTCTTCCCGGCGCCGTTCCGGCCGACCAGGGCGATCCGCTCCGGGCCGCGCAGCTCGAACGCGCCGGCGACCCGGGTCCCGTGACGCAGTTCCAGGTCCCGCAGGTGCAGCACCTCGCGACCCGGCGGCACCGAGGTGCGGGGCAGCTCGACACGGATCTCGTCGTCGTCCCGTACCGCTTCCACCGCCGCGTCGAGCCGCTCCCGCGCCTCCGAGAGGCGCTCGGCGTGCAGGGTGCGCTGCTTGCCGGCCGTGACCTGGGCGTTGCGCTTCTGGCTGTTCGCCACGATCTTGGAGGCGACCTTGTTCTCGAAGCTCTTCTGCCCGTACCGCTTGCGGCGCGCCAACTTCACCTGGGTGTCGGAGAGTTCGCGCTTCTGGCGCTGCACATCGGCCTCGGCGACCCGCACCATCCGCTCCGCCGCCTCCTGTTCGGCGGCGAGCGCCGTCTCGTACGCGGTCCAGTTGCCGCCGTACCAGGCGACCTCGCCGTCGCGCAGATCGGCGATCTGGTCGACCCGCTCCAGGAGTTCCCGGTCGTGGCTGACCACGACCAGGACCCCCGACCACTTCTCCACCGCCTCGTACAGCCGGGCGCGGGCGTGCAGGTCCAGGTTGTTGGTGGGCTCGTCGAGCAGCAGCACGTCGGGCCGGGCGAGCAGCAGCGCGGCGAGGCGCAGCAGCACGGACTCGCCGCCCGAGATCTCGCCCACGGTCCGGTCCAGGTCGACCTGGTCGAGTCCGAGCTGGTCGAGGACGGCCCGGGCCCGCTCCTCGACGTCCCAGTCGTCGCCGAGGGCGGTGAAGTGCTCCTCCGCGGCGTCGCCCGCCTCGATGGCGTGGAGGGCGGCCCGCTTGCCGGCGATGCCGAGGATCTCGTCCACCCGCCGCGAGGTGTCCAGGACCAGGTTCTGCGGGAGGTACCCCAGCTCACCGGTGACCCGGACGGTGCCGGACGCGGGCGTCAGTTCGCCCGCGATCAGCTTCAGGAGCGTGGACTTGCCGGAGCCGTTGAGCCCGACGAGCCCGGTGCGGCCGGGACCGATCGAGAGCCGGAAGTCGTCGAGGACCTCGGTGCCGTCGGGCCAGGAGAAGGAGAGGGCGGAACAGGTGATGAAGGTGGGGTGATGTGCCATGGAGGCCTCCCGGTCGCGCGAGCGTGGAAATGGGCAACGCGAGGAGACACCGGGGCGCGGGCAGTAGTGGAGAACGGCTCGTACGCCGAGGTCGAGAACGGCACGACGCGGCACAGGGGGCACGCGCGGCTCGGTGTCTCGCAACCTCAGACGAGCAACGTCCTTCTCCGATCGGGCGACGACAAGGTCAGTACGGACCGTACGACCCGGTCCGGGAGACCCGCAAACGATTTACGCGGCGGGTCCTCACGGGTGCTCGCGGAGCAGCTCCGCGAGGTCCTGGTCCCAGTCCAGGTACTGGTGCTCGCGTCCCGCCGGCACCAGGTGCTGCGAGCGCTCCAGGAAGCGGCGCAGCTCGGAGGTCCGCACGTGGACCATGGCCACCCCCTCCGGGGCGTGGAACTCGACCACCGTGCGGTCGTAGCCGTACGGGCGCAGCCGCACGTCGCCGACCCCGGCCGGGCGCTCGACCCCCTGCACGAGCAGCTCGCGCGCGAAGGCCCAGGAGACCTCGACGCCCTCCAGCGTCGCCGGCGGCGGGAAGGCCATGCTCACGGCGTACGGATCCTCCCGGTCGTACCGCAGCGTGGCGGGGACGGTCTCCATCCGGGGAGCGGACGCGACCAGACGGGCCTGCACGGCCTGCTCGATGACGGCGGACAAGACCGGCTCCTCTCGTACGGGCTTCGGGTCCTGTGCGTCTCCCCGACACCAGGGCACCTGACACCCTTCAAGACGAGCGGTACGGCCGGAACGTGCACTCGGGTCCCACGTGAGCTGCGTCACCGAGCGGTCAGCGCTCATCGGGACGGTCCCTTGGGTCATCCGGCGCGAGGGCCGTCGTCGGCCGATGCCGTCAGGCGTCGCTGCGCGTACGGCTGGGGTGGGACTCAGCGGCCCGGGTGGGGTCGACGCGTGCACGTGACCGGGCTGGTCGTCACCGCTCTTCCGGCACGTCCTCGTCGTCCGGTTCGGCGCAGGGGCCGGAGTGGTCGCAGTACGGCTGGTTCCCGGAGGCTCCGCAGCCGCAGAGCATCACCCGCGTCTCGTGCCGGTCGCCGTGGGCGCCGGTCACGACGAGGTCGCCCCGCACCACCAGCTGCCCGGTGTGCGTGCGCCGGACCGTGGTGGGGGAGTCCGGGGGCTCGGCGACGGCGTCCTCGGGGCGGTGGTGGTACTGGAGCGCGCCGGAGGGGCAGCGCCGGACGACCTCCGCGACCCGGGCGGGCTCGGCGGCGTCGGGCAGCACCCACGGGCGCCGGGACAGGTCGAAGACCTCCGGCAGGCCGTGGACGCACTCGGCCGCGTGCAGACAGCGGCGCGGTTCGAAGGTGACGGTGATGCCCTCGCCCTCGTACTCCTTGAGCCTCGGCTTCTCGTCGCCCGCCCGCTCGCTCGTACGGTCGCCTGCACGGTCGGTCATGCGACCCAGCCTAGGAACGCCCGGCCGAGGACGCACCCTGGACGCGGACCGGCCCGGGGCACTAGCTTCCGGCGCCATGACGTCCATGGGGAAGACGAGACGAATGATGTCGGTGGGGCTGATCGGGGCGGCGCTCGCGCTGACCCTGGCCGCCCCGGCGCGGGCCGGGGAGACCCCCACGGCAGCGGCCGGCTGGCAGCTGACACCGACCGGCACCGACGCCCGCTTCCGGGGGCTCGCGCCGGTCGACCGCCGGACCGCGTGGGCCGCGGGTTCGAAGGGGACGGTGCTGCGCACCACCGACGGCGGCCGGAGCTGGCGAAACGTATCGCCGGCCGGTGCGGGCGACCTGGAGTTCCGCGACGTCGAGGCCTTCGACGCCCGCCGGGCCGTCGTCCTCGCCATCGGCGAGGGCGAGGCCTCCCGGGTCCTGCGCACCGAGGACGGCGGCGCCACCTGGACCGAGTCCTTCCGGAACACCGACGCGCGGGCCTTCTACGACTGCATGACCTTCTTCGACCACCGGCACGGACTCGCCATGAGCGACCCGGTCGACGGGAAGTACCGCATCCTCTCCACCCGCGACGGCGGCCGCTCCTGGCAGGTCCTGCCGAGCGCGGGGATGCCGGACGCGCTCCCCGGCGAGGCGGGCTTCGCCGCGAGCGGCCAGTGCCTGGTGTCGGCCGGCCCCCGGGACGTGTGGCTCGCGACGGGCGGCGGCGCCACCGCGCGCGTGCTGCACTCCGCCGACCGGGGACTGACCTGGACCGCCACGGACACGCCGGTCCCGGCCGGCGACCCGGCCCGCGGCGTCTTCGGGCTCGCCTTCCGCGACCGCGCGCACGGCATCGCCGTCGGCGGCGACTACCGCAAGGACCAGCAGTCGCCGCGGGCCGGCGCGGTCACCACCGACGGGGGCCGCACCTGGCACGGCTCGGCCACGCCGCCGCCCGCCTACCGCTCCGGCGTCGCCTGGCTCCCGCACGGCAAGGCGGCCGCGCTCGCCGTCGGCCCGACCGGCACCGACCTCACCACCGACGGCGGCCGCACCTGGCGCACGGTCGACACCGGCTCGTACGACACGGTCGGCTGCACCCCGGACGGCTCCTGCTGGGCCTCCGGCGAGAAGGGCCGCATCGCCCGCCTGGCCACGAAGGTCTAGGAGGGCAGCTCCTCCCGGTACGCGGCGATCCCGTCGGCCGTCTTGGTCGCGTAGAACTCCGTGATCCGGTACGCGCACACGCCCTCGACGCTGAACGGGTCGGCCGCCGCGATCTTCTCGATCTCCGCGCGGTCGACCCCGGCGGCCAGGATCACCCCGCCGTCCCGGGGGTTCTTCCGTCCCGACGCCAGGAACACGCCGGCGGCGTACTGCGCGTCGAGCCACTCGATGTGCGCGTCGAGCAGCGCGTCCACCCGCTCGACGGGTGCGGTGTAGGTCAATTCGAGTACGAACATGATCGCCAGGCTACCCGTGCCTCCCGGCGACCGTCCGGCCCGGTGCCGGCCCCCGTGCGCCCCACCGGGCGCGCACCCCTACGAGCCCTCGCGGCGCCAGGCCCGCACCGCCGCCCCGCCCCCGGCCTGATCAGACAAGACACCCCTTAGGCTGGCCCCTCATGACGATCATCGGGATTCCGGCGGGCTGGCCCGCCGACGAGGACGCCGCGCGGGACGTGCAGCGGGAGTTGCGGGGGCGGCTCGTGCTCGGGGAGAGCGGGCCGCCGCCGGGGGAGGGGCACGTCACCGGCCTCGACGTGGCCTACGACGACGAGCGCGACCTCGTCGCCGCCGCGGCCGTCGTGCTCGACGCCCGCACCCTCGACGTGGTGGAGGAGGCCACGGCGGTCGGCCGGGTCTCCTTCCCGTACGTCCCCGGGCTCCTCGCCTTCCGTGAGATCCCGACCGTGCTCGCCGCGCTCGACGCCCTGACCGTCGACCCCGGCCTGCTGGTCTGCGACGGCTACGGCCTCGCCCACCCCCGCCGCTTCGGCCTCGCGAGCCACCTCGGGGTGCTCACCGGACGGCCGTCCATCGGCGTCGCCAAGAACCCCTTCACCTTCACGTACGACCGACCCGGCGGCGCGCGCGGCGACTTCGCCCCGCTCCTCGCCGACGGGGAGGAGGTCGGCAGGGCCCTGCGCACCCAGGCCGGCGTCAAACCCGTCTACGTCTCCGTGGGCCATCGCGTCTCCCTCGACAACGCCTGCGCCCACACCCTGCTCCTCTCCCCGCGCTACCGCGTGCCCGAGACCACCCGTCACGCCGACTCCCTCTGCCGCAAGGCACTCAAGGAGGCACAGGGCTCACCCGGGTCCGTCTGAGTATCACGGGTGAGTACCCGTACGGATGCCCGTTGTCGGACCCCCACGGCAGAGTGGGGCCCATGACAGCTCGCATTCCCGTACCCCGCGGTCTCACCACCGCCCTCGCCGTCGCCGGGGTCTCCGCCCTCGCCTGGGCCTGCGCCATCCTGTACGTCATCGCGGACTGGACGCTCGGATGATCGGTCGCCTGCGCTGCGCCGTGCTCGACTGCCCGGACGCCCGCGAACTGGCCACGTTCTACCAGGGGTTGCTGGGCGGCGAGATCGAGTGCCCCGACCCGGCGCTCGCCGTCGGCGAGGGCTCCGCCGTGCTGTGCGACGAGAGCGGCCCGGTGCTCGCCTTCCAGAGCGTGGCCGACCACCGTCCGCCCGTCTGGGGCGCCCCCGAGCAGCAGTTCCACCTGGACGTACGGGTCGGGGACCCGGCCGCCGCCCACGCGGCCGTGCTCGCGCTCGGGGCCACCCCGCTCGACGGGGGCGAGGCGCCCTCCTGGCGCGTCTACGCGGACCCGGCGGGCCACCCCTTCCGCCTCGTCCACCCCTGACCCCGCCCCATGAGAGGGGAACCGCCCCGGACGGACGCGGGAACGGCCGTGATCCGGCCCGAGGGCGACGGACCTCAGCTCCGGTGCGCCACCCGGAAGCGGATGCCCGCCGCCCGTAGGCGTTCGGTCAGGGCGTCGCCCATCGCCACCGCCGTCGTCACCTGGCCGGCGGTCTTCGGCAGGGGGTCGAAGGCGAGGCAGAGGGCCGCCTCGGCGAGCATCCTCGCCGTCTCGTCGTAGCCCGGGTCGCCGCCCGAGACCTCGGTGAAGACCCGCCGTCCGCCGCCCTCGCCGACGAACCGGACCGAGAACCAGCTGCGGGCGCGGCGCTCGGCCGACGGACCCTGGCCCGACGAGTAACGCTCCATCAGCCAGGAGCGGACCGGCGGCAGTTGGGCGGCGGCGACGCTCGCGCCGATGACGGCGGTGCCGCCCAGGGCCATCGGGAGGGTCTTCACGGAGGCGTAGTGCCGGTAGCGGAAGTCCGGTCCGTAGCGTTCGAGGGCGGCGGCCGAGCGGGCCACCACCTGCGGGTCGAGCGTCGGCAGCGGCAGCGCCCAGGTGCCCGTCTCCCGGCTGAACCTCGGCCCGCCGAGGGGCGCGCGGGCCCGGCGGCCCACGAGGCGCGGCTCGTGCAGCCGCCGCTCGTGCGCCGCCCGCAGGATCTCCCGGCCCCGGCCGAACGCGGTCAGCGCCGAGGCGAAGGTGCCGCCGGAGAAGGCGGCCCCCGCCCGGACGAAGCCGTCGACGCGCAGCGGCACGTCCTCCGGCAGCTGCCGGACGGTGAAGTACACGCCCAGGTCGTGCGGGACGGAGTCGAAGCCGCAGGCGTGCACGATCCGGGCGCCGGTCTCCCGGGCGCGCGCGTCGTGTCGTACGAACATGAGGTCCACGAACTCGGCCTCGCCCGTCAGGTCCAGGTAGTCGGTGCCCGCCTCCGCGCAGGCCGCGACCAGTCCCTCCCCGTGCCAGACGTACGGGCCGACCGTGGTCGCCACCACCCGCGCGGACTCGGCGAGTTCGCGCAGCGAGCCGGGATCGGCGGAGTCGGCGACGACCAGCGGCAGGGCGGCGAGCCGCGGCCGTCCGGCGGCCAGCCGGTCCCGCAGGGCCTCCAGCTTGCCGAGGCTGCGCCCGGCGATCGCCCAGCGGCAGTCCGCGGGGGCGTGTTCGGCCAGGTACTCCGCGGTGAGTTCGCCCACGAAGCCGGTCGCCCCGAAGAGGACCACGTCGTACGGTCTGGCTCCGGTCTCGCGCCCCACGCCCGCCCCTGTCTCCATCAAGCCCTCATCTCGGCCGTACCGCGCCGCCGCGCACGGTTGTCGTCGGCGGAGGATAGCGGAACCGGGGCGGGCCCCCGCTCCCGGATCCGGCCTGATCCGGCTCGATCCGGCCTGATCGGGAAGACGGGCCCCCTCGGACCGTGCGCTTCCGGAATTTCCAAGCGCTTGCTCGGCCCGGGGGCTTGTGCCGAGTGGAACACGTTCCTAGCATCTTCGGTGTTACATCATTGGTGTCACACACTCCTGGGGGCTCGATGAGCACGACGCACACCGCCCGCAACGGCCCGCTCACGGGCGTGCGCGTGGTCGAACTCGCCGGGATCGGGCCCGGCCCCTTCGCCGCCATGCTCCTCGCCGACCTCGGCGCCGACGTCGTCCGCGTCGACCGCCCCGGCGGTGCCGGCATCGGCATCGACCCCGCCCGCGACCTCACCAACCGCAACAAGCGCTCCGTCCTCGTCGACCTCAAGGCCGAGGACGGCCCCGCCACCGTGCTCGACCTCGTCGAGCGGGCCGACATCCTCGTCGAGGGCTACCGGCCCGGCGTCGCCGAACGCCTCGGCGTCGGCCCCGAGGCCTGCCTCGCCCGCAACCCGCGCCTCGTCTACGGTCGGATGACCGGCTGGGGCCAGGACGGGCCGCTCGCCCCGACCGCCGGACACGACATCGGATACATCGCGATCACCGGGGCCCTCGGCATGTTCGGCCCCGACCCGGACGGCCCGCCCACCATCCCCGCCAACCTGGTCGGCGACTACGCCGGCGGCTCCCTCTACCTCGTCATCGGCGTCCTCGCCGCCCTCCAGCACGCCCGGACGCACGGCGAGGGCCAGGTCGTCGACGCCGCCATCGTCGACGGCACCGCGCACCTCACCACCATGATCCACGGCATGCTCGCGGTCGGCGGCTGGCAGGACCGCAGGGGCGTCAACCTGCTCGACGGCGGCTGTCCCTTCTACGGCGTGTACGAGACCTCCGACGGCGGACACATGGCGGTCGGTGCCCTGGAGGAGCGGTTCTACGCCGAGTTCGTCCGCCTCCTCGGCGTCGAGGACGTCGCCGCCGCCCGCCACGACCTCGCCCGCTGGCCCGAACTGCGCAAGGCCGTCGCCGACCGCTTCCGGAGCCGTACCCGCGAGGAGTGGACCGCCGTCTTCGACGGCAGCGACGCCTGCGTCGCCCCCGTCCTCTCCCTCCGCGAGGCACCGGCTCACCCGCATCTTTCGGCCCGCGCCACCTTCACCGAGCGGGACGGGATCGCCCAGCCCGCCCCCGCGCCCCGCTTCTCCGCCACCCCCGGCACCCTCCGCACGGGCCCCGCCCTGCCCGGTGCCGACACCGCCGAGGTCGCCCGCGACTGGGCCGTACCCGCCCTGAAGACCCAGGAGTCCGAAGCATGAAGCGCCAGCTGTACACCGCCGACCACGAGGCCTTCCGGGCGGTCGTCCGCACCTTCCTGGAGAAGGAGGTGCTGCCCCACTACGCCCAGTGGGAGAAGGACGGCATCGTCTCCCGCGAGGTCTGGCTCGCCGCCGGACGCCAGGGCCTGCTCGGGCTCGCCGTCGACGAGGAGTACGGCGGCGGCGGCAACCCCGACTTCCGCTACGGCGCCGTCCTCGCCGAGGAGTTCACCCGGGCCGGCGCCCCCGGCCTCGCCATCGGCCTGCACAACGACATCATCGGCCCGTACCTCACCTCGCTCGGCACCGAGGAGCAGAAGCGGCGCTGGCTGCCCGGCTTCTGCTCCGGCGAGCTCGTCACCGCCATCGCCATGACGGAACCCGGCGCCGGCTCCGACCTCCAGGGCATCCGCACCACCGCCGAGGACCACGGCGACCACTGGATCCTCAACGGCTCCAAGACCTTCATCTCCAACGGCATCCTCGCCGACCTGGTGATCGTCGTCGCCCGGACCACCCCCGAGGGCGGCGCCCACGGCCTCTCCCTCCTCGTCGTCGAGCGCGGTGCGGAGGGCTTCGAGCGCGGCCGGAACCTCGACAAGATCGGCCAGAAGTCGCAGGACACCGCCGAACTCTTCTTCACCGACGTCCGCGTCCCGAAGGAGAACCTGCTCGGCGAGCTCAACGGCGCCTTCATCCACCTCATGACCAACCTCGCCCAGGAGCGCCTCGCCATCGCCGTCGCCGGCATCGCCGGCGCCGAGCACCTCCTGGAGATCACCACCCGGTACGTCAAGGAGCGCGAGGCCTTCGGCCGCCCGCTCTCCCGGCTCCAGCACATCCGCTTCGAGATCGCCGAGATGGCCACCGAGTGCGCCGTCACCCGCACCTTCGTCGACCGCTGCATCGAGGAGCACAATGAGGGTGGTCTCGACGCCGTCCACGCCTCCATGGCCAAGTGGTGGGCGACCGAACTGCAGAAGCGGGTCGCCGACCGCTGTCTGCAACTGCATGGTGGATACGGCTACATGAGCGAATTCCCGGTCGCCCGTGCCTACACCGACGGCCGGATCCAGACCATCTACGGCGGTACGACCGAGATCATGAAGGAGATCATCGGCCGCTCCCTCCTCGGCTGACCCCGTCCCGCACCCCTCGAAGAACCCCCATCGCGAAAGGCTTCCCGTGAGCACCGAAGCGTACGTGTACGACGCGATCCGCACCCCGCGCGGACGCGGCAAGGCCAACGGCTCCCTGCACGGCACCAAGCCCATCGACCTGGTCGTCGGCCTCATCCGGGAGATCCAGGCCCGCAACCCCGGACTCGACCCGGCCGCCGTCGACGACATCGTCCTCGGCGTCGTCGGCCCGGTCGGCGACCAGGGCTCCGACATCGCCCGGATCGCCGCCATCGCCGCCGGGCTCCCCGACACCGTCGCCGGCGTCCAGGAGAACCGCTTCTGTGCCTCCGGCCTCGAAGCGGTCAACATGGCCGCGATGAAGGTCCGCTCCGGCTGGGAGGACCTCGTCCTCGCCGGCGGCGTCGAGTCCATGTCCCGGGTGCCGATGGCCTCCGACGGCGGCGCCTGGTTCGCCGACCCGATGACCAACCTGGAGACCAACTTCGTCCCCCAGGGCATCGGCGCCGACCTCATCGCCACCCTGGAGGGCTTCTCCCGCCGCGACGTCGACGAGTACGCCGCCCTCTCCCAGGAGCGCGCCGCGGCCGCCGTCAAGGACGGCCGCTTCGCCCGCTCGATCGTCCCCGTCAAGGACCGCGCCGGACTCACCGTCCTCGACCACGACGAGTTCCTGCGCCCCGGCACCACCGCCGACTCCCTCGCCCGCCTCAAGCCCTCCTTCAAGGACATCGGCGAACTCGGCGGCTTCGACGCGGTCGCGCTGCAGAAGTACCACTGGGTCGAGGAGATCGACCACGTCCACCACGCGGGCAACTCCTCCGGCATCGTCGACGGCGCGTCCCTCGTCGCCGTCGGCTCCAAGGAGGTCGGCGAGCGGTACGGTCTCACGCCGCGCGCCCGGATCGTCTCGGCCGCCGTCTCCGGCTCCGAGCCGACCATCATGCTCACCGGCCCCGCCCCGGCCACCCGCAAGGCCCTCGCCAAGGCCGGCCTCACCATCGACGACATCGACCTCGTCGAGATCAACGAGGCCTTCGCGGCCGTCGTCCTGCGCTTCGTCAAGGACATGGGCATCTCCCTGGACAAGGTCAACGTCAACGGCGGCGCCATCGCGCTCGGCCACCCGCTCGGCGCCACCGGCGCGATGATCCTCGGCACCCTCGTCGACGAGCTGGAGCGCCAGGACAAGCGCTACGGCCTCGCCACCCTCTGCGTGGGCGGCGGCATGGGCATCGCCACCGTCGTCGAGCGCGTCTGACCGTCCCGTCCGCACCCCTCACCCACGGAGAAGCAGCAGTCATGAGCGAGAGCACCACCATTCGCTGGGAGCAGGACGAGACCGGGATCGTCACCCTCGTCCTCGACGACCCCAACCAGTCCGCCAACACCATGAACCAGGCCTTCCGGGCCTCGATCATCGCGATCGCCGACCGCGTGGAGGCCGAGAAGGACTCCATCCGCGGCATCATCTACACCTCCGCGAAGAAGACCTTCTTCGCGGGCGGCGACCTCAAGGACATGATCAAGGCGGGCCCCGAGCATGCCCAGGACATCTTCGACTCCGCCATCGAGATCAAGAACGCGCTGCGCCGCATCGAGACCCTCGGCAAGCCGGTCGTCGCCGCGATCAACGGCGCCGCGCTCGGCGGCGGCTACGAGATCGCCCTCGCCTCCCACCACCGCGTCGCCCTCGACGCCCCCGGCTCCAAGATCGGTCTGCCCGAGGTCACCCTCGGCCTGCTGCCGGGCGGCGGCGGCGTCGCCCGCACCGTGCGCCTCATGGGCATCACCGACGCCCTCCTCAAGGTGCTGCTCCAGGGCACCCAGTACGCCCCGAAGCGCGCCCTGGACAACGGTCTCGTGCACGAGGTGGCCGCCACCGCCGAGGAGATGATGGCCAAGGCCATCGCCTTCATCGACGCGCACCCGGAGTCCCACCAGCCCTGGGACGTCCCGGGCCACCGCATCCCCGGCGGCACCCCGTCGAACCCGAAGTTCGCCGCCAACCTGCCGGCCTTCCCGGCCAACCTGCGCAAGCAGCTGAACGGCGCGCCCTACCCGGCCCCGAAGGCCATCATGGCCGCCGCCGTCGAGGGCTCCCAGGTCGACTTCGAGACCGCGCTGACCATCGAGAGCCGGTACTTCACCGAGCTGGTCATCGGCCAGACCGCGAAGAACATGATCCAGGCGTTCTTCTTCGACCTCCAGGCCGTGAACTCGGGCGCGAGCCGCCCGAAGGACGTGGCGAAGCGGCAGGTCCGCAAGGTCGCCGTCCTCGGCGCCGGCATGATGGGCGCCGGCATCGCGTACTCCTGCGCCCGCGCCGGCATCGAGGTCGTCCTCAAGGACGTCTCCGCGGAGTCCGCCGCCAAGGGCAAGGGCTACTCCGAGAAGCTCTGCGCCAAGGCCGTCTCCCGCGGCCGCACCACCCAGGAGAAGGCCGACGCCCTCCTCGCCCGCATCACGCCCACCGCCGACGTGGCGGACCTGGCCGGCTGCGACGCGGTCATCGAGGCGGTCTTCGAGGACACCGCGCTCAAGCACAAGGTCTTCCAGGAGATCGAGCACGTCGTCGCCCCCGACGCCCTCCTGTGCTCCAACACCTCCACCCTCCCGATCTCCGTCCTCGCCGAGGGCGTCGAGCGCCAGGGCGACTTCATCGGCCTGCACTTCTTCTCGCCCGTCGACAAGATGCCGCTCGTCGAGATCATCAAGGGCGAGCGGACCGGCGACGAGGCGCTGGCCCGCGCCTTCGACCTGGTCCGCCAGATCAACAAGACGCCGATCGTCGTCAACGACTCGCGCGGCTTCTTCACCTCGCGGGTGATCGGCCACTTCATCAACGAGGGCGTCGCCATGGTCGGCGAGGGCATCGAGCCCGCCTCGATCGAGCAGGCCGCCGCCCAGGCCGGCTACCCGGCGAAGGTCCTCTCCCTCATGGACGAGCTGACCCTCACCCTCCCGCGCAAGATCCGCAACGAGACGAAGAAGGCGATCGAGGAGGAGGGTGGCACCTGGGTCACCCACCCGGGCGAGGCCGTCATCGACCGCATGGTCGACGAGTTCGGCCGCCCCGGCCGCAGCGGCGGCGCGGGCTTCTACGAGTACGGGGAGGACGGCAAGCGCGGCAAGCTCTGGCCGGGGCTGCGCGAGCACTTCACCAAGCCCGGGTACGAGATCCCGTTCCGCGACATGCAGGAGCGGATGCTGTTCTCCGAGGCCCTGGACACCGTCCGGCTCCTGGAGGAGGGCGTCCTGACCTCGGTCGCCGACGCCAACATCGGCTCCATCATGGGCATCGGCTTCCCGGCCTGGACCGGCGGCATCCTCCAGTACATCAACGGCTACGAGGGGGGTGTCGCGGGCTTCGTGGCAAGGTCGCGCGAGCTGGCCGCGACCTACGGCGAACGCTTCGAGCCCCCGGCCCTCCTGGTGGAGAAGGCGGACCGGGGCGAGACCTTCACCGACTCCTGAACGCCGACCTCAGCTCCTCGCTCAGGGAGCGCTGAAAGGCCGTGAGGAGGGCCTGGACCACCATCGGCTGCATGTGCGCCGAGAGCGACTTCATCGCGCTCAGGTGGTCCGGGTCCTCCCCGCTCTCCCGGTACGGGCTCCACACCTCGTCCCGGAAGAGCCGGGAGAGCTCCTGGGCGGCCGCGCGGGCGTGCTCCAGGAGCACGGTCCGGGAGGCGAGGATCGTCTCGTGCTCGATGGGCACGTCGAGCAGCTCGACCCCGAGCCGCAGCAGCGCCCCGTCGAGGCGGTACGTGTCGTCCTCGTCGGTCCGGTCGAGCACGCCCATCGCGGCCAGCCGGTCCACGTCCCGTTCGGTCAGCGCCCGTCCGGCCCGCCGCTCCAGCTCGCGCCGGGTGATCGTCTCGGCGGACTCCGGCGCCCACGAGGCCACGAGGGCCCGGTGGATGGCGAGGTCCTGTGCGCTCAGATCGGCCGGCAGCTGCTCCAGGTACCGCTCGATGGCGGCCAGCGTCATGCCCTGCCGCTGGAGCTCCTCGATCAGCGCGAGCCGCGACAGGTGATCGGCCCCGTAGTGCCCGACCCGCCGAGCCCCGATGGCGGGCGGCGGCAGCAGCCCCCGGGTCCCGTAGAACCGCACGGTCCGCACCGTGACCCCGGCCCGTGCGGCCAGTTCGTCCACGGTGTACACGGGCTCCTGCGCGTCACTCAGCTGCTCCATGTTCAACAGTATTGCTGTCTCACCACTGCTGTAAAAGCCCCCGAAGGGCTCGTCTCACCGGTCGGAGGCCCGCCGGGTGTCCGGCGGCCGGGGGATCAGAGGGGCGCGGGGGAGGACAGGGCCGTGTCGACGGAGGCGAAGGTGACGCCGTGGTCGGCCAGCGTCTCGGCGACCACGCCGCCGAGGAGGGTGAGGGCCAGGAGGAGGTGCTCGTCGCCGATCTCGCGGTCCTTGCGGGCCAGGGTCACGCGGAGCGACTTCTCCAGGACGGCCTTCGCCTCGCGGGAGAAGGCGAGCCGGCCCGACCGCCACCCGGCGTCCTTGCGGTCGCCCGCCAGCGCGCCCGTGCCGTGGCTCTCCTCGACGCGCTCGACGATCGCGCCGACGTCGATGCCGAGGCCGGCCAGGGCCTCCTCGTCCGCCCGGGACAGTCCGGCCCGGCGCCGCGCGTCGGAGAGCGCGGCGAGCAGGGACGGGCGGTGCTCCGGCGGGCACAGCCGCCCGAGCACCGCCGCCGCGCGGGTGTCCTCGCGGTCGAGCAGGGCCAGGAGGAGGTGCTCCGGGGTGACGACGGCCGCGCCGCCGCGCTCCGCGTGCGCGGCGGCGCCCTTCACCGTGGCACGCGCGGCCTTCGTGAACCGTTCGAACATCACTGCCTCCCGTACTTCTTGTGGACGGCCTGCCGGCTGACACCCAGCTCGGTCGCGATCTCCTGCCACGACCATCCCTGGTTGCGCGCGCCGCGCACCTGGACGGCCTCCAGCTGTTCCAGCAGTCGCCGCAGAGCGGAGACGGCCCGCAACCCGACCCGGGGGTCACGGTCGCCGGCCCGCGCGGCGAGATCGGTCGCATCGGTCATGATGTCAATGTAGGTTGACACCCGGAAGGATGTCAACCCCAGTTGACGTCCGAGACGCCCCCACTGTCGGTGCCGTCTCCTACGGTGACCCCATGAGCATGATCGAGTACGTACGAGGCGACGCCACCGCACCCCACGGCAAGGGCGTCAAGGTCGTCGCGCACGTCTGCAACGACCTCGGGGGCTGGGGCAAGGGCTTCGTCCTCGCGGTCTCCCGCCGCTGGCCGGAGCCGGAGGCGGCCTACCGGCAGTGGCACCGCGAGCGCGCGCGGAACGACTTCGGCCTCGGCGCGGCCCAGTTCGTCCAAGTCGAGCCGTACGTCTGGGTGGCCAACCTGGTGGGGCAGCGGGGGATGCGGACGGCGCGGAGCACCGGCGTGCCCGTGCGGTACGAGGCCATCGACGTCGCCCTCGCACTGCTCGCGGACAAGGCGGCCGAGCTCGGGGCGTCCGTGCACATGCCGCGCATCGGCTGCGGGCTCGCGGGCGGTTCCTGGGAGAAGGTCGAGCCCCTGGTCCTCCGGCGGCTCGCGGAGCGGGGGATACCGGTCACCGTGTACGACTTCGGCGGGTAACGGGCGCTGGGGCGGGGTGTCGTGGGGGTGTTCGGCCGGGCGGGCTAGAGTCGGCGGCTGTTCGAATCGGGGGATCGGGAACAGGGGAGTCAGATGTACGCGCAACTCAGGGAGACGGCCGACGAGTTGGCCGGAGTCCTGTGGCGGGAGCACACCGTCTACCGGGAGCGGGGCGGCGGTGTGGTGATCCGGGGCGAGCACGTGCGCCGATGGATCAGCCTCGCCCCGACCGGGGGGAAGGACCGGGCCCTGCTGCGGGCCGGGCGGATCCTGGACGGGGGGACGACCGCCCCGGCCCGTACGGAGGTGGTCGTCGACCTGACGGCCGGGACGGCGGAGCTCGCGACCGTCTGCCGCCGGCTGCTCGCCGAGGTCGCCGCGGCCGCCGAGCCCGCGCCGGGGCCGTCCCGGGCCGGAAGGCCGGGGAAGCCCGGAAAGCGGGAGAAGCCGGGGCGGGCGGCTCGTGCCGCCCGCCCCGGCCGCCGCCCCCGCAGGGAGCGGCACACCAGCCCCGGTTCCTGGTTCGTCCTGCTCTGCGTCGTCGCGGTGCTCGGTGCCTGGCTGTACAGCCTCTTCGGGCGGTACCCCTACTGAGGCGCCGCTCCGGTCAGAAGCCGGTGACGGGGTAGTGGTCGGAGAGGTTGGTGTAGGTGTACTGCGTGCCCCAGCTGGAGACCGTCCACGGCGCGCTCTGCTCCAGGACCACGTTGTTGGTCCAGCCGGCGGGCCGGGCGTTCCCGGACCGGTAGAGGACGTAGTCGAGGTCCTCGCGCGGGTCCGTCGGGTAGCGCTCGGAGGCGATCGAGTTCAGCTGGGTGTCGAAGGAGTACGGGTGGCCGGTGCGCGCGTCGGCCCCCACCAGGCCCGCGTCGGCGAGCATCGTGCCGTACTCGGGGGTGTGCGAGTCGACGTTCATGTCGCCGGCGACGACGACCTGCTCGTTCGCCGGGATGTTCTTGGCGTCGAGGAAGGCGTCGATCGTCTTGAACTGCCGGCTGCGCATCTGCGCCGCCTCGCCGGCCGAGCAGCCCGGGTCGGTCGACTGCGCGTGCGTGCCGACGACGTGGACGAGGCTGCCGTTCACGTTCAGGACGGTGTAGGCGAAGCCCTTGTTCGAGTACCAGTCGGCGCCGCAGGCGTCCTTGTAGACGTACTGCTCCTTGCGGACGATCGGCCACTTGCTGAGGATCGTCACCCCGCCGTCCTCGGGCGTGGTCGAGGAGTAGGCCCCTCCGGTGGCGTCCCAGCCGGTCTTGCTGCGGCCGACGACGGGGGTCTGGTACGGGTACTGAGCGGCGGCGTTCGCCTTGAGGGCGTCCGAGGCGGAGTTGTCGAAGGCCTCCTGGAGCACGACGACGTCCTGCCCCTGGAAGAAGGGCGCGGCGGGGATCGCCTTGGCCCGGTGGTCCTGGCCCCAGTTCGGGTACAGGGTCTTGGAGAACAGGAACGTGTTGTACGTGAGCACCTTCAGCCGGGGCGCCTCGGTGGCGGCGGCGGTCGCGGCCGGGGCGGCCGTCACCAGGGTGACGGCGGCGAGCGCGAGCGAAAGGGCGGCGCCGGGGGCGCGGCGGAGCGCGGCGAGCGACACGTGAACTCCCATGATTGCGTGGGGGGTTGGACTGGCGCCGCACATACAATCAGCCGTGGTTACCTTCCGGTAGCCTCTGGGTGCCGGGAATCTTGCCGAGCTCGCAAGATCACGCCAACTCTCGTCCCGGTGTCTGATTTGTCACTTTTTGGAGCAGGTAGAATGCGCGCATGACCCTCGCGAACTCCACTGTCTTCAAGATGGACCTCGGTCCGCTCAACCCCGTCTGGGCCGAGCTCATCCTCGGCCTGGTGTTGTTCGGGCTCACCTTCCTCATCCTGGCGAAGGGCATCCTCCCGAAGATCAAGCGCACCCTCGACGAGCGTGAGGACGCCATCGACGGCGGCACCGGGCGCGCCGACGACCTGCGCTCCGAGGCCGCCGCGATCCGCGAGCAGTACGAGGCGGAGCTCGCCGAGGCCCGCCACGAGGCCGCGCGCATCCGCTCCCAGGCCACCGAGGAGGGCTCGGCCGCCATCGCCGCGGCCCGCGCCGAGGGCCAGGCCGAGCGCGACGCGATCCTCGCCGCCGGTGCCGCCAAGATCGCCGAGGAGCGCGCCGCCGCCGAGCGCGAGCTCAACGCCGACGTCGACGCCTGGGCCCACGCCCTCGCCGCCCGTATCGTCGGCGAGCCGGTCGGCGCCGACCGCGCCTGACCCCGCACTTCCCCGAAGGGGCCGTCACCCGGGCCGCAGCGCCCGCGTGACGGCCCCTTCGTCATGGGTGCAGCCTGGAAACGTGAGGAGAAGGCCATGGAACGTGTGAAGCCGCTCGACCGCGCCCCGGCCGGTCGCGACCCCGCGCCGCCGCCCGTCGGCGGAGTGCTGTGGAGCGTCGCGGGGGACGTCCGGGCGCTCCTGATGCTGCCCGCCGCCCTCACCCTGCAGGTCGCCCACCCCGCGATCGGCGCCGGCGTCGACGACCACTCCGTCTTCCGCACCGACCCCTGGGGCCGGGGGGAGCGCTCCCTGCGGTCGCTCCAGCTGTGGATCTACGGTGGCGAGGAGGCCGCCAGGGAGGGCCGCCGGCTCCGGGAGCTGCACCGGACCATCCAGGGCACCGACGCCCACGGCCGCCGCTACCACGCCCTCACCCCGGCCTACTACTCCTGGGTGCACGCGACCGGCTTCCCCATCTACCGGCACGGTCTCCGCCTCCTCGCCCGCCCCCTCACCGAGGCGCAGGAGCGCCGGCTGTACGCCGAGTGGCTCCAGGTCGGCCGGATCCTCGGCATCCACGACCGGGACATGCCCCAGACGATCGAGGAGTTCTGGCCGTACTACCGGAAGGTCCTCGCCGAGGAGATCGAGGCCACCGCCGTCGTACGGGAGCTGCTCGACACCGACCTGCCGCTGCCCGCCCCGGACCGGGGCCCGTTGCCGCTGCGGCTCGCCCTCCGTCTCCTGTGGCCCGCCCTCCGCCGCCCCTTCCTGCGGCTGCGCGCCTTCCTCACCGTCGGTCTGATGCCGCCGGACGCCCGGGAGGCCATCGGCTTGGAGTGGACGGACGCGCAGGAGCGCACCCTGCGCCGGTTCGCCCGGGTCGTCCGTGCCGTGGTTCCGGTCCTGCCGGAGCGGCTGCGCTACCTGCCCCTGGCCCGGAAAGCCCGAGGGGCCGCCCGCCGCGCGACGCGCTGACGGACGGCCTCACCGGTCAGGGTCCCTCCCCGTTGTGGGCAGTCGTTCCGCCGGGGCGAGGGGGTCCCCCCTGCTCGAGCGAAGCCGAGAGCTTGGGGGAGGGTGGGCACAACGGACGGCGCCCTTGCCGGGCCTAGGCTCCCGAGCCTGGACCCGCACCGGAACGTGCGGCGCACGCGTGGTGCGGGTCCAGGCGCGGAATGCGGAGGCGCCGCTGAGGGCGCCGTCCCGTGTGCCCACCCGTCCCGCCCTGCGGGACGATTGCCCACACGGGGGTGCGGGAGGGGCACCGCCCGGCGGGTACCGCCCACACGGGTGAGGACCGGGCCGCGGCGGGGCCCGGCGGCCCGGCCCTCGGCCGGATCAGTGCCCGGCGTGGTGTCCGGGTGCCTCGTTCTCGTGGATCGTGTTCGTCTCCGCGATCTTCTTCCACGACTTCGGCTGCACGGGCTTCGCCGGCTTCGCGGCGGAGCGGGCCGACGGCGCAGCCGCGGGGGCGGACAGGCCGGCCGGGGCGGCGGCCGGAGCGGCCGGCTTCGACGGCTGGTAGAGCCAGGTGTCGAAGAGCGCGGCCAGCGGCTTGCCGGAGACGCGCTCCGCGTACCGGACGAAGTCCGAGACGTGCGCGTTGCCGTACGCGTGCTCCTGCGGCCAGCCCTTCAGGATCGCGAAGAAGTCCTCGTCGCCGATCTCGTTGCGCAGGGCCTGGAGCGCCAGCGCGCCCCGGTCGTACACGGCGCTGTGGAACTGGTTCTCGGCGCCCGGGTCACCCGGCTTCACCGTCCAGAACGGGTCGTCGGCCGCCCGCGTGGCGTACACGTAGTCCGCCAGTTCCTGGGCCGTGCCCTCGCCCTCCTTCTCCGACCACAGCCACTGGCTGTAGCGGGCGAAGCCCTCGTTGACCCAGATGTCCTTCCAGTCGCCGACGGACACGCTGTCGCCGTACCACTGGTGCGCCAGCTCGTGGACGACCACCGACACGTTCGCGCCGTTGGCGAACTGGCGGGGGCTGTAGAACGGACGGGTCTGCGTCTCCAGGGCGAAACCGCTGGTCACGTTCGGCACGTAGCCGCCCAGGGAGTTGAAGGGGTACGGCCCGAAGACCGACTCCAGCCACTCCGCCACCTCGGTGGTGCGCTCGATCGAGGCGCGCGCCGCGCCCGCGTTGTCGCCGAGGTCCTTGCTGTACGCGTTGAGGACGGGCAGCCCGTTCGCGGTCTTGTCCGTCGTGATGTCGAACTTGCCGACGGCGAGCGTCGCCAGATAGGTCGCCTGCGGCTTGTTGGAGCGCCAGTTGAAGCGGGTCCAGCCGAGCCGCGAGGACTGCGACTGCAGCACGCCGTTGCTGATGGCCTGGTGGCCGTCCGGCACCAGCACCGAGACGTCGAAGGTGGCCTTGTCCAGCGGGTGGTCGTTGGACGGGAACCACCAGACGGCCGAGTCCGGCTCCTGCGCGGCGACGCCGCCGTCCGGGGTGCGGGCCCAGGCCGACCAGCCGTCGATCTTGAACTCGGAGGGCTTGCCCGCGTAGCGGACGACCACCGAGATCGGCGTGCCCTTCGCCAGCGGGGACGCCGGGGTGACCTCCAGCTCGTGGTCGCCCGAGGTGGCGAACTTCGCCAGGCGGCCGTTCACCCGGATCTCGCTGACCTGCAGACCGAGGTCCAGGTTGAAGCGGGACAGGTCCTGCTTGGTGGTGGCGAGGATCGTCGCCGTGCCCTCCAGGAGGTCCGTCGCCGGCTGGTACTTCAGGCGCAGGTCGTAATGGGAGACGTCGTAGCCGCCGTTGCCGCTGGCGGGGTAGTAGGAGTCGCCGATGCCCGGGGCGCCGGGGGTGAAGGAGGCCGCCGATGCCGGGATCGCCAGCAGCAGGGAGGCCGCGAGGGCGCTCGGAACGATGAGTCTGCGGTGCACAGGTGCTCCCCAAGTCATAAGAAACGTAAGACGCGCGGGTGGTCGTCGGTCCTTAGTTCGGACCTTATTCAGCCTTCCGACGCACCGTCACGTCCAGAGGACCCCCTGTCACACGATCGCCATTCGGCCGACATGAACCCGTCCGTCACCGGAATGACCCGGAATCCCCCCGATTCCCTACGGCACTCTTTTGCCCGGGAGTTGACCGGGGTACGTTCCGGCGCATGCCGATGCGAAAGCGGAGAACCCGCGGAGCCCGACTGACGTACGGAACCCTCGTTTCCGCGGCCACGGCCGCCCTGTTCGCGACCCTGGTCACCCCCGCCGGCGCCCGGCCGGAACCGGTGTCGTCCTTCCCGCGCGAGTCCCGGCCCGTCCACTCGTACGCCGACGCCGTCCGCGAGTCCGTCTGGGTCGACACCGGCCTCGACGGCGACGGCGACGGACGCGCCGACCGGGTCGCCGTCGACATCGTGCGCCCCCGCGAGCCCGCGGCGGCCGGCCGGAAGGTCCCGGTCATCATGGACGCCAGCCCGTACTACTCCTGCTGCGGACGCGGCAACGAGGGCCAGAAGAAGACCTACGACGCCGACGGCAACCCCGTCCAGCTCCCGCTCTTCTACGACAACTACTTCGTCCCCCGCCGCTACGCCTTCGTCGCCGTCGACCTCGCCGGCACCAACCGCTCCGACGGCTGCGACGACGTCGGCGGACGCTCCGACGTCCGGTCCGCGAAGGCCGTCGTCGACTGGCTGAACGGCCGCGCCCGCGGCTACACCTCCCGCACCGGCGGGACCCCGGCCCGCGCCACCACCTGGAGCACCGGGAACGTCGGCATGATCGGCAAGAGCTGGGACGGCACCATCGCCAACGGCGTCGCCGCCACCGGCGTGGAAGGGCTGAAAACGATCGTCCCGATCGCCGCGATCTCCTCCTGGTACGACTACTTCCATTCGCAGGGCGCCCCGCTCTACAACGCCAACCCGAGCTGGCTCTCCGAGTACGTGAACAGCCCTGAGGCGCAGGGCCGCTGCGGCGCCGTCCAGGACCGGATCACCGCGGGCACCCCCTACAGCGGCGACCGGACCCCGACCTGGACCGAGCGCGACTACGTGAAGGACGCCGGCAAGGTCAGGGCCAGCGTCTTCGTCGTCCACGGACAGCAGGACCTCAACGTCCGCGCCAACCACTTCGGCCAGTGGTGGGACGCGCTCGCCGCCCACGGCGTCGAGCGGAAGATCTGGCTCTCCCAGACCGGCCACGTCGACCCCTTCGACTTCCGGCGCGCCGACTGGGTCCGCACCCTGCACCGCTGGTTCGACCACTACCTCCTCGGCTACGACAACGGCGTCGACCGCGAGCCCGTCGCGGACGTCGAGCGCGCCCCGGACGTCTGGACCACCGACCGGCAGTGGCCGGCGCGCGCCGCGACGACCACCACCCTGCGCCCCGCCCCCGGCGCCGCCTCCGGGCCGGGCGTCCTCGGCCGCGCGCCCGCCGCCCCCGGCTCCACCGCGACCTTCACCGACGACCCGGGCCTGGGCGAGCTGGACTGGGCCGCCCGGATCGACGGCGCGACCCCCGAGAAGGCCGGGTTCGCCACCCGTCCGCTCTCCCGGGACCTGCGGATCTCAGGCTCCTCGAAGGTGACGGTCACCGCGACCCCGACCACCTCCACCGCGCACCTCTCCGCCGTCCTCGTCGACCTCGGCCCCGACACCATCCGGGACTACGCGGCGGCCGGCGAGGGCATCACCACCCTCACCGACCGCACCTGCTGGGGCGCGAGCACGCCGGGCGACAGCGCCTGCTTCAAGGAGACCGCGGCCCGTACGGCGGACGTGGCGTACACGGTCGTCAGCCGGGGCTGGGCCGACCTCGGCACCTGGGCCGACCCGCGCCAGGAGCGCCCGCTGATCCCCGGAAGGGCGTACACCCTCACCCTGGACCTCGCCCCGACCGACCACGTCGTCCCGGCCGGCCACCGGCTCGCCCTGATCGTCGGCGGCACCGACAAGGACCTCCTCGATCCTCCGTCGACCACCCCGACCCTCACCCTCGACCTCACCCGCACCTGGGCGAAGGTGCCCCTCGTCGGCGGCGCCGGGGCGTTCGACCGGGCGACCACGGGAGCGGACCCGGCCGTGCCCCCGCCCACGGCGGTCCCGTCCCTGAGCGGTCCCGTCCCGCCGGCCGCCGTCACCGGACCGCGCCTGCCCGGCCCGGGAGCCGCCCGGTGAACCCCCGTACCGCACCCGCGACGAACGGGAGCCGCCCATGAATTCGCCGACCAGGTACCGGAGTTCCCGGCGGTCGTTCGCCCTCGTCGTGGGTGCCGCCGTCCTCGCCCTGCCGCTCGTCACCGTCCCCGCGAAGGCGGCGGACAGCGCGCCCGCGAAGACCCTCCCGCGCACCGGCTTCGAGGAGAGCCGGGGCGCCCGGTGGACGACCGAGGCCGAGGAGGGCGAGTTCCTCGCGGCGGTCGACCGGGGGAGCGACCGGGTGTCGCTGCGCGAGATCGGCACCACCGGCCAGGGCCGCCCGCTGCGGCTCGCCACCGTCGGCGCGGGCCGCGCGGGCACCACCGTGCTGCTCGTCTGCAGTCAGCACGGCGACGAGCCGGCGGGCCGGGAGGCCTGTCTGAGCACGGTGCGCGACCTCGCGTACGCCCAGGACCGGGAGACCCGGCGCTTCCTCGCCCGCACCACCCTCCTCGTCGTCCCCACCGCCAACCCCGACGGCCGGGAGGCCGACACCCGGGGCAACGGCGACGGGATCGACGTCAACCGCGACCACCTCGCCCTGCGGACCGCCGAGGCGCGCGCGATCGCCGCCGTCGTCCGCGACCGGAAGCCCGCCCTCGTGTACGACCTCCACGAGTACGGCGCCACCCCCCGCTACTACGACAAGGACCTGCTCGCCCTCTGGCCCCGCAGCCTCGACGCCGACCCGCACGTCCACGACGAGTCCCGGACGCTCTCGGAGTCCTACGTCCGGCCCGCCGCCGGGCTCGCCGGTTACAGCAGCGGCATCTACGGCATCTGGACCGACCCCCTCACCGGCGAACCGGTCAAGCAGGTCGCCGGTGACGGCCAGGAGCGGATCCTGCGCAACACGGCCGGCATCAAGCACTCCGCCGGGCTGCTCGTCGAGACCCGGGTGGACGCCCTCGACCAGGCCGAGAAGGATGATCCGGCCCTCAACCACCGGCGTCGCGTCGCCACCCAGCACGCCGCCCTGCAGGGGGCCTTCGGCTATCTCGACGAGAGGCGCGGGCCGCTCACGGCGGCCACCTCCCTCGCCCGGCGCGCCGGCTTCGCCGACCGGGGTCCGGTCTACCTCGGCGGCGCCGACAACGACCCGGCCGAGCCGGAGGAGATCCTCGCCGATCCGCCCTGCGGCTACCGCCTGGACGCCGCGCAGTACGCCGAGGTGGGCGACGAACTCGCCCTGCACGGCGTGAGCGTACGGACGGAGGGAGCGGGGGCGTTCGTGCCGCTGCGCCAGTCACAGCGCGCGCTCGTCCCGCTGCTCCTGGACGCGCGGGCCGCCTATCACCTCGTCAGTGGGAGTCCTGTGGAGGAGTGTTGACGATCGGGTGCCCCCGGCCCGGCGTGGCGCGATTCCGATGTTTGCCGAGGTAAAGTTACCGGTCGGTACTGACCATGCCTCGAACAGGGCTCCACCGCCCTGAAGTTGGAGAGCCATCATGCGCCACACCAAGCCCGCACACCGTACGCTCACGGCCCTGCTCGCCACGACGCTGCTCGCCGGGGGCGTGCTGCTCGGACAGACGGCGACCGCCGAGCCGGCCGCCGCCAAGCCCATCACCTGCAACGTCAGCAAGCTGCGGGCGGACGCCCGCAAGGAGCGCGACCGGGGCAACCAGCTCAAGCACCTCGGCGCCACGGCGGAGGCCCGCAAGGCCTTCGCCCGCGCCGACGCCCTGGAGCGCAGGGCCAAGCAGTGCGCCGACGCGGACCGGAACAACAAGCCGCCGCTCTGGAAGTAGTACGTCACGCGGGGCGGTTGCCATCCGAAAGGAGGCAGCCGCCCCGCGGTCGTTCCGCCCCGCTCCCCGCCCGAACCCCGCCCCGCCCCCTCAGCCGACCGCCAGCTCCGCCGCCCGCTCCGCACAGCCCCAGGCCACCGTCACCCCCGCGCCGCCGTGACCGTAGTGGTGGACGAGCCGCCCGCCGCCCGGCAGCGGCACCGCCTCGATCCGCACCCCGCCCGTCCGCGCGGGCCGCAGACCCACCAGGTGTCCGAGGACCCGGGCCCCCGCGATCTCCGGCCGTACCCGCGCGCACCGCGCCACGATCGCCGCCGCCGTCGCCGGATCCGGGGCGAGCCGCTCGTCGCCCTCCTCCGCCGTCCCGCCGAGGACCAGCCGATCGGCATGCGGGAAGTAGTACGTCGTCTCGCCCGCCGACTCGTCCGCCGCCGTGAACCACTCCTCGATCCCCGGGTTCTCCACCAGCACCAACTGCCCCCGCACCGGCCGCACTCCGGGATCCGGCACGAGCTCCCGCGCCGCGAGCCCCGTGCAGTCGACCACCACCGGGGCCAGCGCCGCCGCCTCCTCGAAGCCGGCGACCCCGCGATCCTCGAAGATCCCGCCCATCGCCTCGAACCGGCTGCGCAGGAAGGCCAGATGGACCGGCATGTCGATCAGCGGCAGACGCGCCGCGAGCCCCGTCCGGTACGGCCCCGGCACCTCCTCCGGCGCCAACTGCCGCAGCCCCTCGACCTCCTTCGCCCACGGACCGAGCCCGTCGAGGACCGTGCCCGCGTGGACCCCCGACACCCACCGGACCCCGCTGCGCTCCGGATCGACGGCCAACTCCTCGTACACCCGCAGGGAGGCGAGCGCCCAGGCCCCGACCTCGGCCGCCGGCTCGATCCGGTAAGGCCACCACAGGGCGCCCGCCACCGCCGAGGTCGTTCCCCTCACGGCGTCCCGGGACCGGATCCGCACCCGCAGCCCGCGCTCCGCCAGCCTCGTCGCCGTCGCCAGACCGACGACCCCGCCCCCCACCACGATCACGTCGCTCCTCATGCCCGGGACCGTACCGGGACCGGGACATTTCCAAGACGGCGCGGCCACGGAAGGCGGAAATACTCGAGTCATGCCGGTCCCGCACACGTCCTTCGACCTCGCCCCCGCCGCCCCGTCGGGCGGCGACCCCCACCACCACGACTTCCTCGTCGACGGCAGGCCGCTGCTCCACCGGCTCGACGAGACCGACGGCTTCGACACCGTCTCGCCCCTCGCGGCGGACCTCCCGCCCACCGTTCGCGCCGAGCACGCCCACCGCCTCCTCCTGGCCGACGGCACCCGCCAGGTGATCCACTCCTGCCCCGACTGCGAGGACCCAGGCTGCGGCGCGGTCACCGCCGTCGTCGCCCGCGAGGGAGGGGACGTCGTCTGGCGCGACTTCGCCTGGCAGACCGGCACCGCCGCCGACCCCGTGCGCGAGGGCTACCCCGGCGTCGGGCCGTACCGCTTCCACGGCGCGACCTACCGGTCCGTACTGCTCCGGCTCCTCGAATCCTCGGCGTGTCGCCGCGTCGCCTAGGATTCGTTCCCTGATGACTGCAACCCTCGTCGCCAAGGACCTCGCCGCCGGCCACGGCGAGCGCACCCTCTTCGCCGGACTCGACCTCGTCGTCGCCCCCGGTGACGTCATCGGCCTCGTCGGCGTCAACGGCGCCGGCAAGTCGACCCTGCTGCGGCTGCTCGCCGGGCTCGACACCCCGGAGGAGGGCGAGCTGCGGCTCTCCCCGCCCACCGCCGCCGTCGGCCACCTGCCGCAGGAGCCCGAGCGGCGCGCGGGGGAGACCGTGCGGGAGTTCCTCGCCCGCCGCACCGGCGTCGCCGCCGCCCAGGCCGCCATGGACGAGGCCACCCAGGGCCTCGTCGACGGCACGCCCGGCGCGGACGACGCGTACGCCTTCACCCTGGAGCGCTGGCTGAACCTCGGCGGCGCCGACCTCGACGAGCGCGCCGAGGAGGTCGCCGACTCCCTCGGCCTCACCGTCGGCCTCGACCAGCCGATGACCGCCCTCTCCGGCGGCCAGGCCGCCCGCGCCGGCCTCGCCTCCCTGCTGCTCTCGCGCTACGACGTCTTCCTGCTCGACGAGCCCACCAACGACCTCGACCTCGAAGGCCTGGAGCGCCTGGAGTCCTTCGTGAAGGGGCTGCGCGCCGGGACGGTCGTCATCAGCCACGACCGCGAGTTCCTCACCCGCACCGTCACCAAGGTCCTCGAGCTCGACCTCGCCCAGCAGCAGATCACGCTGTACGGCGGCGGTTACGAGGCCTACCTGGAGGAGCGGGACAGGGCCAGGCGGCACGCGCGCGAGGACTTCGAGGAGTACGCCGGCAAGAAGGCAGCCCTCGAAGCGCGCGGCCACATGCAGCGGTCCTGGATGGACAAGGGCGTGCGCAACGCCCGCCGCAAGGCCACCGACGGCGACAAGCTCGGCCGCAACGCCCGCAGCGAGGCCAGCGAGAAGCAGGCCGCCAAGGCCCGGCAGACCCAGCGCATGATCGAGCGCCTCGACGTCGTGGAGGAGCCCCGCAAGGAGTGGGAGCTGCGGATGGAGATCGCGGCCGCGCCCCGCTCCGGCTCGGTGGTCGCGACCCTGCGCGAGGCCGAGGTGCGCCGCGGCGACTTCTCCTTCGGCCCCGTCACCCTGCAGATCGACTGGGCCGACCGGGTCGCCGTCACCGGGGCCAACGGTGCCGGGAAGTCGACCCTGCTCGCCGCCCTGCTCGGTCGGCTGCCGCTGGACTCCGGGGACGCGGTCCTCGGCTCGGGCGTCGTGGTCGGCGAGGTCGACCAGGCCCGCAAGCTCTTCCACGGTACGGAGACGCTCCTGGAGGCGTTCTGTGCGGCCGTGCCGGAGACGGAGCCCGCCGAGGTCCGTACCCTGCTGGCCAAGTTCGGTCTCAAGGCCGTCCACGTGATGCGGCCCGCCACCACGCTCTCGCCGGGCGAGCGGACGCGCGCCGCGCTCGCCCTGCTCCAGGGCCGGGGCGTGAACCTGCTCGTCCTCGACGAGCCGACCAACCACCTGGACCTGCCGGCCATCGAGCAGCTGGAGTCCGCCCTCGACTCGTACACCGGCACGCTGCTGCTCGTCACCCACGACCGGCGCATGCTCGACGCGGTCCGCACCACCCGCCGCGTCGAGGTCGCCGACGGCAAGGTGACCGAACTCTGATGCCGCTCCCGTACGGACCGGGCCGCACGGCGCCGGTCTCCTCCGGCCGGTGCCCGCGATGACGGTCTCCTTCGGCTGGGGGCCCGTCGAGGCGCGGGCCCTCGCTCCGGCGGCCGCCTGCGTGGTCGTGGTCGACGTGCTGTCCTTCACCACCGCCGTGGGCGTCGCCGTCGAGCGCGGCACCGCCGTCCTCCCGTACCGCTGGCGCGACGCCACGGCCGCCGCGTACGCGGGGGAGAAGGACGCCGCGCTCGCCGTCGGCCGGGGCGAGGCCACCGGGGCGCACCCGTGGACGCTCTCCCCGGCCGCCCTGCGCGCGGCGCCCGTGCCCGACCGGCTCGTCCTGCCGTCCCCGAACGGCTCCACCATCGCGGCCGAGGCCGCTTCGGGCGGCGCGGTCGTCGTCGCCGCCTCCCTGCGCAACCACTCGGCCGTCGCCCGCCGGCTCACCGACCGGGGCTACGGCACGGCCGCCCGCCCGCTCGCCGTCATCGCCTCCGGCGAGCGGTGGCCCGACGGCTCGCTGCGCCCGGCGCTCGAAGACCTGCTGGGCGCGGGAGCGGTGCTCTCCGCCCTCGGGGGCCCGCACACCCGAATGACCCCGGAGGCGACCGCGGCGGCCACGCTGTGGGCGGCGACCGAGGACCCGGTCGCCGCCTTGCACGGCTGCGACTCGGGCCGTGAACTGTACGAGTACGGCTTTCCGCAGGACGTGGCCGTGGCCGCCGAGATCGACAGCTCGACGGCCGTGCCCGTCCTGGTGGACGGCGCTTTCCAGGAGGCACGATGACCGACCTACTGACCCGGCTGACCGAGATGCTGGACGATCTGGACGCGGACGTGGACGAGACGATCGACCTCGCCGACGAGATCGCCGCCTCGGGCGACGCCGGTCTCCTGCCGCGCCTCCAGGCGGAGCTGGACCGGGCCCTCACCGAGCGGAACGCCTACGCCCGGGAGCTCCTCGGCGGCGTCCTCGCGGCCCTCGGCGGCCCGGACGCCCTCCCCGCCCTGGTCCGCGCCTCCGCCGTCGACCTCGGGGACGACCAGGACGGCCTGGCCGCCGAGATCGTCGACCTGGTCCAGGCGGACCCGAGGGAGGCCCGTCGTGTCCTCCAGCCGATGACGGAGGACGACGACCTCTCCGTCGCCAACCGCGCCGACTGGGCGCTGCGCTTCCTCCCGTAACCGGGGCGGACGCGAAGAGGCCACAGCCCGGTGGGCTGTGGCCTCGTTCCTGCGGACGCGGGGGTCAGGGTCTACCAGTAGGGGCTGCAGTCGACGGCGCCGGTGCCGCTGTCCTTGAGGCACACGCGGTAGTAGTAGCCGCTGCCGCCGAGCATGTTCGACCAGTCGGAGCCCGGGTCGGGGATCGTGACGGAGAGGCTGCGGATCAGCGGGCCGGCGTAGCCGTTGTGCTTCTCGATGTAGCCGTAGTGGTCCCACCAGTTGTCGGGGCCGTAGGGGTCGTTGACGCGGACCCAGGCGGCCTGACACTTGGCCGACCAGCGCAGCTCGGCCTTGCTGATGCCGTCGGAGACGGACGTCTTGGTGACGGCGTCGCCGTCGCAGGCCTGGGAGACGGGGCCGAGGTTGTCGCAGCCGGCACCGGAGCAGCCGGCGGCGTACGAGGTGCCCGCGAGCGGGACCAGGGCCATGGTCATCGCGGCCGCGGAGACGCCCGCGACCTTCGCGATCATGCGCTTCATCTCTGTTGCTTCCTCCGGGAGCAGGGACAACTCGCGGCCCCCGTGGAGGCCGGAGTTGATCTTGGCGGCTCGCCCTGTCCACGTCAACGGGTAAAACGGTCCGCCCCGCCCCGACGCCCGGTTGATCCGGGTCGTCCCCGCGTCCCCTGCCGGGGAGCGCGCGGACGACCTCGGGCCGTCTGTCGGACACCACATCCGACCTGCGCGTCTATCGGCGCTTGTTACCGCCCTCGCCGAGCAGGCCGGCCTTGCGGAGGGCGTCTGCCATCGCGCTGTTGGCGGGCGCGGGCGCCGCCGAACGGTCCCGGCCGCCCCGCTCCCCGCGGTCGCTGCGGTTTCCGCCCTCCGCCCGGCGGCCACCGCCCTGACGCTGCTGCGGCGGCCGGCCGGAACGCTCGCCCCGGTCCCCACCCTCGCCGCGCTCGCCGCGGTCACGCCTGGGCGCACCGCCCTGGCCGCCCGCGCCCGGCTCGTCGTCCAGCCGCAGCGTCAGCGAGATCCGCTTGCGCGGGATGTCCACGTCCACGACCTTCACCTTGACCACGTCACCGGGCTTCACCACGTCACGCGGGTCCTTGACGAAGGCCTTCGACATCGCCGACACGTGCACCAGGCCGTCCTGGTGCACGCCGACGTCCACGAACGCGCCGAACGCGGCCACGTTGGTGACGACACCCTCCAGGACCATCCCCGACGCCAGGTCGCCGATCTTCTCGACGCCCTCCTTGAAGGTGGCCGTACGGAACGCCGGACGCGGGTCACGGCCCGGCTTCTCCAGCTCGCGCAGGATGTCCGTCACCGTCGGCAGGCCGAAGGTCTCGTCGACGAAGTCGTCCGCCCGCAGCGAGCGCAGCGTGCCCGTGTCGCCGATCAGCGCCGCGACCTCGCCGCCGGTCGCCTTCACCATCCGGCGCACCACCGGATACGCCTCCGGGTGCACCGCCGAGGCGTCGAGCGGGTCGTCGCCGCCCCGGATGCGAAGGAAGCCCGCGCACTGCTCGTACGCCTTCGGGCCGAGCCTGGCCACGTCCTTGAGCGCCTTGCGGGAGCGGAAGGGGCCGTTGGCGTCCCGGTGCGCGACGATGTTCTCCGCGAGACCGGAGCTGATGCCCGAGACCCGCGAAAGCAGGGGCGTCGAGGCGGTGTTGACGTCCACGCCGACGCCGTTCACGCAGTCCTCGACCACCGCGTCGAGCGAACGCGAGAGCTTCACCTCGGCCAGGTCGTGCTGGTACTGGCCGACGCCGATGGACTTCGGGTCGATCTTCACCAGCTCCGCGAGCGGGTCCTGGAGCCGCCGGGCGATGGAGACGGCGCCGCGCAACGACACGTCGAGGTCCGGGAGTTCCTGCGAGGCGAAGGCGGAGGCCGAGTAGACCGAGGCGCCGGCCTCCGAGACCATCACCTTGGTCAGCTTCAACTCGGGGTGCTTGGCGAGGAGTTCGGCCGCCAGCTTGTCGGTCTCGCGGGAGGCCGTGCCGTTGCCGATCGCGATCAGCTCGACCGCGTGCTCCTTCGCCAGGCGCGCCAGCTTCTCCAGCCCCTGGTCCCACTTGTTGGCGGGGACGTGGGGGTAGATCGTGTCGGTGGCGACGACCTTGCCGGTCGCGTCGACGACGGCGACCTTCACACCCGTGCGGAAACCGGGGTCGAGCCCCAGCGTCGCCCGGGTGCCGGCCGGCGCGGCGAGCAGCAGGTCCCGCAGGTTCGCCGCGAAGACCCGGACCGCCTCGTCCTCGGCGGCCGTGCGCAGCCGCAGCCGCAGGTCGATCCCGAGGTGCACCAGGATCCGGGTCCGCCAGGCCCAGCGGACCGTGTCCTGGAGCCACTTGTCCCCGGGTCGGCCGCGGTCGGCGACGCCGAAGCGGTTCGCGACGATCCCCTCGTACGAGGAAGGTCCCTCCGTCGGCTCCTCCGGCTCGAGGTCCAGGCTGAGGACGTCCTCCTTCTCGCCGCGCAGCATGGCGAGCACGCGGTGCGAGGGCAGCGCCGTGAAGGGCTCGGCGAAGTCGAAGTAGTCGGCGAACTTCGCTCCCGCCTCCTCCTGCCCCTCGCGGACCTTCGCCACGAGCCGCCCGCGGCCCCACATGCGCTCGCGCAGCTCACCGATGAGGTCGGCGTCCTCGGAGAACTTCTCGGCGAGGATCGCCCGCGCGCCCTCCAGGGCCGCGGCGGCGTCCGCGACGCCCTTGCCGGCGTCCACGAAGGCCGCGGCGGCGGCCGCCGGCTCGACGGAGGGGTCGGCGAGCAGCCCCTCGGCCAGCGGTTCGAGCCCTGCCTCGCGGGCGATCTGGGCCTTCGTCCGGCGCTTCGGCTTGAAGGGCAGGTAGATGTCCTCCAGGCGCGCCTTGGTGTCGGCGGCCCGGATGCTCGCCTCCAGCTCGGCCGTCAGCTTGCCCTGCTCGCGCACCGAGTCGAGGATCGCCGACCGGCGGTCCTCCAGTTCGCGGAGATAGCGCAGCCGCTCCTCCAGGGTGCGCAGCTGCGCGTCGTCGAGCATCTCGGTCGCTTCCTTGCGGTAGCGCGCGATGAACGGCACGGTCGAACCGCCGTCGAGGAGCTCGACGGCTGCCCTCACCTGTCGCTCGCGTACGCCGAGCTCCTCGGCGATCCTTGCTTCGATGGACGTCGTCACGGTGTCCCGACTCGCCTTCTCGTGCCTCAAGCTTGCGAGTGCATTCTGCCGGGTCGGTCACCCGTATGCGGCAACCGGCCCGTCCCGCGCGCGTCCCCGTCCCGCCGGGTCAGCCCTTGCCGAGCAGGTCCGCGGGGAACGCGCCCGCGCCGACCGCCGTGACCAGGAAGCCGCGTCCCAGCTCGGTGAGGCGCTCGACCCCGGCCGCACCGAGGTGCTCGTACGGCGCGGAGTCCAGCCGGTCGGTGTGCTCCTCCAGCTCGGCGCGCAGGGCCGTCCCCGCCTCCGTCAGCTCGCCCTCGGCGTCGAGGAGTCCGCGCTCGCGCAGCCGCTCCCCCGCCGCCTCCCAGTCGGCGTGCCGCCAGCCGCGCGTGCCGAGGATCCAGCGCGGGGACATTCCCTTGCCGGTGGCGGTGTGGGAGGCGAGGGCCTCGACGGGGTCGAGCCCGGCGGCGAGCAGGGCCGAGAGGTGGCCGTCGCCGCGGTGCTCGCGGAGCAGGGTGGCGGCGTACCAGTAGGCGAGGTGGGGCTGCTCGGGCACCGGCAGGTCGGCGTTGGCCGAGTAGAGCGGCCGGGCGTGCCGGGTGCAGGCCTCGGTGGCGCGCAGGGCGAGCTCCGCCGCCTCGGCCATCTCGGGGGAGGCGACGACGTCGTCGCCGAGCAGCCGCCGCAGGGTGGCGTCGGCGGTGCGCAGACGCGCGTCCAGGACCTCGGCGGGGGAGGCGGTCTCCCAGACGGCCGGGAGGTGCCCGGAGAGGAACTCGTGGTTGTAGTTGTAGAAGGTCGCGGCGACGGTGCCCGCCCCGACCGCGCCGAGGGCGGCGCTCCGCGCGGCGAGCCGCATCGCGCTCCGGTCGGTGAAGCCGAGGGCGGTGAACTCCCGGTCCAGGTCCGGCGAGAAGTACAGCGTGGAGTGGAGGGGGTTGAGGGCGTTGTGGCACTGGCGGCCCGCGCGCGGGGGAAGGGCAGTCGTCATGGACCGAACGTTACCGACTGGTCGGTACGACGGGAACAGCCGGACGGCGCCGAGCGGGCGCGGGATGGCAGGAAAGGTGGGTTCCGCGTCGTTGCAGACGCCACCGCATCCGCCAAGGATGGAGTCATGACGCAACGCCCCGTCCTCGTCGTCCTCTTCGACGACGTCCAGAGCCTCGACGTCACCGGCCCCGTCGAGGTGTTCGCCGGTGCCGGCCGCGCCGCCGGCGACCCGTCCGCCTACCCGATCCGCACGGCCTCCCTGGACGGCGGACCGGTCCGTACGCACAGCGGACTGCGGCTGCTCCCCGACACCTCCCTCGACGCCGCCGTCGCCGACGGGCCCCCGCACACCCTCGTCGTCCCCGGCGGCGAAGGCACCCGCGCGCCCGACCCGGCCCTGATCGACTGGCTGCGCACCCAGGCCCCGAAGGCCGGACGCCTGGTCTCCGTCTGCACCGGGGCCCTGCTCCTCGCCGAGGCCGGACTCCTCGACGGACACCGGGCCACGACCCACTGGATCGCCTGCGACCACCTCGCCCGCCGCCACCCCGAGGTCGAGGTGGACCCGGACCCCATCTTCGTCCGGGACGGCCGGCTCTCCACCTCCGCCGGGGTCACCGCCGGCATCGACCTGACCCTCGCCCTCGTGGAGGAGGACCTCGGCCGGGACGTCGCCCTCACCGTCGCCCGTCACCTGGTCGTCTTCCTGCGCCGCCCCGGCAATCAGGCCCAGTTCAGCGCCCAGCTGGCCGCCCAGACCGCCCGCCGGGAGCCGCTGCGGGACCTCCAGGCCTGGATCACCGAGCACCCCGAGGCGGACCTCTCCGTCGAGTCGCTGGCCGCCCGCGCCCGGCTCTCGCCCCGCCACTTCGCCCGCGCCTTCCATGCGGAGACCGGCGTCCCGCCCGGCCGTTACGTCGACCGGGTCCGGCTCGAACACGCCCGCCGCCTCCTGGAGGAGACCTCGCGCGGCGTCGAGGAGGTCGCCCGCGCCTCCGGGTACGGCACGCCCGAGGCCATGCGTCGCGCCTTCCTGAAAGTCCTGGGAACCGGCCCCGCGGAGTACCGCCGCCGTTTCCACGCGGTCCTGGCCTGACCGTCCGCCCACGTCGTCACCATCTGCCGTCGTCGGTCGGCCCCGTGGTCGACCGGCCCGCCGTCGACGTTCCCCCCACCGAAAGGAACCTCCGTGCAGATCGCCGTCCTGCTCTACGGCCGCTTCACCGCCCTCGACGCCGTCGGCCCGTACGAGCTGCTCGCCCGCCTGCCCGGCGCCGAGACCGTCTTCGTGGCCAAGGAGGCCGGACCGGTCCGCAACGACCAGGGCAGTCTCGCGCTCGTCGCCGACCGGAGCCTCGCCGAGGTCCCGCGCCCGGACATCGTCCTGGTCCCCGGCGGCCCCGACGCGCGGGTCGCCATGGACGACCCGGAGATCCTCGACTGGCTCCGTACTGCCGACGCCACCAGCACCTGGACCACCTCCGTCTGCACCGGCTCGCTGATCCTCGCCTCCGCGGGCCTGCTGAAGGACCGCCGGGCGACCACCCACTGGCTCGCCTTCGACGAACTGCGGGCGCTGGGCGTCGAGCCCACCGGCGAGCGGGTCGTCTTCGACGGCAAGTACGTCACGGCCGCCGGCGTCTCCTCCGGCATCGACATGGCGCTGCACCTGCTCGGCCGGATCGCGGGGGACGAGACCGCCCAGACGATCCAGCTCCTCACCGAGTACGACCCGCAGCCGCCGTACGACGCGGGCTCGCCGGAGAAGGCCCCGGCCGCGATCGTCGCGCACTGGCGCGGACGGCCCGTCGAGTCGGTCGCGCGGGACTGACTCAGAGGCCGTACGTGAAGCGGGGCGCGCGGCGCTCCAGGAAGGCGGCGACGCCCTCCGCGGTGTCACCGCTGCCGCGTGCCTGCTCCGCCCAGTGGGCGTCCCGGTCCAGGCGGCCGTTGGCGAACTCCTTGGCCGCCGCCTGGGTGAGCAGCGAGCGGGAGGCGAGCAGCCGGGCGAACTCGGCCACCCGCTTGTCCAGCGCGCCCGCCGGGTGCAGCTCGTCCACGAAACCGGTCCGCAGGGCTCGCTCCGCCTCCATCAACTCGCCCGAGAACAGCAGGTACTTGGCGGTCGAGGGGCCGACCAGGGCGGTGAGCCTGCGGGTCGAGGAGGACGGGTAGACGATTCCGAGCTTCGAGGGCGTGATCCCGAAGCGGGCGCCCTCCTCGGCGAAGCGCAGGTCGCAGGCGGCGGCGAGCTGGCTGCCGCCCCCGACGCAGAAGCCCCGCACCGCCGCGACGGTCGGCTTGGGGAAGGCCGCGAGCGCCTCCTCGGCCCGTACCGCGAGCGCCTGCTGCTCGTCCCCGGGCTCCCGCAGCGCCGAAATGTCCGCCCCGGCGCAGAAGGTGTCGCCCTCGCCGGTGAGGACCAGCACCCGGACGGCCGGGTCGGCGGCGAGCCGCTCCAGGACGGTGGGCAGGGCGCGCCACATGCCGACGCTCATGGCGTTGCGCTTGGCGGGGTTGGAGATGACGACGGTGGCGATCCCGTCCGTGACGCTGTCCTTCAGCTGCGGCTCCATGGGCCGGATGCTATCCGCCGGGCCCGAACGTACGATCAGGAAGGGGTCGCTCCGAGGAGGCATCGCATGGCCAAGGACGCCCGAGGGCCGCGAGCCGACCCCGACGCGGTCCGGGAGCTGGCGCGCGAGGGGAAGAAGCTCAACCGCAGCTTCAGCTGGCTGGCCGCGTTCGGCATCCTGCTCGTGCTCGGCGGTGTCGTCGGTCTGGTCTACACGGGGGCCGCCACGCTGACCTCGATGCTGCTCTTCGGCTGGCTGCTGCTCATCGGCGGCGCCGTGGGGCTGCTCCAGGCCATCCAGTCGCGCGGCACCAGCTACTTCTGGCTCGCCGTGGTGGTGGCCGCCCTGAACATCGCGGCCGGTGTCGTGGTCATCCGTCACCCGGAGGGATCGGCGGAGACGCTGACGATGTTCGCCGCCCTGCTCTTCCTCACCGGCGGGCTGTTCCGGCTGGTGGGCAGTGTGGTGGTGCGGGGGCCGCAGTTCGGCTGGACGCTGCTCCAGGGTGCCTTCGGGCTGCTGCTCGGCCTGCTGGTCCTGTTCGACTGGCCGCACAGCAGCCGGTACGTCATCGGGCTCTTCTTCTCGCTCTCCCTGCTCTTCGACGGGCTGGGCCTGATCGCGATCGGGGTGGGCGGCAGGCGGATCGTCAGTATGGTGTCGCCGTCGCCGTCGCCGTCGCCGTCGCCGTCGCCGTCGCCGTCGCCGTCGCCGTCGCCGTCGCCGTCGCTGGAGGACCCGCTTCCGGAATCCTCAGAAACCGCGCAGGATCAGTCGAACAACTGACGTTGGCATACTCAGCCGATCAGAAGGTGACCGATAGGTGTCGACTTCTGGTCAGTAGGTCGGTCCGCTCGCGCGTATTGCCAAGACTCGATCCGTGGCGAGAATCGAGCACGAGGGTGGGAACGGGACCGTGGAGACCCACGAGGGTGTCCCCGCCCGGCAACCGTCCTACGAAGGAGTCTGGCGCTTCACCGCTGCGGCGGTCGACGTCTCCGTCCCGCAGGCCCGGCACGCCGTACGCGACCTGCTGGTCCGCCAGGGCGTCCCCGTCCGCGAGGAGATCATGGACGGCCTGCTGCTGATCGTCTCCGAGCTGGTGACCAACGCCGTGCGGCACGCGGCGCTGCTCTCCCCGGAGATAGCGGTGGAGGTCGCGATCGGCCCCGAGTGGGTCAGGGTGTCCGTCGAGGACAACCACCCCTACCGCCCCAAGGCCCTGGAGGCGGACTGGGGGCAGACCGGTGGTCGGGGGCTCCTCCTGGTCCGCGAGATCGCCCAGGAGGCCGGCGGCGCCTGCGACGTCGAGCACACCGCGAGCGGCGGGAAGATCATCTGGGCGGCGCTGCCCCTGGGGCCCGTCTGACGGGCCCGCCGGGTCCGGATCCGGCACACACGGCCGGAAGCCCCCGGCCCCGATGGAACCCGGGGCCGGGAGACGCGCCGGGGGTCACCAGCCCCCGGACGGACCCGTCAGCTCCCTGATCGCCGGTCGCGCCGCGTCCAGGACCGTCATGAACCAGGCGGAGAAGGGCGCGGCGGCGTGCCGCTCGGCCAGCTCGTCGGCGGTCACGAAGTCGGTGGACTCGATCTCCTCCGGGTCCGGCCGCGGCGCGGCCTGCACGAGCCCGACGAAGAGGTGGTTGAACTCCTGCTCCACCAGGCCCGAGGCCGGGTCCGGGTGGTTGTAGCGGACGGTGCCGGCCTCCGCGAGCAGCGTCGGCGAGACGCCCAGCTCCTCGAAGGTCCGCCGGGCCGCCGCGGCGAACGGCGCCTCGCCCGGGTAGGGGTGGCCGCAGCAGGTGTTCGACCAGACACCGGGGGAGTGGTACTTGCCGAGCGCCCGCCGCTGGAGCAGCAGCCGGCCCGACTCGTCGAAGAGGAAGACGGAGAAGGCGCGGTGAAGCTGCCCCGGTGCCTGGTGCGCGGCGAGCTTCTCCGCGGTGCCGATGGTCCTCCCCTCCTCGTCGACCAGTTCGAGCATGATCGGCGCCGGGACTCCGGACGGCTGGACACCGTTCGACGTGATCTCCGGCGAGATCTGAGCCGCGGTGGCTGGTGTGGTCGGCATACCCATCCTTCGCATCGGTCCTCGGCCCGGTGGGGCCCCCACAGTGTGCCGTACAAAAGCGGCTTGTCCGCACTTCGGCGTCCGGACGTGGCCGCTCCCACCGCACCGGAGTACACGCGGTGCGGCGGGAGCGGCGCCCTTCACGGGGCGTCTAGACCCCGAAAGCCGCCGGATAGGCGATCGTGCCCGAGGGGACGGGCTCCGAAGCGTCCAGGACGAGCGCCATCATGGCCTCGTCCGGAACCTCGAAACCTGGCTTGATTCCATACGCGGACGCCCGTACGAACCCGAACCGGGGGTAGTACCCCGGATGGCCGAGTACGAGCACGAGCCGCTCGCCCCGCAGCCGGGCCGCGTCGAGCACCGCCTGGACGACTGCCTGCCCCGCACCGGTGTTCTGGTGCTCCGGAGCGACCGCGACCGGCCCGAGGGCCGCCGCGGGCACCCCGTTCACATGGCAGCGGGAGATCAGCGCGTGCGCGGCGACCGTGCCGTCCGGCGCCTCCGCCACGTACGACAGGCCCGGCAACCAGGCTCCGGCGTCGGCGCGGAGCGCGTCGACGAGCCCGGCCTCCTCCGGGGTCGGGAAGGCCGCCGCGTTGACGGCCCGCACGGCGGCGGCGTCCCCGTCGGTCTCCGGCCGGGTGCGCCAGCGCGGATCGGCGACCCGCAGGACGAAGCCGGCGTACCCGTAGTCGGAGCCGTGCTCGCGCCGCAGCGCGATCTCGGCGCGGGCCCCCGCCACCGCCTCGGCCATGCCGGGCACGGCGGTGTCCGCCGCGTCGGCGTGCGCGGCGAGCGGGACGTAGTACTCGTCCCAGTCGCTCTCGGGCTGCGGGACGGTCCCCAGGACGTGGTAGCCGGCCGCCACGGCTGCCGCCGCGTTTTCGGCGACGGTACGGAGGGTGTAGTGCTCCTCCCAGAAGGCGCGGGCCGTCGGGCCCGGCTCCTCGGCGGTCCAGACGCACTCGGTGAGCACCAGCGTGCCCCCGGGGGCCAGGAGCCGGCGCCATTCGGCCAGCGCCCGGTCGAAGCCGAGGACGAAGACCGAGCTCTCCGCCCAGACCAGGTCGAAGGAGCCGTCGGGGAACGGCAGCGCGCCCATGTCGGCGTTCAGGGTGCGGACCGCGCCGTCGAGCCCGCGGGCGGCGGCGGCCTCCCGCAGCTCCGCGAGGAACGGTTCGTGCGTGTCGACGGCGGTCACCTCGGCGCCCGCCTCGGTGGCCAGGAGCAGCGCGGAGCGGCCGGGGCCGCAGCCCAGGTCGAGGACGCGCGGACGCTCCGGAAGGCGGCCCGAGAGCGCGAGGAGCCGACGGGTGGTGGTGTCGGAGCCCGGACCCTGGCGCGGAAGGCCGTGGTGCAGGGCGAAGAAGGAGTCGTGCAGAGCGTTGTCGGACAACGTGGAAACCCTTGGGTGAAAGGGCCCCGGCCGACGACGTGACGTACCGGTGGAAGGACCGGGATCAGGTCAGCCGGAGACCCGGAGGCTGAGGGACGACCGGGTGCTGCCGCACTGGGCAGCCTCCATCGCGACGGTCATCAACCTCAGCTCCTCTCCCCACGCGTTCGTACGACGAGACTAACAGCAGGGGCCGCTCAGAGGCAGAGCTTCGCCTCGTGCTCCGCGTGCCCGGCCGGCTCCAGCTGGAAGGTGCAGTGCTCCACGTCGAAGTGCGAGCCCAGGCAGCCCTGCAGGGCGTGCAGCATCTTCTCGTGCCCGACCGAGTCGAGCGCGTCCTGGTCGACGACCACGTGCGCGGAGAGCACCGGCATCCCCGAGGTGATCGTCCAGGCGTGCAGGTCGTGCACGTCCTCGACGCCCGGCAGGGCCAGGATGTGCGCCCGCACCTCCGCCATGTCGACGCCCTTCGGAGCCGCCTCCAGCAGGACGTCCAGGGTCTCGCGCAGCAGCTTGACCGTGCGCGGCACGATCATCAGTCCGATCACGATCGAGGCGATCGGGTCCGCGTACTGCCAGCCCGTCGCCAGGATGATCGCGGCCGCGACGATCACGGTGACCGAACCCAGAGCGTCCGCGAGCACCTCCAGATACGCCCCGCGCACGTTGAGGCTCTCCTTCTGGCCCCGCATGAGCAGCGACAGCGAGATCACGTTGGCCACCAGGCCGATCACCGCGAACGCGATCGCGAGCCCGCCCTTGGTCTCGGCCGGCTCCAGGAACCGCTGGATCGCCTCGTACAGCACGTATCCGCCGACGATGAGCAGCAGCAGACAGTTGGCGAGCGCGGCCAGGATCTCGGCCCGGGCGTATCCGAACGTGCGGTTCCCCGAGGGGGGCCGGTTCGCGAAGTGGATCGCGAGGAGCGCCATCGCGAGGCCGACCGCGTCGGTCGCCATGTGCGCCGCGTCCGCGATCAGGGCGAGCGAGTCGGCGACCAGACCGCCGACGATCTCGATCACCATCACGGAGAGCGTGATGCCGAGCGCGATCCGCAGCCGGTTCCTGTACGCGGCGGCCGCGGTGCCCGTCGGCGGCGGGCCGCCGTGGCCGTGCCCGTGATCGTGTCCAGCCCCCATGACAAGGCCTCCCGGTCGTGTCGAGTGTGTGCCCCGGTTCGCAAGTGAACTACGGGTGGGGGGTATGCGCAACACGGTACTGAACACCGTTGTCATATGCTCTGACCTGCGACGACGTCAGAGCGGGGGATCGCGCCGCCGGCCTCCCGGGACGGGGTTTGTGGGGCGGGCCGCCGATCACCCATGATGATCTCCGCGGAACGCGGCGCACCCGGACGGACACGGACGGTCTCGGGGGAGTCCTGCCGGCGAAGCCTCGGTGAAATCGCGTTCCGTTCATCCGATAGCCTCAGCCGACGTGTCGCCGCCCGGTGCCGGGCCGCACCGCCGCGCCGGGGCCGCCATGGCCCCGCCGGCCCCTCCGTCAGCTCCAAGGAGTGAGTTCGTCTGTCGACCGCCATCCTCACCGGCCCGCCGGCACCCGGATCCTCGCTCGACGGTGATCTGCGGTCGCTCGGCTTCGACGTCCGGATCGCCTCCGGCGCAGAGGAGGCCGGCGCCCTGCTGGCCGCCGTCCCGGCGGGCGAGCGCGTCGCGCTCGTCGACCCCCGGTTCGTCGGTCACCTGCACGCGCTGCGCCTCACCCTGACCGACCCCCGCTTCCCCGCGGCCGCCGCCCCCGGCGCGCTGACCGCCCAGCGGGAGGCCCGCCCCGCGCTCGCCCGCGCCCTGGAAGCGGTCTCCACGGCCGCCGGGGCCACCGGCAGCGGCACGCTCACCGACGCGCACGGCCTCACCGACTCGCTCGCCGAGGCCCTCGACGCCGGCGGCGTCGCCGTCCACCGGCCCCAGCTCGGCACCCTCGTCGCCACCGTGCCCACCGACGCCGAGGCCCGCCACGAGGCCCGCGCCGCCGTCGACGCCGTCGACGACGAGGCCGTACGCCTGCGCTCGGCCGTCAAGGCGCACGACGGCTTCTTCACCACCTTCTTCATCAGCCCGTACTCGCGCTACATCGCCCGCTGGTGCGCGCGCCGCGGCCTCACCCCGAACCAGGTCACCACCGCCTCGCTGCTCACCGCGCTCATCGCGGCCGGCTGCGCGGCCACCGGTGCGCGCGGCGGCTACATCGCCGCAGGCGTCCTCCTGCTGGTCTCCTTCGTCCTCGACTGCACGGACGGGCAGCTCGCCCGCTACGCGCTGAAGTACTCGACGATGGGCGCCTGGCTCGACGCCACCTTCGACCGGGCCAAGGAGTACGCCTTCTACGCGGGCCTCGCCCTCGGCGCCGCCCGCAACGGCGACGACGTGTGGGCGCTCGCCCTGGGCGCCATGGTCCTCATGACCTGCCGGCACGTCGTGGACTTCTCCTTCAACGAGGCCAACCACGACGCCACGGCCAACACCAGCCCGACCGCCGCCCTCTCCAGCAAGCTGGACAGCGTCGGCTGGACGGTCTGGGCCCGCCGCATGATCATCCTGCCGATCGGCGAGCGCTGGGCGATGATCGCCGTCCTCACCGCCGTCACCAGCCCCCGGATCGTCTTCTGGGCCCTGATCATCGGCTGCGCCTTCGGCGCCTGCTACACCACGGCGGGCCGCGTCCTGCGCTCCCTGACCCGCAGGGCGAAGCGGACGGACCGGGCGGCGCTGGCGCTGGCGGACCTGGCGGACAGCGGTCCGCTGGCGGAGCTGGTGGCGAAGGCCGGCCGACGTCCGGGCGTCCGGCCGTTCTCCCGGTTTCCCGTGGTGATCGCGCTGGTCGGTGCGGTGTACATGCTCGCGTCAGCATGCCTCGACCCGTTCGGCAGCCCTTTCACGGTCATGGCTGCGGTGATCTACGTCGGTTTCGCCGGCGGCGCCGTCTCCCGCCCCCTCAAGGGCCCCCTCGACTGGCTGCTGCCGCCGCTCTTCCGCGCCGCCGAGTACGGCACGATCCTGATCCTCGCGGCGAAGTCGGACGCCCCGCAGGCGCTCCCCGCCGCATTCGGGCTGGTCGCGGCCGTCGCCTACCATCACTACGACACGGTGTACCGCATTCGCGGAGGCACCGGCGCGCCGCCCGCCTGGCTGGTGCGCGTCACCGGCGGACACGAGGGGCGCACGCTCCTGGTGACCGTCCTCGCCGCCCTGCTGGCGGACCGCGGCGACGACTTCACCCTGGCACTGACCGCGCTCGCGGTCACCGTCGCGCTGGTGGTGCTCGTGGAGTCCATCCGCTTCTGGGTCTCCTCCGGAGCACCCGCCGTTCACGACGAAGGAGAAACAGCATGATCGGCCTCGTACTGGCAGCCGGTGCCGGACGCCGTCTGCGCCCCTACACCGACACCCTTCCGAAGGCCCTCGTGCCGGTCGACGGTGACACCACCATCCTCGACCTCACGCTGAAGAACTTCGCCGAGATCGGCCTCACCGAGGTCGCGATCGTCGTCGGCTACCGCAAGGAGGCCGTCTACGACCGCAAGGACGCCCTGGAGGCCGAGTACGGCCTCAAGATCACCCTCGTCGACAACGACAAGGCCGAGGAGTGGAACAACGCCTACTCCCTGTGGTGCGCCCGTGAGGTCCTCAAGCGCGGTGTGATCCTCGCCAACGGCGACACCGTCCACCCGGTCTCCGTCGAGAAGACCCTGCTCGCCGCCCGCGGGAACGGCCAGAAGATCATCCTCGCCCTCGACACGGTGAAGAACCTCGCCGACGAGGAGATGAAGGTCATCACCGCCGAGGGCAAGGGCGTCCAGCGCATCACCAAGCTCATGGACCCGGCCACCGCCACCGGTGAGTACATCGGCGTCACCCTCATCGAGGCCGAGGCCGCCGAGGAGCTCGCCGACGCCCTCAAGGCCACCTTCGAGCGCGACCCCGACCTCTACTACGAGGACGGCTACCAGGAGCTCGTCAACCGCGGCTTCACCGTCGACGTGGCCCCCATCGGCGACGTCAAGTGGGTCGAGATCGACAACCACGACGACCTCGCGAAGGGCCGTGAGATCGCGTGCCAGTACTGACCCGGCTGATCCCCTCGCCGGTCGTCGTCGACATCCGCCGGGGAGCGCTGGACGACCTGTCCGCGCTCCTCGCGGACCAGCGGATCTCCAGCAACGGCAAGATCGCCGTCGCCATCAGCGGCGGCTCGGGCCTCAAGCTGCGTGACCACTTCGCCCCCGAGCTGCCCGGCGCCGACTGGTACCCGGTCTCGGGCGGCACGATCGACGAGGCCGTGAAGCTCGCCGACGCCATGCGCGGCAAGCGGTACGACGCCGTGGTCGCCCTCGGCGGCGGCAAGATCATCGACGTGACCAAGTACGCGGCGGCCCGGGTCGGGCTGCCGCTGGTGGCCATCGCCACGAACCTGTCGCACGACGGGATCTGCTCGCCGATCTCCACCCTGGACAACGACAACGGCCGCGGCTCGTACGGCGTCCCCACCCCGATCGCGCTGGTCATCGACCTCGACGTGATCCGGGACGCCCCCGTGCGGTACGTCCGCTCCGGCATCGGCGACGCGATCTCCAACCTCTCCGCCATCGAGGACTGGGAGCTCTCGCACCGCGAGAACGGCGAGCCGGTCGACGGCCTGGCCGCCGCCATGGCCCGCAGCGCCGGTGAGGCCGTGCTCCGCCACCCCGGCGGCGTGGGCGACGACGACTTCCTCGTCACCCTCTCCGAGGGCCTGGTGATGTCCGGCATCGCCATGTCCATCAGCGGCGACAGCCGCCCCTCCTCGGGCGCGTGTCACGAGATCAGCCACGCCTTCGACCTGCTGTTCCCGACGCGGGCGGCCAGCCACGGCGAGCAGTGCGGCCTCGGCGCGGCCTTCGCGATGCACCTGCGCGGTGCGCGGGACGCCTCCGGCGTGATGGTCGAGACGTTGCGCCGGCACGGGCTGCCCGTCCTGCCGGAGGAGATGGGCTTCACCGTGGACGAGTTCGTCCAGGCGGTGTCCTTCGCCCCGCAGACCCGACCGGGCCGCTACACCATCCTCGAACACCTCGACCTGTCCGACGACGAGATCAGGGACGCGTACGCCGACTATGCCAAAGCCATCGGTAACTGAGCTCCGTCCTTCGCGGAAGCCCTCGGTAGCTGAGCTCCGCCCGGTCGTCCACCCCCCGGGCGTGAAGGACCGGCGGAGTGGCGAGCACTGGGGCGGCCGCCTCTACATGCGGGAGATCTCGCTCAGGATCACCCGGCAGCTCGTCGGCACCAAGGTCACGCCGAACCAGCTGACGTACGTCATGACGCTCGCGGGCGTCCTCGCCGCACCGGCCCTGCTGGTGCCCGGGATCCCGGGGGCGCTGCTCGGCGCGCTCATGGTCCAGCTCTACCTGCTGCTCGACTGCGTCGACGGCGAGGTGGCCCGCTGGAAGAAGCAGTACTCGCTGGCCGGCGTCTACCTGGACCGGGTCGGCGCCTACCTGTGCGACGCGGCCGTCCTCGTCGGCTTCGGCCTGCGCGCCGCCGACCTGTGGGGCTCGGGCCGGATCGACTGGCTGTGGGCCTTCCTGGGCACGCTCGCCGCGCTCGGCGCCATCCTGATCAAGGCCGAGACCGACCTCGTCGGCGTCGCCCGCCACCAGGGCGGTCTGCCGCCGGTCAAGGAGGCGGCTTCCGAGCCGCGCTCCTCCGGGATGGCGCTGGCCCGCCGGGCCGCCGCCGCGCTCAAGTTCCACCGGCTCGTCCTCGGCATCGAGGCCTCGCTGCTCATCGTGGTCCTGGCGATCGCGGACCAGGCCAGGGGAGACCTCTTCTTCTCCCGGCTCGGTGTCGCCGTCCTCGCCGGCATCGCACTGCTCCAGACCGTGCTGCACCTCGTGTCGATCATGGTCTCCAGCAGGCTGAAGTGAGGCCGGCCGTGAGTACGCCGCTCAGGGTGGGTGCCGTCATCATCACGATGGGCAACCGCCCCGACGACCTGCGCGCGCTCATCGACTCGGTCGCCGCGCAGGAGGGCGACCCGGTCGAGGTCGTCGTCGTCGGTCAGGGCACCCCGGTCACCGGGGTGCCCGACTGGGTGCGGACCGTCGACCTGCCCGAGAACCTCGGCATCCCCGGCGGCCGGAACGTCGGCATCGAGGCCTTCGGCCCCGGCGGCACCGACGTCGACGTCCTGCTCTTCCTCGACGACGACGGGCTGCTCGCCCACAGGGACACCGTCGAGCTGGTCCGGCAGGCCTTCACCGCCGACCCGCGCCTCGGCATCATCAGCTTCCGGATCGCCGATCCGGAGACCGGGGCGACCCAGCGCCGGCACGTGCCGCGGCTCCGCTCGGCCGACCCGATGCGCTCCTCGCGGGTGACCACCTTCCTCGGCGGCGCCAACGCCGTCCGCACCAAGGTCTTCGCCGAAGTCGGCGGTCTGCCGGACGAGTTCTTCTACGCGCACGAGGAGACCGACCTCGCCTGGCGCGCGCTCGACGCCGACTGGATGATCGACTACCGTTCCGACATGGTGCTGCTGCACCCCACCACAGCCCCGTCCCGGCATGCCTCGTACCACTTCAACGTGGCCCGCAACCGAGTGTGGCTGGCACGTCGCAATCTGCCCGCGCCCCTGGTGCCGGTCTATCTCGGCGTCTGGCTCCTGCTCACGTTGGCCCGGCGGCCCTCGCCCTCCGCGCTGAAGGCGTGGCTCGGCGGATTCCGCGCGGGCTGGACGACCCCCTGCGGACCGCGCCGCCCGATGAGGTGGCGTACGGTGTGGCGCCTGACCCGGCTGGGTCGCCCCCCGGTCGTCTGACATCGTGGTACTCCACGTGCCGCGCATCTTGAACACGAAAGTTTCGACTGTGAGTGACACACACCTGGGCGGGGCGGTCGCGACGAGCGCGCCTCCGTCCTCCGTCGACGAGGGCCTGGAGCCGGCCGCCCTCGCCGCGAAGTACGGCCTCGCCGTCAGCGGAGCCCGGCCCGGACTGTTCGAGTACGTCCGCGATCTGTGGAGCCGTCGCCACTTCATCCTGGCCTTCTCCTCGGCGAAGCTGACCGCCCAGTACAGCCAGGCGAAGCTGGGCCAGGTGTGGCAGGTGGCGACCCCCCTGCTGAACGCCCTGGTCTACTACCTGATCTTCGGGCTGATCCTCGGCGCCGGTAAGGGCCTGAGCAAGGACGTCTACATCCCGTTCCTGGTCACCGGCATCTTCGTGTTCACCTTCACCCAGAACTCGGTGATGGCTGGCGTCCGGGCCATCTCGGGCAACCTCGGCCTGGTCCGGGCCCTGCACTTCCCGCGCGCCACCCTCCCGATCTCCTTCTCGCTTCAGCAGCTCCAGCAGCTGCTGTTCTCGATGATCGTGCTCGTGGCGGTCGCGATCTCCTTCGGCAGCTACCCCTCCCTCCGGTGGCTGCTGCTGCTCCCGGCGCTGTTCCTGCAGTTCGTGTTCAACATCGGGCTGGCCCTGATCATGGCCAGGATGGGCGCCAAGACGCCCGACCTCGCCCAGCTGATGCCGTTCGTCATGCGCACGTGGATGTACGCGTCCGGCGTGATGTTCTCGATCTCGGCCATGCTGGCGGACAAGCCGGCGTGGATCGCCGACGTCCTCATGTACAACCCGGCGGCGGTCTACATGGACCTGATCCGCTACTCCCTCATCGAGGGTTACGGCGCCGAGAACCTGCCGTCGCACGTCTGGATGACCGCCCTCGCCTGGGCCCTGGTCTTCGGCATCGGCGGTTTCGTCTACTTCTGGAAGGCCGAGGAGAGGTACGGCCGTGGCTGACACGAACCAGGACCGCGTCCCCACCGTCATCTGCGACGACGTCCACATCGTCTACCGGGTCCACACCGGAGGCGGAGGCAGGGGCAGCGCCACGGCGGCGCTCAGCCGGATCGTCGGCCGCGGCAAGGCCGAGGTCTCCCGGGGCGTCCGCAAGGTCCACGCCGTCCGCGGCGTCACCTTCACCGCCTACCGGGGCGAGGCCATCGGCCTCATCGGCACCAACGGCTCCGGCAAGTCCACGCTCCTGCGCGCCATCGCCGGCCTGCTCCCCACCGAGAGCGGCAAGGTCTACACCGACGGGCAGCCCTCGCTCCTGGGCGTCAACGCGGCCCTCATGAACGACCTCACCGGCGAGCGCAACGTGATCCTGGGCGGCCTCGCCATGGGCATGAGCCGCGAGGAGGTGCGCTCCCGCTACGAGGACATCGTCGACTTCTCCGGCATCAACGAGAAGGGCGACTTCATCAGCCTCCCCATGCGGACGTACTCCTCCGGCATGGGCGCCCGGCTCCGCTTCGCCATCGCGGCGGCCAAGAACCACGACGTCCTCCTCATCGACGAGGCGCTCGCGACCGGTGACCGCAAGTTCCAGATCCGCTCCGAGGAGCGCATCCGCGAGCTCCGCAAGGAGGCCGGCACGGTCTTCCTGGTGAGCCACAGCAACAAGTCCATCCGGGACACCTGCGACCGGGTGCTCTGGCTGGAGAAGGGGCAGCTCCTGATGGACGGCCCCACGGAGGAGGTCCTCAAGGCGTACGAGCGGGAGACCGCGCGCTGAGGCCTGACGTCCAGGAGCCCCTGCCGGATTCATTCATCCGGTAGGGGCTCTTCCGGTTCCCGCGCGTCGCTCCCCCACCTGGAATGTTCATGCGGTTAACTTCGGGCAGGATGAGTCCATGCCAGCGACTTCGGCGGGAAAGACCTACCACCACGGCGATCTGCGCAACGCGCTGATCTGCGCGGCCGTCGACCTCGCCACCGAAGGCGGCCCCGAGCGGGTCGTCCTGCGCGAGGCCGCCCGCCGGGTCGGCGTCTCGCCCACCGCCGCCTACCGGCACTTCGACGGGCGCGGCGAACTCCTCCGTACCGTACGGACCCATGCCCGGCGGGAGCTCGCCGCCGCCATGGAGCGGGCCGCCGCCCGCGAGCCCGGGGCCGACGACCCCGGTCTCGCCGCCGAGCGCCGGGTCACCGCCCTCTGCCGGGGGTACGTCGGCTTCGCCGTGGAGCAGCCCGGCCTCTACCGGGCCGCGTTCTGCGTCCCCCGCCCCGCCGCCGCGGACGAGCCCCTGTCCGCCCGACCGTCCGCCGAGCCCGAGATCCGCGCGTTCACCCTGCTCAGGGAGGCGCTCGAAGCGCTCACCCGGCAGGGCGCCGCACGGCCCGGCGTCCGCCCCACCGCTGCCGCCGCGTGGTCGGCGGTGCACGGACTGTCACTTCTCCTGGTCGACGGGCCCCTTCGTCGTCTCTCCGCTCAGGGCCGCAGCGTCGTCGTCGAGGCGACCCTCGCGATGGTGGTCTCCGGAGCGGCTGCCCGCTGACCCCGAACTCCCTTGCGGAGTAGGCGCGTTGGCGGTCGGCGCGCGCCCCGTACGGGTGAGGCGCGCGACGCCCGCCACCCCGGAATGGCGAAGGTCGTCGTACAACGTAAGCTGGACCGGTCTGTTTCGCGGCAAGTAGGGCGATACCCGCGGCCATCGGGCCCGCAGGTGGCGGACCTACGGGCAGGGGTCGGCGGCGTGTCCGAAATAGGATGGATTGGATCGGCAGTGTAGAACGGGAGACGTGACGGCCATGACGCAGAATCTCCAGCTCCACGAGGGTGTCGCCGTCCCTCCGTCAGGAAGCGCCCAGTGACGGAGACCCGGCAGGCGCGCACCGACGCCTCCTCGCGCACCACACTCGGCAAGGCCGCGGACGAGAACTTCCCCGTGGCCCCCTTCTTCCTGCCCCGCGCCTGGCGCGACGACCTCATGGCCGTCTACGGATTCGCCCGGCTCGTCGACGACATCGGCGACGGCGACCTCGCCCCCGGCGGCGCCGACGCCCGCCACCTCGGCGTCGCCCCCGAGGCCGCCGGGGACCGGCTCGCCCTCCTCGACGCCTTCGAGGCCGACCTCCACCGCGTCTTCGACTCCACCCCGCACCACCCCCTGCTGCGCGCCCTCCAGCCGACCGTCGAGCGGTGCGGACTCACCCCCGCGCCCTTCCTCGGCCTGATCGCCGCCAACCGGCAGGACCAGCTCGTCCGCCGCTACGAGACGTACGACGACCTCCTCGCGTACTGCGAGCTCTCCGCCAACCCCGTCGGCCGGCTCGTCCTCGCCATCACCGGCACCGACACCCCCGAGCGGATCCGGCGCTCCGACGAGATCTGCACCGCCCTGCAGATCGTCGAGCACCTCCAGGACGTCGCCGAGGACCTCGCCCGCGACCGGATCTACCTGCCCGCCGAGGACCTGAGGCGCTTCCACGTCACCGAGCGCGACCTCGCCGCGCCCACCGCCGGCGCCTCCGTGCGGGCCCTGATCGCCTTCGAGGCCGAGCGGGCCCGCGCGCTCCTCCACGCGGGCGCCCCGCTCGTCGGCAGCGTCCACGGACGCCTCCGCCTCCTCCTCGCCGGCTTCAGCGGCGGGGGACTGGCGGCGCTCGACGCGATCACCGACGCCGGGTACGACGTGCTGACCGGCCCACCGAAGGCCACCAAGCCGAGCCTGATGCGCCAGGCGGGAGCGGTTCTGCTCCGGGCGCGGAGAGAGGGGTGAGCACGACCGTGGAGGCCCAGCACCAGCCGTCCGCACCGGTCCAGGCCGCCTACAGCTACTGCGAGGCGGTCACCGGACAGCAGGCCCGCAACTTCGCCTACGGGATCCGGCTGCTCCCGGCCGAGAAGCGACAGGCGATGTCCGCGCTGTACGCCTTCTCGCGGCGCGTCGACGACATCGGCGACGGCACGCTCGCGCCCGAGGACAAGCGGGAGCGGCTCGAAGCCACCCGCGACGTCCTCGACCGCATCCGCAAGGGCCTCGTCGAGGAGGACGACACCGACCCCGTCGCCGTCGCCCTCGCCGACTCCGCCCGCCGCTTCCCGATCCCGCTCGACGGCCTCGACGAGCTCATCGACGGCGTCCTCATGGACGTGCGCGGCGCGACCTACGAGACCTGGGACGACCTCAAGGTCTACTGCCGCTGCGTCGCCGGCGCGATCGGCCGGCTCTCCCTCGGCGTCTTCGGCACCCAGCCCGGCGCCCAGGGCGCCGACCGGGCACCCGAGTACGCCGACACCCTGGGCCTCGCGCTCCAACTCACCAACATCCTCAGGGACGTACGCGAGGACGCCGGGAACGGGCGCACCTACCTGCCCGCCGACGACCTCGCCAAGTTCGGCTGCGGAGACGGCTTCGGCAGCGAGACCCCGGCCCCCGGGGCCGACTTCGCCGGCCTCGTCCACTTCGAAGTGCGGCGCGCCCGCGCGCTGTTCGCCGAGGGCTACCGGCTCCTCCCGATGCTCGACCGGCGCAGCGGCGCCTGCGTCGCCGCCATGGCCGGCATCTACCGGCGCCTCCTCGACCGGATCGAGCGCGACCCCGAGGCCGTCCTGCGCGGCCGCGTCTCGCTGCCGGGCCGCGAGAAGGCGTACGTCGCGGTGCGCGGCCTCTCCGGCCTCGACACCCGCAGCATCGCCCGGCGCACCGTCAGGAGGCGCGCCTGATGCGCCCCTGCGCCCCCGCCCTCCGGGCAACCCCGGGCGCCGCCTCGGCGTCCCTGCCCGAGGCACCCTCGAATCAGACCGCGACGACGACCCGAACGGAGGCGGCGTGAACCACGAAGAAACCGAGCGGACCACCCCGCCGGGCGCGGATGCCCCTCCGGCCTCCGGCACCGGGCCGGTCTCCCGTGCCGTGCCGGGAGCGAGCTCCGGGTCGGTCTCCGGCACCGGTTCGGCCTCCCGTGCCGTGCCGGCCGCGAGCTCCGGGCCGGTCTCCCGCACGGGGCAGGCGTCGAGCGCCGGGCCGGTCTCCCGCACCGACCAGAACGGGAGCGCCGACACGGGCACCGCGACCGGCACCGCCACCGCGACCGGCACCGCCACCGGCAGTGGCACGGCGCCGGCCACCGGCACCGGCGGCGGCCGGCAGCCCCGCGCCGTCGTCGTCGGCGGCGGGCTCGCCGGGATCACCGCCGCGCTCCAGCTCGCGGAGAGCGGCGTCCACGTCACCCTGCTCGAAGGCCGGCCCCGGCTCGGCGGCCTCGCCTTCTCCTTCCGCCGGGGCGACCTGACCGTCGACAACGGCCAGCACGTCTACCTGCGCTGCTGCACCGCCTACCGCTGGTTCCTCGACCGGGTCGACGGCGCCCGGCTCGCCCCCCTCCAGGACCGTCTCGACGTCCCCGTCCTCGACGTCGGGCACCCCCGCGGCCCCCGGCTCGGCCGGATCCGCCGCGACGACCTCCCCGTACCGCTGCACCTCGCGCGCAGCCTCGCCACCTACCCGCACCTCTCCCTCGCCGAGCGTGCCTCCGTCGGCCGGGCCGCGCTCGCCCTGAAGAAGCTCGACCCCGCCGACCCGGCGCTCGACGGCATCGACTTCGCCACCTGGCTCGGCCGGCACGGACAGTCCCCGCGGGCCGTCGAGGCCCTCTGGGACCTCGTCGGCATCCCCACCCTCAACGCCCCCGCCCCGCAGGCCTCCATGGGGCTCGCCGCGATGGTCTTCAAGACCGGGCTCCTCTCCGAGCCCGGTGCCGCCGACATCGGCTGGGCCCACGTCCCGCTCGGCGAACTCCACGACACCCGGGCCGCGAAGGAGCTCGACGCCCTCGGTGTCCGTACCCTGCTCCGCACCAAGGCCGAGCGGATCTCCCGTACCGACGACGGACGTTGGTCCGTCGACGTGCCGGGGGAGCGGATCGAGGCCGACGCCGTCGTCCTCGCCGTCCCGCAGCAGGAGACCCACGGCCTGCTCCCCGAAGGCGCCCTCGACGACCCCGACCGGCTCCTCGACATCGACACCGCCCCCATCCTCAACCTGCACGTCGTCTACGACCGCAAGGTGCTGAAGCGGCCCTTCTTCACCACGCTCGGCTCCCCGGTGCAGTGGGTCTTCGACCGCACGGACTCCTCCGGACTCCTGAGGGGCGGGCCCGAAGGAACCTCGGACAAGGGTGGTGGGCGACGGGTGGGCCAGTACCTCGCCGTCTCCCAGTCCGCCGCCCAGGACGAGATCGACGAACCCGTCGCCGCCCTGCGCGCGAAGTACCTCCCCGAGCTGGAACGGCTCCTGCCCGCCGCCCGCGGCGCCGGGATCCGCGACTTCTTCGTCACCCGGGAGCGGACGGCCACGTTCGCCCCCACCCCGGGCGTCGGCCGGCTCCGGCCCGGCGCCCGCACCAGGGCTCCGGGGCTGTACCTGGCCGGGGCCTGGACCGCCACCGGCTGGCCCGCGACCATGGAGGGTGCCGTCCGCAGCGGATTCAGCGCCGCGGGCGCCGCGCTCTCCGCCCTCGGCCGCCGCCATGACCATCCGCTGCAGGAGGCGGTATGAGTGTGAGTACCGGAACAAGAGGAGAGACCGTGCCGACAGTGCCGCCGGGACATCCGGCCGTCGACACCGCGGACGTGTCCGCACTGCTGGAGCGGGGGCGGACCCTGTCCACCCCCGTACTGCGGGCGGCCGTCGACCGCCTCGCGCAGCCCATGGACACCGTGGCCGCCTACCACTTCGGCTGGATCGACGCGCAGGGCAACCCCGCCGACGGCGACGGCGGCAAGGCCGTCCGCCCGGCGCTCGCCCTGCTGTCGGCCGAGGCCGCGGGCGCCGCGCCCGAGGTCGGGATCCCCGGCGCCGTCGCCGTGGAGCTCGTGCACAACTTCTCGCTGCTCCACGACGACCTGATGGACGGCGACGAGCAGCGCCGCCACCGCGACACGGTGTGGAAGGTGCACGGCCCCGCGCAGGCGATCCTCGTCGGCGACGCCCTCTTCGCCCTCGCCAACGAGATCCTGCTGGAGCTCGGCACCGTGGAGGCCGGCCGTGCGACCCGCAGGCTCACCACCGCCAGCCGCAAGCTCATCGACGGGCAGGCCCAGGACATCTCCTACGAGCACCGCGAGCGGGTCACCGTCGAGGAGTGCCTGGAGATGGAGGGCAACAAGACGGGCGCCCTGCTCGCCTGCGCGGTGTCCATCGGCGCCGTCCTCGGCGGGGCCGACGACCGCACCGCCGACAAGCTGGAGGAGTACGGCTACCACCTCGGCCTCGCCTTCCAGGCCGTGGACGACCTGCTCGGCATCTGGGGCGACCCGGAGGCCACCGGCAAGCAGACCTGGAGCGACCTGCGCCAGCGCAAGAAGTCCCTCCCGGTCGTCGCCGCCCTCGCCGCGGGCGGCCCGGCCTCCGAGCGGCTCGGCGAGCTGCTCGCCGCGGACGCCAAGTCCATCGACTTCGACACCTTCTCCGAGGAGGAGTTCGCCGCCCGCGCGGCCCTCATCGAGGAGGCCGGAGGACGCGAGTGGACCTCCCAGGAGGCCCGCCGCCAGCACGCCGTCGCGATCGAGGCCCTGAACGAGGTGGACATGCCCGCCCGCGTGCGGGCGCAGCTCACCGCACTGGCCGACTTCGTGGTCGTACGGAAGAGATGATCACCATCACCCTGATATGAGTTCGCGGTCGCCGGCCGGCGCCACCCGGCGCCGGCCGACGGCAGACCCGCAGGAGCAGAAGGAACCGACTGCACGAAGGGGAAGCCATGACAGCGACGACCGACGGAAGCGCCGGGGCCGTGGGCCCTCGGGCAGCCGCGGCCAGCAAGACGAACGACACCGACGCCTTCGCGTCCGGCCTCGACGGCACCGCCGCGCGGGCCGTCGAACGGGCCGTCGAGCACCTGCTCGCCCGGCAGGACCCGGCCGGCTGGTGGAAGGGCGACCTGGAGACCAACGTCACCATGGACGCCGAGGACCTGCTCCTCCGCCAGTTCCTGGGCATCCTCGACGCCGACACCACCCGCGCCGCCGCCCTCCACATCCGCCGCCTGCAGGGCGAGGACGGCGCCTGGGCCACCTTCTACGGCGGCCCCGGCGAGCTCTCCGCCACCGTCGAGGCCTATGTGGCCCTGCGGCTCGCCGGAGACCCGCCCGAGGCCCCGCACATGGCCCGCGCCTCCGCCTGGGTCCGCGCCCGGGGCGGGATCGCCGCCGCCCGGGTCTTCACCCGGATCTGGCTGGCCCTCTTCGGCTGGTGGCGCTGGGAGGACCTGCCCGAGCTGCCGCCGGAGCTGCTCTTCCTGCCGAAGTGGTTCCCGCTCAACATCTACGACTTCGGCTGCTGGGCCCGGCAGACGATCGTGCCGCTCACCGTGGTCTCCGCGAAGCGCCCCGTCCGGCCCGCGCCCTTCCCGCTGGACGAGCTGCACACCGACCCCGCGCGGCCGAACCCGCCCCGGCCGCTCGCCCCGGCCACAGGCTGGGACGGGATCTTCCAGCGGCTCGACAAGGCACTGCACGTCTACCACCGCTTCGCCCCGCGCGCGCTGCGCGGGACGGCCATGAACGTCGCCGCCCGGTGGATCGTCGAGCGCCAGGAGAACGACGGCTGCTGGGGCGGCATCCAGCCACCCGCCGTCTACTCGGTCATCGCCCTCCACCTCCTCGGCTACGACCTCCGGCACCCGGTCATGCGGGCCGGCCTGGAGTCCCTCGACCGGTTCGCCGTCTGGCGCGAGGACGGCTCGCGGATGATCGAGGCCTGCCAGTCGCCCGTCTGGGACACCTGCCTCGCCACCATCGCCCTCGCCGATGCCGGACTCCGCCCCGACCACCCGGCGCTCGTGAAGGCCGTGGACTGGATGCTCGACGAGGAGATCACCCGGACCGGCGACTGGGCGGTGCGACGGCCCGGACTCCCGCCGGGCGGCTGGGCGTTCGAGTTCCACAACGACAACTACCCCGACATCGACGACACCGCCGAGGTCCTGCTCGCCCTGCGCCGGGTCGAGCACCCCGACCCCGCCCGGGTGGAGGCGGCCGTCGCCCGCGGCGCCCGCTGGACGCTCGGCATGCAGTCGCGCAACGGCGCCTGGGGAGCCTTCGACGCCGACAACACCAGCGCCTTCCCCAACAAGCTGCCGTTCTGCGACTTCGGCGAGGTCATCGACCCGCCCTCCGCCGACGTCACCGCCCACGTGGTGGAGATGCTCGCGTACGAGGGAATGACCGAGGACCCGCGCGCCCGCCGGGGCATCGAGTGGCTGCTCGCCGAACAGGAGCCCAACGGCGCCTGGTTCGGCCGCTGGGGCGTCAACCACGTGTACGGCACGGGCTCGGTGCTCCCCGCGCTCGCCGCCGCCGGACTGCCGGGCTCCCACCCGGCGATCCGCCGGGCCGTCGCCTGGCTCACGACCGTGCAGAACGACGACGGCGGCTGGGGCGAGGACCTCCGCTCGTACAAGGAGGAGGAATGGGTCGGGCGCGGCCCCTCCACCGCCTCCCAGACGGCCTGGGCGCTGATCGCCCTCCTCGCCGCCGGCGAGCGCGACTCCGAGCCCGTCCGCCGGGGCGTCGCCTGGCTGGCCGAGACCCAGCGGGAGGACGGCTCCTGGGACGAGCCGTACTTCACCGGAACCGGCTTCCCCTGGGACTTCTCCATCAACTACCACCTCTACCGGCAGGTGTTCCCGCTCACGGCGCTCGGGCGCTACGTGTACGGGGACCCCTCGCCGCGCAAGGCGGAGTGATGGGCCGCGAGCCCGGCCCGGGCGCCGGGCCGCCGCTGCTGATCGCCTGCGCGCTCGGCATCGAGCAGTTCGCCCTGCGCAGCGGGGAACGGGGCGGCGCACCCGGCCCGGTGACCGTGCTGCGCACCGGCATGGGGCCGGACCGGGCCCGTCGGGCCGTGTCCCGGGTGCTCGGCGAGGAGCCCTGGCGGGACGCCGCGGTGATCGCCTCCGGCTTCTGCGCGGGCCTCGCCCCCGGCATGCACCCGGGGGACCTGATCGTCGCCGACGAGACCCGCGGCCCCGACGGCGCGACCCTCTGCACCGGGACCGAGCTCCTGGCGAAGGCCCTCGTCAAGGCGGTGCCCGGGCGCGCCGTCCACACCGGGCCGCTGATCGGCTCCGACCACGTGGTGCGCGGCCCCGAGCGGGCCGCGCTGGCCGGCGGCGGCGCGATCGCCGTCGACATGGAGTCGGCCGCCACGCTCCGTACCGCGACGTCGTCCGGACCCCGCCCGGTTGCGGCCGTCCGGGTGGTCGTGGACGCTCCGGAACACGAACTGGTCCGGATCGGCACGGTACGCGGGGGAATATCAGCCTTCCGTGTTCTTCGTGCCGTCCTTCCCGCTTTCTTCGAATGGCACCGTTCTTTGCTGCTCCCCAGGAGGTGAACGAGTTATGGCCATGCCGCTCCGTCAGTCCATCCGGGTCGGGACCTACCTCTTCGAACAGAAGCTCCGCAAGCGGGACAAGTTCCCCCTGATCGTCGAGCTGGAGCCGCTCTACGCCTGCAACCTCAAGTGCGAGGGCTGCGGGAAGATCCAGCACCCGGCGGGTGTCCTCAAGCAGCGCATGCCGGTCGCCCAGGCGGTCGGCGCGGTCCTGGAGTCCGGCGCGCCCATGGTGTCCATCGCGGGCGGCGAGCCCCTGATGCACCCTCAGATCGACGAGATCGTGCGCCAGTTGGTGGCCCGCCGGAAGTACGTCTTCCTCTGCACCAACGCGCTGCTGCTGCGCAAGAAGCTGGAGAAGTTCACCCCCTCCCCGTACTTCGCCTTCGCCGTCCACATCGACGGACTGCGGGAACGGCACGACGAGTCCGTCGCCAAGGAGGGCGTGTTCGACGAGGCGGTGGCGGCCATCAAGGAGGCCAAGCGGCGCGGCTTCCGGGTCACCACCAATTCGACCTTCTTCAACACCGACACCCCGCAGACCATCATCGAGGTGCTCAATTTCCTCAACGACGACCTCCAGGTCGACGAAATGATGATCTCGCCCGCCTACGCCTACGAGAAAGCCCCCGACCAGGAGCACTTCCTCGGCGTCGAGCAGACCCGCGAACTCTTCAAGAAGGCCTTCGCCGGCGGCAACAGGCGCCGCTGGCGGCTCAACCACTCGCCGCTCTTCCTGGACTTCCTGGAAGGAAAGGCCGACTTCCCCTGCACCGCCTGGGCCATCCCCAACTACTCGCTCTTCGGCTGGCAGCGCCCCTGCTATCTGATGAGCGACGGATACGTCCCCACGTACCGCGAGCTCGTCGAGGACACCGACTGGGACAAGTACGGCCGCGGCAAGGACCCGCGCTGCGCCAACTGCATGGCGCACTGCGGCTACGAGCCCACCGCCGTCCTCGCCACCATGGGCTCCCTCAAGGAGTCCCTGCGCGCGATCCGGGAGACGGTCTCCGGGAACACCACGTCATGACCGGCGGGTTCGACCTGCGGGCGCTGCTCTCCGAGCGCGGCGCGGAGCGGTACGAGCTGCACGCCCGGTACCTCAACCCCCAGCTGCCGCGCATGCTGCACACCATCGGCTTCGACAAGGTCTACGAGCGGGCCGAGGGCGCCCACTTCTGGGACGCCGACGGCGTCGACCACCTCGACATGCTCGCCGGCTTCGGCGTGATGGGCCTCGGACGGCACCACCCCGTCGTCCGCAAGGCCCTCCACGACGTCCTGGACGCCCGGCTCGCCGACCTCACCCGCTTCGACTGCCAGCCGCTGCCGGGCCTCCTCGCCGAGAAGCTGCTCACCCACAGCCCGCACCTCGACCGGGTCTTCTTCGGCAACAGCGGCACCGAGGCCGTGGAGACCGCCCTCAAGTTCGCCCGGTACGCCACCGGGCGGCCGAGGGTCCTCTACTGCCACCACGCCTTCCACGGGCTCACCACCGGCTCCCTCTCCGTCAACGGCGAGCAGGGCTTCCGGGAGGGCTTCGACCCGCTCCTGCCGGACACCGCGATCGCCCTCGGCGACCTCGACGCCCTGGAGCGGGAGCTGCGCAGGGGCGACGTGGCCGCCTTCGTCGTGGAGCCCGTCCAGGGCAAGGGCGTCCACGAGGCGCCACCGGGCTTCCTCCGGGACGCCCAGGAGCTGCTGCACCGGCACGGCGCGCTGCTCATCGCGGACGAGGTGCAGACGGGTCTCGGCAGGACCGGCGACTTCTACGCCTACCAGCACGAGGAGGGGGTCGAGCCGGACCTGGTCTGCGTCGCCAAGGCGCTCTCCGGCGGCTACGTCCCGGTCGGCGCGACCCTCGGCAAGGACTGGATCTTCAAGAAGGTCTACTCGTCGATGGACCGGGTCCTGGTCCACTCGGCGAGCTTCGGGTCGAACGCGCAGGCCATGGCCGCCGGGCTCGCCGTCCTCTCGGTCATGGAGGACGAGGGCACCGTCGCGCACGCCCGCCGGATCGGCGACCTGCTCTCCGGCCGTCTGCGGGAGCTCGTGCCGCGGTACGAGCTGCTGCACGAGATCCGCGGGCGCGGCCTGATGATCGGGATCGAGTTCGGGCGGCCGTCCTCGCTCGGACTGCGCGGGCGCTGGACGATGCTCCAGGCGGCCCGCAAGGGCCTCTTCGCCCAGATGGTCGTCGTCCCGCTGCTCCAGCGGCACCGGATCCTCACCCAGGTCTCCGGGGACCACCTGGAGGTGATCAAGCTGCTCCCGCCGCTGATCATCGACGAGGCGGACGTGGACCGGTTCGTCACCGCCTTCACCGCGGTCATGGACGACGCCCACGGGGGCGGCGGGCTGATGTGGGACTTCGGGAAGACGCTGGTCAGGCAGGCGGTCGCACAGCGCTGACCGGTTCTCGACGCCGCTTTTGCCTCTGAGGCAAGAAACTTGCCTCAGAGGCACGATCCTGGCGGAATGGACGCATGGACCACGTCCCCGGGGACACCTCCCCGGCCCCCGCCACCCCCGACGTCCTGCCCGACGTCGCCCCGCAGCTGCGGGCCCTGCGCCGCCGCCGGGGACTCACCCTGGAAGCCGCCGCCCAGCGGGCCGGCCTCTCGCCGGCCCACCTCTCGCGCCTGGAGACGGGGAACCGGCAGCCCTCGCTGCCGATGCTGCTCGCCCTGTCCCGTATCTACGGTACGACGGTCTCCGAGCTCCTGGGCGAGGTGCCCCCCGAGCGCGACCCCGTCGTCCGGGCCGGCCGCTCCGAACCCGTCGAGGCCGACGGCTGGATCTACCGCCAGGCGGGCGGCGCCGGGCGCGCCCTCCAGTGCCTGCGGGTCCACGTGCCGTACGCCACCCGGGCCGACATCGTGCGCGTCCACCCCGGCGAGGAGTGGATCCACGTCCTGGAGGGGCGGGTCCGGCTCGCGCTCGGCGAGGCCGTCCACGTCCTCGATCCCGGGGACAGCGCGCACTTCGACTCGCTGACCCCGCACCGGATCGGCGCCGCCACCTCCGGCGGGGCCGAGCTGCTCTTCGTCCACACCCTGATGCAGAGCCCCGCCGCCGAGCTGTGCCTCGGTGACGGGACCCCGCACCGGCGCTGATCCCGCTCGAACCCTTCCGAGTCCTGAATCCCCAGGAAAGGAACGACATGTCCGAGAAGTCCGTACCGGTCACCGGCGAGGAGCGCGGTGAAGGCAAGTTCCCCAAGGGGCTCGTGCTCCGTCTCTTCGCCTACCTGATCGCGGGCCACCTCTTCGCCGGCTTCCTCTACCTGCTCTTCATGCTGGGCGCGCAGAACCAGTAGGCGGCCTCACGCCTCCGTGAGCAGCCGCTCCCGCAGTCGCTCGCGGGTCTCCGGGGCCAGCTTCAGGCCCTCCGTGATGTAGGCGTCCACCGAGCCCCAGGTCGCCTCGATCGTCTCGAAGGCGGCCCGCAGGTACTCCACCCGCGCGTCGAAGAGCGGGCTCAGCAGCTCCATCACCTCGGGCGACATGGCGTCCGGGGAGGTGGAGCTGCGGCGCACCTTGTAGCGGCGGTGCGGGGCGTTCGACTTCACGTAGTCGGCCTCGATGGCCTCCCGCTCGACCCCGACCGCGAGCAGGGTGATCGCGACGGCGAGCCCGGCCCGGTCCTTGCCGGCCGCGCAGTGCATGAGCGCCGGGACGCTCTCCTCGGCCATGGAGTGCAGGATCCGGCTGTGCTCCACGGTCCGCTCGACCACCATCTTCCGGTACGAGTCGGACATACGGGCGGCCGCCTTGCCGTCGCCGAGGACCTCCCGCAGCTGCGCGATCTCGCCGTCGCGCACCAGCTTCCAGAACTCCTTGCCGTCGGCCGGGTCGTTGAGGGGTATGTTCACGTTCCGCACGCCGGGCAGGTCGACGTCCGCGCCCTCGACCTTCCGGTCCGACTCGTTGCGGAAGTCGAAGACGGTGTGCAGGCCCAGCGAGGCGAGGAAGGCGGCGTCGCCCTCCGTCGCGTGCGCGAGGTGGCCGCTGCGGAAGAGGCGGCCGGGGCGGACGGCGCGTCCGTCCGTCGTCGGCAGGCCGCCCACGTCCCGGAAGTTGCGGACCTCCGTCAGCTCGGGCTCGGCGGCTTCGGCGGGCGGGATCTGCGGCAGCTGCTGCGTCACGGCTGCTCCTGTTCTGTTGATCGGTTTCTGGGGCAATCATCCCGGCTGGGGGCCTCGGCACGCACCCCCTCGGACGGGAATGGGTGATCTGTCCGTATTGAGGAGTTCGGCATAACCCGCCCCGGTTGCAGGGGAGATGGGGATCAGCGCGTGAGCAGCGTCATAACCGTGACGGACCGTGCCTGATCGTCTTTTCCAAATACCCCCCGGGAAAAGGAGATCGAAGGACCGCCATCCACGGAGGGTGACCGGAATTCCGGCCGGATATCAAGGGATCCCGGAGCACTTGAAAACTGTGGCTTGTTCGCGCCGACCCCACTCGTCTAGCGTCGCGCTCAATCCGGACGGACCGCCGAATCCTGCCACCGACCGGAATCCGCACTCACCCGTACGAGGCAGGAGCGGGGGACCCAGGTAAGTCGCCGATCCCTCGAAGAAGGACGGCTCGGGGTGAAGTCGCGTGAACACGCGGCCGGACATCTCCAGTCCGAACCCGACAGCTCACCTCGCAGGCGCCGGAGAGGAATTCGCCATGCCCGCGAAGGGTAAGCACCGCCGCACCAAGTCCAACCGTCTGACCCGCGGAATCGCCGCCGCCGGCACCGGTGGCGCCGTCGTCGCCCTCCCGCTCCTCGGAGCCACCGGCGCCCACGCCGCCGAGCAGGCCGCCCCGGCCGCCGCCCCCGCCCAGGCCGTCGCCCACGTGAAGGCCGCCGCCCCCGCCACCGCGAAGGCCGCGCCGAAGACGTACTCCGTCGTCCGGGGCGACTACCTCTCGAAGATCGCCACCGATCACCACCTCGCGGGCGGCTGGCAGAAGCTGTACAAGGACAACCGCCGGGTCATCGGCGCCGACCCCTCGCTGATCCTGCCCGGCATGAAGCTCACCCTCGGCACGAAGAACACCGCCGCACCGAGGCCCGACCACCAGAGCACGCGGAGCTCCGGCAAGAACGGCGACGAGGCCCCCCGCGCCTCCCGCGGCGGCGAGCGCTCCTCGGCCCCGGCCGCCCCGGCCGCCGCCCCGTCGTCGGCCCCCGCGGCACCCTCGTCGGCCGGCACGACCTCCTCCTCCGGCTGGGTCGCCCCGATCGCCGGCGCCGGCATGTCGACCCCGTACCACCAGTCCGGCTCCATGTGGTCCTCCGGCTACCACACCGGTGTCGACTTCATCGCCTCCACCGGCACCCCCGTCCACGCGGTCGGCCCCGGCACCGTCTACTCCGCCGGCGACGGCGGCGCGTACGGCAACCAGGTCGTCATCCAGCACGCCGACGGCACCTTCTCGCAGTACGCCCACCTCTCCTCGATCGCCGTCTCCGCCGGCCAGACCGTCAGCGGCGGCGACCAGATCGGCCTGTCCGGCGCGACCGGCAACGTCACCGGCCCGCACCTGCACTTCGAGATGCGCACCGGGCCGGAGTACGGCTCCGACATCGACCCGCTGGCCGCCCTGCGCCAGCACGGCGTGAGCATCTGACGCGACGTCACCGGATGCGTCGTCCGGAGGCCCGGCACCTACGTGCCGGGCCTCCGGCGTATTCCGGTTTGGCGGAATCTTTATCGGTGGCATATGTCACCCGCCGTCAACCCCTCCTTACGGTCGCGTAGGTCACATCCGAAGGGGGAGGATGTGCTCCCGTGGCAGACGATTCGAGATCAACAGACAAGAACGCATTCGGGTCGTACGCGGCGATCGGTGACAGCTTCACCGAGGGCGTCGGCGACCCCGGCCCCGGCGGGACGTACGTCGGCTGGGCGGACCGCTTCGCGGTCCTGCTCGCCGACCAGCTGCCGGAGCACGACGCCTTCCGCTACGCCAACCTGGCCGTACGCGGGCGCCTCCTCGACCAGATCGTGGCGGAACAGGTCCCGCGGGCGAAGGAACTCGCCCCCGACCTGGTGACCTTCTGCGCGGGCGGCAACGACATCATCCGCCCCGGGACGGACCCGGACGACGTGGCCGAGCGCTTCGAACGCGCCGTCGCCGACCTGACCTCCGCCGTCGGCACCGTCATGGTGACCACCGGCTTCGACACCCGCGAGGTGACCCTCCTCAAGCACCTGCGCGGCAAGATCGCCACCTACAACGGTCACGTCCGGGCCATCGCGGACCGCTACGGCTGCCCGGTCCTCGACCTGTGGTCGCTGAAGTCCGTCCAGGACCGGCGCGCCTGGGACGACGACCGGCTGCACCTCTCGCCCGAGGGACACACCCGCGTCGCCCTGCGCGCCGCCCAGGTCCTCGGCCTGCCCGTGCCCGCCGACCCGGACCAGCCCTGGCCGCCGGTCCCGCCGCGCGGCACGCTGGAGGTCCGCAAGGACGACATCCACTGGGCCAGGGAGTACCTGGTGCCGTGGATCGGACGCCGGCTGCGCGGCGAGAGCTCCGGCGACCACGTCGAGGCGAAGCGCCCCGACCTCATGCCCCTGTAGCCCGTGGTGCGGCGGGGATCCGCTCCAGGACCCCGCCGGCGAACACGTCGTACAGCGGCAGCGTCTCCAGGTGGACGTAGCCGATGTGGCAGTCGCAGACGGCGAGGGGGCATGCGCGGGGACGCAGCGCGGCGCGGTACGAACCGTCGTACAGGTTCCCCAGCTCGGCCCTGACGAAGTGGCAGCGCCGCACCGTCCCCTCGCCGTCCACCGAGATCACCGACTCCCCGGTGCGGCAGGGCAGCCCCGCCGAGCGGTGCGGATGCCGGCTGTACGGGAAGAGCGGGTCGAGCTCCGTCCAGTCCTCGGCCTCCGCGTCGGTGTACGTGTGCCCCTCGGCGGCGTTCACCCAGAGGTAGACGTGCGGCGGCAGCGCGTCCCGCAGCCGCCGGGCGTGCTCCCGGTGCTCGGGCAGACCGACCACCCCGACGCTGTACCGGATCTTTCGTCCGGCCAGCTCGTGGCACTTCGCGAGGAACCGCTCGGGCGCCGTCTGCCCCGGGTGGTACGTGCACCACAGGGCCACGCTCTCCGGGTCCGCCTCCGCCAGCCACTCCGTCCGGCAGCTCAGATTGGTCTGGATCGCCACCCGCTCCACGTGCGGCAGCCGGGACAGCTCGACCAGCGCCCGCCGGTACCAGGACCGGACGAGCCCCTCGCCCCACGGGGTGAAGAGGATCCGCAGCCGGTCCCCGGTCTGCGCGGCGGCCCAGCCGGTGAACCGTTCGAGCGCCGCCCGGTCCGCGCGCAACTGCTCCCGGCTGTCCCGGCGCTTGGCGAAGGGACAGTACGGGCAGTCGAAGTCGCAGGAGGAGAGCGGGCCCCGGTAGAGCAGGGTGAGGTCCATGGGCGCCGCCTACTTCGCCTCGTACGCGGCCATCGCGGCCCGCACGGCGGGGGAGAAGAGCTCGGGGCCGAGCCCGTCGGAATGCGCGAGCCCCTCGGGCGACAGCCGCAGCAGCCCCGCCGGGGCGTCCGCGTCCAGCCAGCCGAGCGCCTCGAAGCGCCCCAGCTCGCCGGGGAAGTCCGCGAACGGCACGGAACCGAACCGCTCCTCGTACCCGGCGACCGGCATGCCCTCGGCCTGGAGCAGCGACTGGAGCAGGTGCCGGCGGCGGGCCTCGTCCCCGTCCACCGCCCGGCCCACCTCCGCCCGGGAGAAGTCCTCCGTCTCCGTGTACGCGTCGATGATCGAGCGGATCTCCCGCATGTCGACGGCGTAGTCGAAGGAGTAGTGCAGGGCCGAGGTGTACGAGCGGGCACCGCAGCCCAGGCCGATCATGCCGTCCGTCTGGCAGGCGTGGTCGTCCGGACCGACGGGGCCCGCGTCCGCGCGGCGGAACATCCGCATCGACACCTGCTCGTAGCCGTGCGCCAGGAGGTGGTCCCGGCCGTACCGGTACAGACGCAGCCGCGACTCGTCCCACTCCCGGTCGGCGGCCGCCGGGTCCTGGATCCGGCCGAGACCGGTGAGCGGGCGCACGTACAGCGGATAGAGGTACAGCTCCTCGGGGCGCCAGGCGAGGGCCGCGTCGAGCGAGACCCGCCAGGACCGCTCCGTCTGCCCGTCGATGCCGTAGATCAGGTCGATGTTGAGCACGGGCACGCCCGTCTCCCGGATCCGGCCGAGCGCCGCCTCGACGTCCGCGCGGCGCTGCGGCCGGACCGCCGCCCGCGCCTCGGCCTCCACGAAGCTCTGCACGCCGATGCTGAGCCGCGTCGCGCCCCGGTCCGCGAGCAGCACGAGCCGGTCGGCGGTGGCGGTCGCCGGCGAGGTCTCCACGGAGAGCGGCACCGCCCGCAGGTCCACGCCCATCCGCTTCTCGGCGATGTCGCAGAGCCGCTCCAGCTCGGCGGCGGTGAGGAAGGTGGGCGTGCCGCCGCCGAACGCGGCCGTGGCGAACCGCACCGGCGACGCGTCCCCCAGGGCCTCGCGGACGGTGGCGGCCTGGCGGTCGAGGGCGTCGAGGTAACGGGTGGTCAGCTCGTCCGGGGCGCCGATCCGGGTGAAGAGGTTGCAGAAGCCGCAGCGGACCTCGCAGAACGGTATGTGCGCGTACAGGGAGAGCGCGTCCTTCGGCTCCCCGGCCCAGAGCGCGGCCAGCTCCGGGCGCTCGGGGAGCGCGCGGTACGCCGTCTTGTGCGGGTAGGCGTAGACGTAGCTCCGGTACGGGCGGGGGGTGCCGCTCATGCCGCCACCCCGCCTTCGGGCCCGGCCAGGACGAACTGCGCGTACGGCACGGTCCACACGACCTCGTGGCCGAGCCGGTGCCCGGTGAAGCCGTCCTCCCCGTACGCGGTGCCGTGGTCGGAGCAGACGATCGCGAAACAGGGACGGCGGCTGCTCATCGCGGCGAAGAGCCGCCCGATGTGCCGGTCGACGTACTCCAGGGCGGCCGCGTGCGTCTCCCGAGAGTCGCCCGCCTCGCGGGTCGCCCCCGGCAGATGGAACCAGTTGGGCTGGTGCAGCGCCGACACGTTGACGAAGAGGAAGAGGCGCTCCTCGCGGGGAAGGCCGGCGACGACCTCCTCGGCGCACGCGACCTGGGACTCGAAGGAAGTCGGGGAGGCGACGCCGAAGGAGGGCTCCCAGTGGCTCTCCCGGAACAGGCCGGGGAGCACGGAGCCCAGGGGCGGCTGCTTGTTGAAGAAGCCCACCCCGCCGACGCACACCGTCCGGTAGCCCTCGCCCGCGAGCGCGGAGACGAAGTCCGGGGTGTCGTGGACCCAGGTGCCGTCCGCCGTCGACTCGCTGCCCGCGAAGCGGGCCGCGAACAGCCGCGGATGGGGACCCTGGGTCGCGGGGGTCGGCAGGAATCCGGCGAAGATCGCCTGGTGGGAGGCGTACGTGAAGCTCCCGGGCGCGTGCCGCCGCTCCCAGACGCCGCCGGGGAGGTGACGGGCCAGGTTCGGGATGCGGCCCTCGGCCGCGAGCTCGGCGGCCACGTCGTACCGGAGGGTGTCGAGGGTGACCAGGAGCAGATCGTGGCTGCCGACGATCGCGTTCATGTCGGGCTGGTTCACGTGGTGCTCGTTCCTGTGATGGCGCTGGTGGTGCGGGTGGTGCCAGTGGTGTGGATGGTGCCGGTGGTGTGGGCGGTACCGATGGTGCCGGTGGAGTCGTGAGCGGGGTCTGCGGCCCGGCCGCTGCGGAACTGCGTCGCGACCTGCGCCGCGTACGTGTCGAGTCCCTCGGCGCCGCTGCCGGGCAGGCCCGTGAGACCGGGCAGCAGATCACCGAAGGCGTTCACCTCGCCCACGGCGAACCGGCGCCAGCCGGTGGCGGGCAGCAGGTCGACCCCCACGCACCGGGTGCCCGGGAAGACGGCGGCGGCCCGCTCGCAGACCGCGAGCGCGTCCGCCCACCGGCCACCGGCCGCGGCGATCGCCGCCCGCGCGGCGTCCAGATCGCCCCGGGCACCGCCCAGGTGCAGATTGGTCATGGGGGAACGGCTGGTGCGGAGCACGGCATGGGTGGCCCGCCCGTCGACCACCACCACCCGCAGATCGGCCGCCCGGCCGTCCTGGGTCGCCTTCGGCAGCCAGCGCTCGATGTGCAGACCGTCAGGAGCGAGCGCGTCCACGATCGCGGCGACCTCGCACTCGTCCGTGTAGCGCCGCACCCGCAGGGAGTTGAAGAGCCGTCCGTCGGCGCCGCGCTCCACCGAGGTGGTGGCCTGGACCCGGCCCGCGCCGTTCGTCTCCACCGCGAGCACCCCCGAGGCGGAGGAGCCGTGCGCGAGCTTCACGAACACCCGGCGCAGACCCGCCTCGACGGTCAACGCCCTGACGTCCGCCCAGCCGCGCACCAGCGGGGCCTCGGGACCCGAGGTCGGCGACTCTGGCACCGGGACCCCGGCCGCCCGGAGCCGGCCGTGGCTCAGCCTCTTGTCGAACAGGACCGCGAGCTCGGCGGGATCGTCGACGAGGACGGCGCCCGCCTCCGCGACGGAACGGGCGAGGTTCGCCACGGCGGCGGTGAACCGCCCGTACCAGCGGCCGGTGCCCTCGACCCGGGCCGGATCGTCGACCCCGCGCAACAGCCGGTCGGCCTCCGGATCCTCACCGGGCGAGTCGAGACGCACGGTCTCGCCGACGGCGAACCGCGCCCGGCCCCGGAGCACCTCCGGCCAGGACACCGCCCGCGCCTCGGGCAGCCCGGCGGCCCGCAGCGCGTCCTGGAAGAACGCGACGCGGCGGCCCGCCGGATCGCCGACGACCACGAGGCGCGGGCCGGAGGTCATTCGGCGACCGCGACGTAGCGCCAGACGTCCCCGTCGCCGTCGTCCTCGCCCACCTGCGCGTCACCGAGGTCGACGGTCACGCCGTACGGGACGAGCGCGGCGCGGACCCGCTCGCACATCGCCTCCGACAGATAGTGGTGGGAGAGGTCGAGGTGGGCGAGATGGGTCAGCGGCTGCCCGTCGAGAAGGGCCGCCGCGCCCGCGTCGGTGAGCACGCCCATGGACAGGTCGAGCCGCTCGAGGCGGGCGACGACGGGGGCACTCGCGACGGCGGCCGCCACGGCGTCCTGGATCAGGCTGTCGCACAGGCCCAGGCGGCGCAGGGCGGGGAACGCCGTGCCGGCCAGGAGCGGCGCCAGGTCCTCGGGGGTGCTGTCGCCGCCGTACTCGTCGGTGCCGAGCCAGAGTTCCAGGTTCTCCAGGGCGGGCAGGTCGCTGCCCACGATCCCCCGCACCACCTCGGCGCGCAGGCCGCCGGTCTCCACGACCAGGGTCTCCAGACCGGTGTGCCGGATCGACGGGAAGGCCAGCTCCGAGCCACCGCGCACGCCGAACTCCCGGAGGGCCGGGTAGGCGGCGAGGAGCGGCGTCACGTCGGACTGGATGATCCAGGAGATCTCGCAGTCCTCGCTGGTCATGTCACCGAGGAACACCGCCTCCAGGGCCGTCAGCCGGTCGTTGGCGCCGATCAGCGCGGTGACGATGTCCGCGGAGGAGTTCTCGTAGGCCTCGTCCCAGCCGCCGACGACCAGCGCGCGCACCCGACCCGGGTCGACCGTCTTCAGGAACCGCTCGAACTGCGGCCCCCACAGCTCGTCACCGGGATCGGAGTACGTCGGGGCGGAGATCCGCCAGGCGACCGAGTCCGCCGCCGGCAGCTCGACCTGCGCGTCCACGCCCGGGAAGTCGAACACGGGCAGGCCGTGGAATTCCTGCAGGTGGGTGCCAACGGTCATGACAGTGCTCCAGACAACGGTCGAGTGGGTCGGCTGATGGAGAGAGTTGTACCAAGCGACACCGACAACGTCCTTCGCCGGGGCGTCTCCCGACCGGTTGTCAGTGCCGGGCCCTAGCGTCGTTCCCGTGTTCGGCCGCATGTGCCGGACGGGGAGGGGAGAGCCATGTACCGGCAGGGAGACGTGCTGATCGCACCCGTCGCGGAGGCGGTCGTTCCGGAGCGGGTGAAGGGGGCGGCGGGGGAGCCGAGGGACGGCCGGGGCCGCCTGGTCCTCGCCCTCGGCGAGGTCACCGGACACGCCCACGCGATCCCCGGCCCCGGCCGGCTCGTGCGGGAGCCGGGCCCCCTCGGCCCGCTCCTGCTCGAACTGCCGGAGGGCGGACGGGTGGTGCACGAGGAACACGCGCCGATACCCCTCCCCAAGGGCTGGTACCGGGTGGTGCGGCAGCGGGAGTACGTGCCCGGCGCGTACCGGATCGTCGCGGACTGATGTCCGCCGGAGAAGCAGGTAAGGACATGGGGGACACCGAGATGAACCACACCGCCACCGACAGATGGCGGGCCGTCGCCGCCGCCACCGGGCCCGCCGACCGCGCCGCCGCCGAGGCCGGCGTCCGGCTCGCCTACCGCTCGGCGGGCCTCGCCGAGCCGGAGCGGATCCTCTGGGCGGACTCGCCGCTCGCGGCCGTCACGCTCCTCCAGGGCCTGACGGACACGGGCCGTTCGGTACGGGACGAGGTGCGCACCCGCCCGTGGGCCGAGGAGCGCCGCCGCCTCCACGACGCGCTCGGCCCGGCCGGCTGGGCGGCCCACTGGCAGGCGACCGGGGCGCCGCTCTGGGACCTCACGCGGGCCCTCGTCGACCGGATACGCGCCGCGGCGACGGAGGCTTTCGAGGAGACGGAGGCCGTCGAGGCGGCGGGGGCCTTCGAGCGGGCGGAGGCCGTCGAGGAGGCGGAGAGGAAGGGCGGGGAGGGTGCCATGGAGGGCGACGTCCGTCTCGTGCTGCTCGACGCGGTGCTCGGCCAGCACGACGCCGCCTGGCTCGCCGCCTTCGACGGACACGGCGTACGGCTCGCGGGACTCTCCGCCGTCGCCGAGCACGCCGGCTGGTGGTGGCCGTACGAGAACGCCGTCGTGCTCTGCGAGCGGCCCGTCGAACTCCACCGGGACGAGGCCGGACGCCTCGACCGGGGCGACGGCCCCGCGCTCGCCTTCCGCGACGGGTTCGCCCTCCACGCCTGGCGGGGCATGCGGGTCTCCGCCGAGTTCCTCGCCGGTCTCACCGACCTCACCCCCGAGCGGATACGCAAGGAGGAGAACGCCGAACTGCGGCGCGTGATGCTGGAGTACTACGGCTACGACCGCTACCTCGCCGCCTCCGGGGCCCGGCACGAGCACAGCGACGAGACGGGCGTCCTCTGGCGGATCGAACTCGCCGACGACGAGGACGTCGTGATGGTCGAGGTCGTCAACTCCACGCCCGAGCCGGACGGCACCCACCGCACGTACTGGCTGCGGGTGCCGCCCAGGACCCGGACCGCGCGGGAGGGCGTCGCCTGGACCTTCGGCCTGCGGCCCGAGGAGTACGAGCCGCTCGTCCAGACCTGAGCGCACGCCCGGGACCCGGCCACGGTTGGTGCGGAGAGGTGAAGGGAGCCGCCGGTCAGGAGTGGCGCGCGGGAGGCGGCGGCGCCGGGTGCTGGGATGTGCCCGCCGGAGCCCCGGCACCCACACCCCCCGAAGGGACCGCCTGTGACGATCCGCCGGCCCAGCGCCACCCGCACCGCCCGTCTGCTCGCCGCCACCGCCGTGCTCGGTGGCCTCCTCGCCGGCACCGCGGCCCCCGCCCTGGCCGCCGCGCCCGAGCGGACCGCCCTCCGCACCACCGCCCGGGAGACCGCCCCGGCCACAGTCACCGTCACGGGCAACGGCCGCGCGTCCGCCGCGCCCGACCTGGCGATCCTGTCCGTCGGGGTCGAGGCCACCCGCCCGACGGCGAAGGAGGCGATGGCGGCACAGACCACCGCCGCCGAGACGGTGCTCGACGTGCTGCACAGACAGGGGATCGCCGACCGGGACATCCGCACCGACAACCTCTCGCTCGCCCCGGTCTACACCCAGAACAAGGACGGGGAAAGCAAGGTGACCGGCTATCAGGCGGGCCAGTCCTTCTCCGTGAAGGTCCGCGACCTCGACAGGACCGGCCAGGTCATCGGCGCGGTCAACGACGCCAAGAAGGACGCGGGCCGGATCAACGGCGTCGTCTTCGACGTCGCCGACCCGTCCGCGCTGCGCGCTAAGGCCCGCGAGGCCGCGTACCAGGACGCGTACGACAAGGCCGTGCAGCACGCCCGGCTCAGCGGCCACCGACTCGGCAGGCTCGTCTCGCTGAGCGAGGGCGAGTCCGTACGCCCCGGCCCCGGCGCGGCCCCCGAAGTCTCGGCGGACGAACCGACCGTTCCCCTGGCGCCGGGCGAGATCGAGGAGCAGGTCACGGTCTCGGCGGTCTACGAGCTGATCTGAGGGTACGAGCTGATCTGATGGGGAGGACGGCCGGGACGGGGCTTCGCGGCGTCGACCGCTGGACCCGTGCGAGCCCGACCGCGACCGACGCCTAGGCCCCGGCCCCGGCATCCCGGTCCGGGGCCGCCACGTCCCGGTCCGAGGCCGCCACGTCCTGGTCCGGGAGCTTCAGTTCACGGGCGAGGGCCGTGTCCGCCCAGCGGAGCATCGTGGTGCGCGAGAGGGAGCCGGCGTAGGCCGTCGTCTGGACGGCGAGGCCGTCGAGGAAGGCGGTGAGCCGCCAGGCCGCCGCCGCGGGGTCCGCGCAGCGGAACTCCCCTGCGGCGGCCCCCTCCTCGATCACCCGGGTCAGCGCCGCCTTCCACTCCTGGTCGAGGGAGGCGGCGACCCGGCGCAGCTCCGGGTCGCGGAGCGAGACGGCCCAGCCCTCGATCCACAGCCGCCAGCCCTTGGCCTGGCCGGTCGGGGCGTACCAGCGCACCGCGGCCCGCAGTCGTCGCACCGCCGTGGAGCGCCGCCCGAGCAGCCGCCGCAGCTGGGCGAGGTCGGTCTCGGCGGCGTGGGCGAAGGCGGCGGCGACCAGTTGTTCCTTCGACGAGAAGTGGTAGAGCACGAGCGCGTTGCTGACGCCGAGCGCGGTGGCGACGTCGGAGATCCGGACGGCCGCGACGCCGCGCGCCTCGATCTGCTCGACGGCTGCCCTCAGCAGTTCGTCCCGTCGCTCGGCCACGCTCAACCGCACTCTCGCCACGTCGTGCAGCCTACACAGCACATGACAAGAGCATGATCGTCAACGGCCCCGGCGCGTGACCGGTTCAGTACCAGCCGTAGCGCTCGGCGATCACCGGCAGTCGCTCTTCCACCAGCGCGTGCGCGGCGGCGCGCGGACTGACGCCGTCCGCCTCCGCCCGGTCGAGCATCCCGCCGACGAGCGTCCGCATGGCCCGCCGTACGCGGTCGAAGGCCTGACCGGCGTCGGCCTCGATGTCGCCGAAGAGCGTCCACCACCACCAGGCGTTGGTGCAGGAGTTCACGACCACGTCCGGCAGCACGGTCACCCCGCGCGCGGCGAGTGCCTCCTCGGCCTCCGGAAGGACCGGCATGTTGGCCGCCTCGGCGATCCAGCGTGCGGTGATCCGGCCCTGGTTCGCGGGGGCGATCGCGTACGAGACGGCGGCGGGGACGAGGACCTCGACGTCGGCGGAGAGCCAGGCGTCCCCGGGCTCCTCGCGGTCGCCGGGACGCAGCGCGGAGCGGTCGACGGCACCGTGGGCGTCCCGGGCGGCGAGCAGCGCCTCGACGTCGAGGCCGGCGGGGTTCACGATCGTGCCCCGGACGTCGGCGACGGCCACGATCCGCAGTCCGGCCCGGGCCAGGAAGCGGGCGGTCGCCCCGCCCATCGTGCCGAGGCCCTGCACGGACACCCGGGTCCCCGCGTACGGCCGGCCGGCCCGGTCGAGGGCGACGAGCACGGACTCGGCGACCCCGAGGCCGCCGACCAGTTCGTCGAGCCCGATGCCGTCCACTTCGACGGCGAAGGCGTCGGCGAGCCGCTTCCGGGCCTCCGCCTCGTCCTCCAGGAGCGGGTACACGGCCTGCACGGAGGAGACGAGCCCGGCCTCGGCCACCGCTCGGTCCACCAGGTCCTGGGTGAGCCCGAGGTCCTCGCCGGTGGTCCAGAACCGCTCGACGTACGGCCGCATGGCACGCAGGTAGCGCACGAGCACGCCGTACGCCTCGGGGGAGCGGGGGTCGCAGTCGATGCCGCCCTTGGCGCCGCCCAGCGGCACGTACCGGGCGGACGGGTCGTAGTGCAGGGCCTCCTTCATGGTCATGCCGCGGGCGAGCCCGGCGACCTCCTCCGCCGTGCACCCCTCCCGCATCCGCAGGCCGCCGCTGGCCACCCCGCGCACCAGCCGGTCGACCACCAGGTGGCCCCGGCGCCCGGTCACGTGGTCGGTCCAGCCGACGGACAGCAGGGGAGCGGTGTTCACAGAGGAGTCTCCAGGTCGGGGAAGGACGGGATCATGCTGAATGACGGTTCAGTATGGCGGACCGGCCCGGCCGTCTCCGGAGCGGGCCGCCCATAATGGAACGACCCCCAGAGATCAGGAGGTCCTGTGACCGGTACCGGCTCCGACCGTTCGCCACGGGCCCGGCTGCGCGAGCTGCGCCCCGAGTCCTTCGGCGCGGAACCCACGGGTGCGCGTCTCGCCCGGATCCGCCGCTCGCCGAACTTCGCGGACGGGATCTTCCAGAACCCCGAACCGGCGCGACGCGGCCCCTCCGGGTCCGGCATCGAGTTCGCCAAGATCTACTTCGAGAAGGAAGGACGCGCGCGCCGAACCCCCACCGGCGCGATCCCCGTCCACCCCACCACCCTCGCCGACCTGGCCAGGCCTCCGGCCACCGGCCTGCGTCTGACCTGGATGGGGCACTCCGGCGTCCTCGTGGAGATCGACGGCCACCGGGTCCTCTTCGACCCGGTCTGGGGCGACCGCTGCTCCCCGTTCCCCTTCGCCGGCCCCAAGCGGCTCCACCCGGTGCCCGTGCCGCTCGCCGAGCTCGGCCCGGTCGACGTCGTCGTGATCTCGCACGACCACTACGACCACCTCGACCTGCCGACGATCAAGGCACTGGCCACCACGGACACGCTCTTCGCGGTGCCGCTCGGCGTCGGCGCGCACCTCGAACGCTGGGGCGTGCCCGCCTCCCGCCTGCGCGAGCTGGACTGGAACGAGTCCACCGAGGTCGGCGAGCTCCGGCTCACGGCCACCCCGGCCCGGCACTTCTGCGGCCGCGGCCTGCGCAACAAGCAGCACACGCTCTGGGCCTCCTGGGTGGTGCGGGGTCCGGCCCACCGGATCTTCCACAGCGGCGACACCGGCTACTTCTCCGGCTTCAAGGACATCGGTGCCGCCCATGGGCCCTTCGACGCCACCATGATCCAGATCGGCGCCTACTCGGAGTTCTGGACCGACATCCACATGACTCCCGCCGAGGGCATGCGGGCCCACCTGGACCTCCAGGGCGGGGCTCCGGGCGGTGTGCTGCTGCCGATCCACTGGGGCACCTTCAACCTCGCCCCGCACGCCTGGGCGGAGCCGGGGGAGTGGACGAAGGACGCGGCCGAGGAGGCCGGCCAGGCGGTGGCGTTCCCCCGCCCCGGCGAGCCGTTCGAGCCCGCGGGGAAGCTGCCCGGGGAGTCGTGGTGGCGGAAGCTCTCCCACCCGATCACGTACCCCTGGCGCCGCCCCCGGAGCGTCGAGGTCACGGCCGAGGGGACGCGCAGCGACGACCTGGACCTCGCGGGCGACCGCTGAGACCGGCCGGGGCGAACCCCGCCCCGGCCGTACGACTTGCCGGACCGCCTCCCGCCCGGAGGGCGCGTCCGGCTGGACCTGTCCCCCGGGCCGCTGTGTCGGCGTGGGGCAGGTCCTGTCCACGACCGTGAAGCGGCGGCACAGTTCGTCGCCCGCCCGCCCGCCCGCCCGCCCGCCCGCCCGCCCGCCCGCCCGCCCGCCCGCGCCGCCCTCGCGACCGCCTCCGCTGACCCGCAGGTCGGACGGACTCGTGCCGAGGGCTGTGGGCCCGGTCGTCGGCGTGCGCCTCGCGAGGCACGGGTGTCCGTCGGTGGACGGAGGCGAGGGGCTTCAGCCCTCCGCTCGGGCCGCGATGCCGTCCAGGACCCGGTCGAGCCCCCACGCGTACTGCTCGTCGGAGACGAACCGCGCGATCGTGTCCGCCGCCTCGGCCGTGCGCGGGTAGCGGTCGGCGGGGACGGTGCGGAGCTGCTCCCGGCGGGCCGCGACCCGCTCGGCGATCGGCGGGGCCGGGGCGGGCGAGGGGAGTTCGGCGGCTTCCAGGGCGATCGCCCCGAGGACCTGGACGATCAGCAGGTACGAGGCACGGGCCGCCTCCGTGGGGTCGAGGCCGGCGTCCGCGAGGACCGTGAGGAGGGCTTCGCCGAGCGCGAGGGCGTGGGGGCCGTCCATCGGGCCGGAGAGCAGCAGGTGGACCGCTCCCGGATGGGCGAGCAGGCGGCGTCGCAGGTCGGCGGCGAGCATGTGGACGCGGTCCCGCCAGGGCGTGTCGCGGGCGGCGAGGGCCGCGAGGTCGGCCTCGCCGAGCAGGTGCTCGACGACCGCGCGCACCACCGCGGCCCGGTCCGGGAAGTACGTGTAGACGGCGTTCGGCGCGAGTCCCAGCTCGGCGGCGATCCCCCGGATGCTCACCGCGTCGGCGCCACGGGCGCCGAGCAGTCGTATGGCCGCCGCGACGACCTCGTCCTCGCGGACCGCCCGCTTCCGGCCCCGCTTCGCCGGCGGCGTGTCCTGTGCCATCCGTACGCCTCCTCGCCCGCCCTCACTCGAATGCCTTGACGAGTTATTTTTGCACGGCGTACATTAATTGCACACCGTACAGAAATTGGAGGTGATCCCTGTGCGCGTCTCCCTCCGGGGCCCCAGGCGCCCCGCCTTACGCGCCTGGATCCGATGGACGGCCGGTTTCCTGGCGTTCCCCATCGCCGGGCTCGCCGGCCGCGCGGCGGCCGGTCCGGTCGACGACGCGATGAGCGCCCTGGTGGGCGGGGTCGTGACGGGGGCGGTGATCGGCGCCGGGCAGGCGCTCGTCTCCTCCGGCCGACTGAGCCCGCCGCGCTGGTCCGCGGCCACCGCGGTCGGCGGCGGGCTCGGACTCCTGCTCGGCGCCGCCCTGGTCGGCCACCGGACCGATCTCGGTTCTCTGGCGCTCATGGGTGCCGTCGAAGGCGTTCTGCTCGGCGCGGCCCAGGCCCGCGCCCTGCCGTCCGCCGCCCGCCTGCCGTGGCTCTGGGCGGCGGCGATGCCGGTCCTGTGGGCGGCGGGCTGGACGGTGACCACCCTCGCCGGAGTCGGCGTGGACGCACGGTTCACCGTCTTCGGCGCCACCGGCGCCCTCACCTTCTCCGCCTTCTCCGGCGTCCTGCTCCACCGACTCCTGCCTCCCACCGCTCCCAGCCGGGTCACCGGCTCGAACTCCCTTCGCGAGGTCGGCGCATGAAGCACACCACCACCCCCCGTCACGTGGTCTTCGGCTCCGGCGCCGTGGGCACGGCCGTCGCCGAGGCGCTGGTCCGCCAAGGGGAGTCCGTCCGGATCGTCAACCGGTCCGGCCGCGCGGACGTCCCCGACGGCGTCGAGGTGGTCGCCGGGGACGCGGCCGATCCCGCGTTCACCACCGCCGTCGCGGCCGGCGCCGCCGTCGTCTACCAGGCGCTCAACCCGCCGTACCACCGCTGGCGGCAGGAGTTCCCCGCGCTCCAGGCCGGCGTGCTCGCCGCGGCCGAGGCGGCCGGTGCCCGCATGGTCTCGATGGACAACGTCTACAGCTACGGGCCGCCCGGGGGCCGCCCCTTCACCGAAGAGACCCCCGACGCCGCGACCACCCGCAAGGGCCGGCTCCGGGGCCGGATGGCCCGGGACCTGCTCGCCGCGCACGAGGCCGGGCGCGTGGAGGTGGCGATCGGCCGCGCCTCCGACTACTTCGGGCCGCGCGGCGGCGCCCAGTCCAACCTCGGCGACCTGGTCTTCCCGGCCCTCTTGGCCGGCCGCACCGCCACCGTCCTCGGCGATCCGGACCAGCCGCACACGTACACCTTCATCCCCGACATCGGGGAGGCGCTCGCCCTCCTCGGCCGCCACCCCGACGCCCCGGGCCGCGTCTGGCACCTCCCCAACGACCCGCACACCCGCACCACCCGCGAGCTCGTCGACCTGGCCCACCGCGCCACCGGCCGTCCCGGCGCCGCCCGGCTGCGTCGGATGCCGACGTCCGCCCTGTACGCGCTGGGCGCGGTGAACCGCACGGTGCGCGAACTCATCGAGATGCGGTACGAGTTCGCCGAACCGTTCGTGGTCGACTCCAGCCTCGTCCGGGACCGGCTGGGCGCCGTCGCCACCCCCGTCGAGGAGGCGCTGGAGCGGACGGCGGCGGCCTGTCGCGCCCTCGGAAAGTGACCCACGCGACCGTCACCGACGGCCCGGGGGAGACCTGCCCGCGCGGCTCCACGGCGGCGGTGCGCCACCGGGCTTCGGCTCTCACCGACCGTCACCGCCCGCCCGGATCCGGAGCGTGGAGACGTCGGCGATCCGTGGGCGGAGGGGTGCCCGGGAGTCCGGCGGGGGTGCGGGCGGGGCGGATCGGAGGTCGCGCTCGCCCCGTGGAGGGGACGAGTACCGGCCGAGGAGCCACGTCGCCTCCGGGGGATTCCGGTAGGGGGCGATTTCCGCCGGGAGCGAGGGTGCGGGGGTGCCTTCGGACCCTTCCGTTCCCGCTCCTCGGCGCCTCCGTCCAGCCATGTCGTCGACTTTCGGCCGATCATTCTCGGCCGGTCGTGCGAGGGTCGATACCAGAGCGGGCCGGTCTACGGGTAAGTTTGTCAACTGCGCACCGCACATGAACGGTTGACGACTACAGTGTGTGGCTGATGATCATCGGTAGGCTCATCGAACGTCTGTAGAACACCTCCCCCGTACACCCCCTGCAGAACACCCCCGCAGTACGCCGATTCCTGGGCACGTACCAAGGACACTCATGTCTCAACTTCGCGCACCCGCCTCGCGGTCCGATCGACGCGAGGGCGGGCGGCACGGCCGGCCAGGCGCCCGCTCCGCCACCGGTACCCACAGCAACCCCCCGGCGCAGACCTCCGCACCGCTCCCCGCCGAAGCCCGCATACGCCCCCAACTCCTGCGTACCTCCGTGCTCCCCGCCGTCGCGGTGGCCCTGGGCGGCGCGGCGGCCGTCCTCTTCACCATCCGCTCCACGGGAGCCAGCCCGAGCCCCGGCCTCTGGGCCGCGCTCACCGGCGCCGCCGCCCTCACCATCGCCTCCGTGACGGCCGCCGCGCTCGGCGCCGACCGGGCGGCCAAGGCCGTCCTCGACCGCTGCAACTCCCTGCGCCGCACCAGCGCCCGGGGCCAGAGCGAACTCCGGGCGGTCGTCGAACAGCTGCGCAGGGGAGAGGCTCCGCCGGCCCGGCCGGCACAGCCGACCGCCCCCGCGTCCGGCGACGAATTCGACCTCCTCTCCCAGGAGTTGACCCGCTCCCACGAGGCCGCCGTGGCGGCCGTCGTGCAGGCCTCCCGGCTCTCCAGCAGCGTCGGGAACGAACAGAAGGTCGAGGTCTTCGTCAACCTCGCCCGGCGCCTGCAGTCCCTGGTCCACCGCGAGATCCAGCTCCTCGACGAGCTGGAGAACGAGGTCGAGGACCCGGAGCTGCTCAAGGGCCTGTTCCACGTCGACCACCTGGCCACCCGCATCCGCCGCCACGCCGAGAACCTCGCCGTGCTCGGCGGCGCCATCTCCCGCCGCCAGTGGTCGAACCCGGTCACCATGACCGAGGTGCTGCGCTCCTCGATCGCCGAGGTCGAGCAGTACCCGCGCGTGAAGCTCGTACCCCCGATCGACGGTACGCTCCGGGGCCATGCCGTGGCCGACGTCATCCACCTCCTCGCCGAACTCGTCGAGAACGCGACGCTGTTCTCCGCGCCGCACACCACGGTGCTGCTGCGCGCCCAGTACGTCACGGCGGGCCTCGCGATCGAGGTCGAGGACCGGGGCCTGGGCATGCCCGTCACCGAGCAGAACAAGATGAACGCCCTGCTCGCCGACCCCGACCAGGTCAACGTCGCGCATCTGCTCCAGGACGGCCGCATCGGACTCTTCGTCGTCTCGGCGCTCGCCCGCCGGCACGGCATCGCCGTGCGCCTGCAGTCCAACATCTACGGCGGTGTGCAGGCCGTCCTCGTCCTCCCGCAGGGCCTCCTCGGCTCCGACCCCGAGGGCCTCGCGCAGCACGAGCGCCAGACCGCCGCGACCGCCGGTTCCGCGGCGATCCCGCCCGACCAGGTGCAGATGCAGCCGCAGGCCCGGCCCGCGGCCGCCGTCACGGCACCGGCCCAGGCCCCGAGCCACGCCCCGGCCTCCGTGCCGGTCCAGGCGCCGGTCCAGGCGCCGGCCTCCGTGCCGGGCCACGCCCCGGCCCAGACCCCGGCCCCCCTGCCGAACCAGGCACCGGCCCCGGTCGCGGCGCAGGTCACGGGCCATGCCCCCGGCCACGCTCAGGCACCCGCGCCGACCGGCATGAGCGGGGCGGTCGGCATGAGCGGGGCGGCCCCCACCACTCCCGTACCGCAGTCCGCGCCCTCGCCCTCCCCGGAGCGGGCCGCCGCCCGCCACGAGGAGGCCCCCCTGCCCGGCTCGCACCCGTACCTCCGTACGAGCGAGCGGTCGAGCGGGTACGGAGACCCCGGCGCCGCCCCCGCGACACCGGACCGGCCGACCGGCGCCGGCCCCGCCGGCCCGCCGGCCCACCTGCTCTCGCCGCTCCCCCCGGCCCCCCGTGCCGAGGAGGACGGCAGGCCCCTGCTCCCCAAGAGGCGCGCACAGGAGCACATCGTCCCGCAGCTGCGGGACGAGCCCGTGGCCCGCAAGACCGAGGAGCACGCCCTGCACGACCCGGGCCTGATGGCCGCGTTCCAGCGCGGCATCGGCCTCGCCGAATCCCAGCCCGCCCCCCATGAATCGCTGCGTCTTGGCGACGCGCACAAGGAGTAGATCACCATGGCGAGCAATGCGCCGACCGGCCATTCCTCGGACCTCGACTGGCTGCTCAGCGGTCTGGTCCAGCGGGTCCCGTACACCCGCAACGCCGTCCTGCTCTCCTCCGACGGTCTCGTGAAATCCGTGCACGGCCTCGACCCCGACGCCGCCGACCACATGGCGGCCCTCGCCTCCGGGCTGTACTCGCTCGGCCGCAGCGCGGGCGCCCGCTTCGGCGACGGCGGCGAGGTCCGCCAGGTGGTCGTGGAGCTCGACTCCACCCTCCTGTTCGTCTCCACCGCGGGCTCCGGCACGTGCCTGGCCGTCCTCGCCGGGCGCGAGGCGGACGCCGCCGTCCTCGGCTACGAGATGGCGATGCTCGTCAAGAGCGTCCGGCCGTACCTGGTCACCCCCGCCAGGCAGGCCGCCGGCGTGGTCGGCGGGCGCGGGCAGTAGACGTGACGTCCCATCAGGAAGGACCCTGGCTCGACGACGCGGCCGGGCGGCTGATCCGCCCGTACACCGTGAGCGGCGGCCGGACCAAGCCCACCACCGCCCTGGACCTGCTGTCCATGGTGATGGCGACCGGTTCGAGCCCCCAGGCTCACATGGGTCCCGAGCACAGCCTGGCCCTCGGGCTGTGCGACGGACCCACCTCGGTGGCCGAGATCGCGGCGCACTTACGGCTCCCGGCCGTCGTGACCAAGGTCCTGCTCTCCGACCTCGTGGACTGCGGGGCGCTGACCGCCCGGGCGCCCCGCTTCCACGCCAATCCCACCGACCGTTCCTTGCTGGAGGCAGTGCTCGATGGCCTACGACAACGGCTCTGAGCGCCACGACGGTTTCGCGACCGACCCCTTCCCCACCGCGCTGAAGATCCTGGTGGCGGGCGGATTCGGCGTCGGCAAGACGACCCTCGTGGGCGCGGTCAGCGAGATCGAACCGCTGAGCACCGAGGAGCTGCTCACCTCGGTCAGCGCGGCCACCGACAGCCTGGAGGGCGTGGAGTCCAAGACCACGACCACCGTCGCCATGGACTTCGGCCGCATCACGCTCGACGACCGCCACGTCCTGTACCTCTTCGGCACCCCGGGCCAGGAGCGCTTCTGGTTCATGTGGGACGAGCTCTCCGAGGGTGCGCTCGGGGCGGTCGTCCTGGCCGACACCCGCAGGCTCCAGGAGTGCTTCTCCGCCGTGGACTTCTTCGAGCGGCGGGGCATCCAGTTCATCGTGGCGGTCAACGAGTTCGACGGCGCCTACCGCTACGAACCGGACGAGGTACGGGCCGCCCTCGACCTCAAGCCGGAGGTGCCGGTCGTCACCTGTGACGCCCGGATCTCCAGCTCCGGCATCCGCACCCTGCTGACCCTCGTCCAGCATCTGCTCACCACCATCCCGGACACCGTGCCGAGCTACGGAGCCACGCCATGACCTACGACCCGACCGGTCACCTCCTGCTGACCCCCATCGACAAGGAGGCGCCCGCCCGCGTGCAGCGGCTGCGCGAACTCGGTCTCGGGGAGCGGCCGGACCCGGCGTTCGACGACTTCGCCCACCGGCTCGCCGAGGTGACGGGCGCCCCGTTCTCGATGGTCAACTTCATCGACGAGAACCGGCAGTTCTTCGCGGGGCTGCACACCCCCGAGGGCACCCACTCCGGCAGCGACCTGGGCGCGGCCGCCGCGGGCAATGGCGGCGTCGGCCGCTTCATGGCCCGCGACCACGGCTACTGCCCGCACGTCGTGGTGCGGCGCAAGGCGCTCGTCCTGGAGGACGTCTGCGACTACCCGCGCTTCGCGGGGAACCCGGTCGTGGACGAGATCGGCATCCGTTCCTACATGGGGGCGCCGCTGATCGACCGTACCGGTGTCGCCCTCGGCACCATCTGCGTGGTCGACACCGACGTCCGGCCGTGGGGGCGTGCCGGCCTGGAGACGATCAAGGCGATGGCGGCGGAACTCATGGAGCAGATCCACCGCCGCGAGGACGGCATGTTCTGACCGTCACCGTCCGACGACAGCCGGGAGCCCCGGTACGGCAGCGGCCGTACCGGGGCTCCCGGCTCGTGGGGGTGAGGATCAGACGCGCACGAGCTCCGGCTCCGGCGTGCGGACCAGCTCGGACAGGCGCTCCGACCAGCTGCCCTTGTCCTGGCCGAGGGCGACCTCGGCCAGCCGCAGGAGCTGGATGTCGGAGGTGCCGGCCGGGGCGAAGATGTGGTGCGCGTCCCGGAGGTAACGCTCGATGGCCCGGTCCGTGAAGAGGCCGGCGGCGGCGTGGATCTCCATGGCGTTGCGACCGGAGTCGATCGCCGACTCGACGTTGACGAGCTTGGCGTTCATCAGCTCGGTGTCGCAGGAGAGCCCCTGGTCGAGCAGGTGCACGGCGTGGTACGCGGCCAGCCGGGCGGTCATCAGCCGGGACTGCATCTGCCCCAGCTTCAGCTTGACCGTGGGCAGCTCGTGGAGCGGCTTTCCGTAGCGGATGCGCTCGGAGGCGAACCGCGTGGTCTCCTCCAGGATCGCCTGGTGGATGCCGAGCGAGACGGCGGTGAGGTTGGCCCGTCCGTACAGCACGCTGGAGGAGTACGCGACGGCGAGACCGTCGCCCTCGTCGCCGAGCCGGTTGGCGGCCGGCACCCGGCAGTTCTCGAAGATCAGCTCACCGAAGCTGAAGCCGTGGAGGCCCATCGCCTGCTGCTGGGGACCGGTCCTGAACCCAGGGCGATCGGATTCGACCAGGAAGGCGGTGAGTCCCTTCGATCCCGGACCGGTCCTGACCACGACACCGTGCAGGTCGCCGACGTGGCTGTTGCCCACGTAGACCTTGCTGCCGTTGAGGATGTAGTCGTCGCCGTCCCGGACCGCGCTGGCGCTCATGCCGAGGACGTGACCGCCGGACTCGGGCTCGGTGACCGCGATGGTCGGCAGGCACGCGCCGGCGGCGATCTCCGGAAGCCAGGTCTTCCGCTGCTCGTCACTGCCGAAGTGGACGATCTTGGCGGTGCCCAGCTGGGAGGCCTGGACCATGGCGCCCATGGCACCGCTGACCCGGGAGAGCTCCTCGATGATGATCGTCTTGGCCAGGTGGCCGGCACCCATGCCGCCGTACTCCTGGCTGATTGTCGCGCCCAGCCAGCCCTGCTCGGCGATCTTGCGGGACAGCTCGTGGTGGACCGTCCGGGCCTCCTCCATCTCGGCTATCCGGGGCCGGACCTCACGCTCCGCGAACTCGCGGACCGTCTCCCTGAGCTCATGATGCAGTCGGCTGCTGAAGTAGCTGTCCATCCGAGTCCTCACCTGCGAAACGCCTGCTCGGCGGGTTGTCCGAACAGGTGGAGCATCGGCAGTGGTCCCGTCCCGAACAGGCCGACCCATTCATGGTGTTGATCTTTCCGGAACGGATCAATATCGCCATGAAATTTGTCCGAAACAGGAGCGGTTGACGATTGGATCTGACTGTGTTTCGTGTGGTCTTGGCCCTCTCGCCCAGGTCCGGACCTCCTTCCCCATGGTCGTCTTTCTGCCACACGCCAACGGCCACGAAAATGCCTACACAGGATGATGCGTCCACCTATGTCGCTACATCAGACGCTTCCTCCCCAGAGGGGAGGTATTCCGGAACCTCTCCCTCCCCTCTCCCTGCCCGGGCGGCGCCCTTCCTCGCCCCCTCGGCTCTCCCTTCCGCCTCGCAGGAGCGGGTGCGCGGGCGCACTCGGAGGCACGGAGGCGCGTCACGGAGAGTGAACGCCACCCACCCGGCGCGCACCCGAGCCCGAGCCCCGGAAAGGCGTGCGTGACCACCGGCGAAAGTGCGGTATTGTTCTCATGCGCGTTCGGCCAGGGGAAACCCCAGGTCAGACGGGTATCGGGACGTGGCGCAGCTTGGTAGCGCACTTGACTGGGGGTCAAGGGGTCGCAGGTTCAAATCCTGTCGTCCCGACTGTGCGGAAACGCAGGTCGGAGGCCGTTCTCTCATCCATGAGAGGGCGGCCTTTCGTGCGTTCGGGAGCGTGGTGGTCGCAGTGTGGTCGCACGCCCGGGCTGGGATTGATTGGCTGCAGCGCTGGAGGCGGGCGGTGTGGGGGAGCGGAGCCGGCCGACGACCTCGCGGAGGCGGTGGAGGTGGTCGCGCGGTGGTCGCAGCCACGCGGGCCGGTCCGTACGGTCGGCCTTCTGCTGGGCGCCGCTGAGGACGTGGTCGATGGTGTCGACGGCCTGGTGCGCGGCCTGTTGGGTCAGTTGGCTGTACAGGTTCGCGGTCGTCGACAGGGTGGAGTGCCGCAGCGTCTTGGAGACCACGGTGAGGGGGACGCCGGCGGTGATGGTGATGGTGGCGGCGAGGTGTCGCAGGTCGTGGACGGTGACTCGGGGGACGCCGGCTTCCTCGGACAGCTGGTGGAGCCGGTCGAGCACGAGGTGCGGTCCGAGCGGGCGGCCTTCGGGTCGGCAGAAGACCAGACCCGCGAACGGATCACTGGGGTCGCCGCAGGTCCGGGCTGCCGAGCGTGCCCGGCGGCGGAGGGCTGCGGCGACGCGGGGCGAGATGGCGACCCAGCCTCTGCTCGAAGGCTATCACCACGCTGTCCTGCGGTGACCAGCAGGGACAGCGGCCGCTGGCCTTGCTCGCAGGCCAGGTGGATCTTCGTGGTGAAGCCGCCGCGGGACCGGCCCAGGCCGTGGTCGTCGGGCTCGACATGGATGCCGCCCGGCGGCTCGTTCTGAGCGTGTCCGTCGCGGCGGGCACCTGCGGCATGTTGGTGGGCCCGGCAGATCGTGGAGTCCACGTTGACCTCCCACGTGATCAGCCCGGCCGCGTCCGCCCGGGCCTGCAGCCCGGTCAGCAGCGCAGGCCACGTGCCGTCGCGCTGCCAGCGGCGGAAGAGTTCATAGACGGTCTGCCACGGCCCGTACTCCGACGGCAGATCCCTCCACGGAGCACCGGTCCGCACCCGCCACCGGATCCCGTTGATCAGCCTCCTCCGGCCAACCGACGGTCTGCCCAGCACCGCAACCGGCAACAACGGCTCCAGCACCGACCATTGCTCGTCTGAAAGATCACCTCGCCCCACACCGAGATCATCACGGCGCAAGACGAGGGGATCCAGGCACTTTCAAAACACGGCCTAGGCGGCGTCCCCGGGGGCGTGTCCGGAAAGTCTGGCCCGGCTCTGCGGGCGGACGCCAGTTCACTTCCGCGACCCGGCCTTGGTCGGCCCGGTCGCGGCGGAGCCGGAAGGGCACGCTGCTGCGGCTGGTCCGCAGCGGACTCCCGTCGCCCGAGGCCCGTGGCCGAGGGCCGGGACCTCGGTCAGGACGTCTGGATGGAGCCCGTCGCGCCGTGACCGCCGCCGCCCATGCCGCCGGGACAGCCCTCGGTCGGCGGTAGCTCGGTGAGGAAGGTGCGGATCTCCTCGGCTTCGGGGACGGCGAGGGCGGTGTACAGGTCGAGGGCGTGTCGGGCGTGGTCGTGGGCGAGGGCGATGTGCCCCAGGTCGCGGTGGACGTGCGCCAGGCCGTCGTGGGCGCGGGCCTGCTCGGGCCGGTAGCCGGACTCGCGGGCGAGGGCCAGCGCGGTGTCGTGTTCGATCGCGGCCTGGGCCAGGTTGCCCAGGGAGCGGGCGGCCTCCGCGAGGGCGTTGAGCGACTCGGCCTCGTCTCCGGGGAAGTCGAACCTGCGGCTCAGCTCCAGGGCATCGCTGTGATGGCGCCGGGCCTCCTCGTAGCGGCCCTGCTGTTGGCACAGGAGCCCGAGGTTGTTCAGGACGATGGTCTCGCCGATGCGGGAACCCGCATCGCGGTAGGCATGCAGCGCTTGCCGATGGTGCTCGTGGGCGTCCTCGTACTGTCCTCGGCGTTCGTGGAGGAGGCCGAGGTCGGTCAGGCACCTGGCCTCGCCGGCGCGGTCGCCGAGCTCGCGGAAGAGCACGAGGGACTGCGTGCAGTGGTCGTGAGCCTCGTCGTACGCGCGCCGCCGCCGGGCGACGGTGCTGAGGCCCTGCAGGGCCCGGGCCGCGGCGCCCTGGTCGCCGGTCTCGTGCGCGAGGTCCAGGGCCTGGCGGTAGTGCTCGGCCGCCTGCTCGTGGTCGCCGTGCCACCAGTAGTGCACTTCGCCGAGATCGATGAGGGTGCGCGCTTCGGCAGCCGTGTCGCCGCTGCGGCGGCCGGCCTGGAGGGCCAAGCCGTGGAGGGCCAACGCCTCGGCCTGGTGGGCGTGGCCCAGCAGGTAGCGGTGCAAGGTGGCGGCCAGTTGGCTGGTGTGCAGGGGCCAGTCGTGTTCGGCCGCGTACGGGGCGGTTGCCATGAGGTTCGCGCGTTCGCTGTCCAGCCAGGTGATCGCCTCGGCCTCGTCCTGCGGGGGACTGGCGACCGGGCTGTCCGGCGCGGGGATGCGGGGCCTGCGGTTCCTGCCCTCGGGGTAGAGGTGGTCGATGGCCGTGCTCGCGGTGTGGAGATAGTGGTGGAACACCCGGCCGAGGGCCTCGCGCCGGGTGTCGGGGGATTCCTGTTCGGCCGCGGTGGCGAGGGCGTGCTCGCGCAGAAGGTCGTGGAAGGTGTAGCGGCCGAGCTGGTGCTGGGCCAGGACATGGGCGTCCAGGAGGTCTTCCAGGAGTATCTCGGCCTCATCGAGGGAGACGTCGGCCAGCGCGGCGGCCGCCTCAGGGACGATGTCACGGCCCGGCTGGAGCCCCAGGAGCCGGAACATGCGCTGCTGATCCGCGCTCAGCTGCTGGTAGGACAGCGTGAACGCCGCCGCCACTCCGCGCTCCGAGGTGGCCAGCTCCGCGAGTCTGCGGCGCTGGTCGCGGAGCCGCCCGGCCAGGTAGGCGACGGTCCAGCGGGGGCGATGGTGCAGGCGGGCGGCGGCGATGCGGACGGCCAGCGGCAGGAACCCGCACAACTGCAGGACATCGAGGACGGCCAGCGGTTCGGCGGCCGCTCGCTCGCCGACGATCGACGCAAACAACTCCATGGCGTCCGCGGCAGGCAGCACGTCCAAGGACAGGGCGTGCGCCCCGTCCAGGTCGGTCAGCCGTCGGCGGCTGGTGATCAGGACGAGCGCGCGGGAGGCCCCGGGCAGCAACGGGCGTACCTGCTCCGCGCCGAGGGCGTTGTCGAGGACCGCCAGCACGCGCCGGCCGGAGAGCTCGGCCCGCCACAGCGCGGCGCGATCGGCGACCGACGCGGGTATGTGGGCTGCGGGCACGCCGAGTTGACCGAGGAGGACTTCGAGCGCGGCACCGGCGTCGAGCGGCGCCTGGCCGGCGGTGTGCGCCTGCAGGTCGACGAAGAGCTGCCCGTCCGGGAAGCGGTCCGCCAGGCGGTGCCCCGCGTGGACCGCGAGGGTCGTCTTGCCGACACCAGCCATCCCGTCGATCGCCGAAATCGTCACGACAGCGCCGTTGTCGCCCGACCACAGGCGGATCAGCCCGTCCAGCTCGCCCTCCCGACCGGTGAAGTCCGGGACGTCGTACGGAAGGAAGTTGACCCCCTGTGGCCTCGCCGGGGGCGCGGCGACCGGCGGCCGTAGATCGGGAGCGTCCCGCAGGATGTCCTGTTCGAGCTTGCCGAACGCATGGCCGGGGTCCAGTCCCTGCTGCTCGGCCAGGGTCGCTCGGAAGGTACGTGCCACCTCCAACGCGTCGGTCTGGCGCCCGGCGCGGTGCAGCGCGAGCATCAGCTGACAGCACAGCCGCTCCCGCAGGGGGTGCGCCGCCGCGTGGACGGAGAGCTCGTCGATGAGGGCCTCGTGCCGGCCCCGGGCCAGCTCCAGCTCGGCCAGGCGCTCGACGGCGGTGAGCAGTTGTCCGTTGAGACGCGCTCGGGCGCCCTGGACGTAGTCGGCGGTGATGTCGGCCAGCGGCTCTCCCCGCCACAGCGCCAGCCCGGAACGTATCCGGTCCGCGGCGTCTCCCGGGTCGTCGGAGGCGGCCGGTGCCGTGCCGATCAGGCTGGTGAACTCGTCCAGGTCGAGCTGTCCCGGCTCGGGGGTGATCACGTATCCGCCAGGCCGGGTGGCCAGCATCCCGTCGGCTCCCGAAGCACGCAGCATCCGCCGGATCGCGGCGATCGTGGTCTGGATCTGCGCGCGGGCGGAATCCGGCGGCAGCGGCCCCCACATCGCGTCGACCAGACGATCCGTACTGATCGCCACTCCCGCATGCAGCAGCAGATAGGCCAGCACCGCGCGATGACGGGGCGCCAAGGCGGGCGCATCGGATCCGGGAGCCACGGCCTCCACCGGTCCGAGGATCGAGAACCGCATGCCGTTACTCCCGGGGTCACCAGCGCGTGCATAGAAGAAGCATCGGGAATGTATCAAGATCAACCGGCAGGGTTATCCGCATGACAGCACTCCACACCGTCGAACCGGAGACCGCGACCGGCGAGGCCGCGGCCCTGTTCACGGCCACGCACCAGGCTCTCGGGGTCATCCCCAACCTGGCCAGGGTGATGGCCAACAGCCCCGCCGCGCTGAAGGGGTACGTGGGCGCCCTCACCGCCCTGAGTACGGCGGGCGCCCTGCCGGCCTCCCTGCGCGAACGCATCGCGCTGCTGGTGGCGCAGGAGAACCGGTCCGACTACTGCCTGTCCGTGCACGCGTTCCGCGGGACCAGGACGGCCGGGCTGAGTGCGGCCGAGACCAGCCGCGCCCGCCGCGGCGCGTCCGACGACCCCTGGGCCGCCGCCGTCCTGGGTCTGGCCGCGACGATGGTCCGCGACCGCGGCGCCGTCCCGAACGAGCAGCTGGCCGCAGCCCGGCGCGCCGGCCTGTCCGACGGGCAGATCGTCGAGGTCGTCGCCCATGTCGCCCTCAACGTCTTCACCAACTACCTCGCCACGACGGCCCGTATCGACATCGACTGGCCGCTCGTGCGCCACACCGAGGATCCCCACATGATCAGCATCGCCCCGCTCACCCACGTCTCTCCTGAAGCAGCCGCCGCCTGGCACACAGTCGTGTCGGCTTCGCTGGCCCACGATCTTCCGGAAGAACCCCGCCCCACGCTCGACCAGATCCACGCCCAGCTCACCGTCCCCGGGCGGGACAACCGCCGACTGCTCTGGCAGGCCACCGCGAGCGACGGTGCGGTGGTCGGCGTGGCCGCGCTGCGCTTGTTCACCTCGCCCGGTCAAAGCCACCTGTCCCAGCTGGAGCTGCACGTCGCTCCCGACCGGCGGCGCTCGGGCGTCGGCTCGCGCCTGCTCGCCACGGCCGTGGCGGCGGCACAGGCCGATCAGCGCCGCAGCCTCATCGCGGCCGTAGGCGGCAACGGGCCAGGTGACGCCTTCTGCGCCGCACGCGGCTTCCGGCGGGTGCTGGCACTGGACCACCTGCTGCTCGACGTCGCGCAGGCGGACGATGCCGCGGCCGACGCCGAGCACCCCGGCTACGAACTGGCGAGCTGGACCGGCACCGTACCCGACGCCCTGGCCGAGGCGTTCGCCGCCGCCAAGAACGCGATGAACGACATGCCCATGGGCGACATGGACTACGGCAGCCAGACCTGGACCGCCGACCGCGTCCGGGCCATGGCCGAAGTGCTCGCCGATCGCGGTGACGTCCTGCTCACGACGGCTGTGCTCGGCAAGGGCGAGATGGCCGGGTACACCGAGATCGTCATCCGGGCCGGGGAGACCCACCGGGCCCTGCAGTACGACACCGTCGTGGTACCCGCGCATCGCGGCCACGGGCTCGGACTGTGGGTCAAGGCGGAGATGCTGCGCAGGCTCCGCGTCGAGCACCCCGGAATCGTGGAGATCGAGACCGACAACGCCCAGGACAACACCCATATGCTCGCCGTCAACCGGCAGTTGGGCTTCCGCTTCCACCGCAGCACCCACGAGTACCAACTCGACCTGCCCACCACCTGAACACCCCACATCTCAGAGAAAAGAGAAATCACGCCCATGCGTGTGCTGTTGATGGCGTACGGATCGCGCGGCGACATCGCGCCGCTCGCGGGACTTGCGGCGCAGCTGCGGAAACGCGGCGCGGAGGTACGCGTCTGCGCCCCGCCGGACGACGAGTTCGCTGAACTGCTTGCGGGAGTCGGCGCGGAACTGGTGCCCTTCGGGCGCGACGTGCGCGAGCTGGTCACGGGGGCGCCGCCCTCGGACGTCTCCGGGTTCGCGGCCGAGCTGGTCGCCGCGCACTTCGAGACGGTCGGCAAGGCGGCCGAGGGCTGCGACGTGCTCGTGGCGAGCGGACTGATGCCGGCCGGCGCCCGTTCGGTGGCCGAGAAGCTGGGCATCCGCTACGTGTACGCAGGGTTCCATCCGTTCGACCTGCCCTCCGCGCACTACCCGCCGCCGCCGCGGCCCGGCCCGCCCGCGCCGGACGACATGACCGACAACCAGGCCCTGTGGGACCTGGACGCCCAGAAGGTCAACGCCCTCTACCGCGAGCCGCTCAACGCCCACCGCGAGGCGATCGGCCTCGCCCCAGTGGACAACGTCCGCGACCACGTCTTCACCGACCGGCCGTTGCTGGCGGCGGACCCGGTCCTGGGCCCGTGGGAGCAGCTGACGAACCTCGACCTCGTGCAGACCGGCGCGTGGATCCTGCCCGACGACCGCCCCCTGCCCGCCGATCTGGAGGCGTTCCTGGACGCCGGCACCCCACCGGTGTACGTCGGCTTCGGCAGCATGCCCATGAAGGCCGCCACCGACATCGCCCGGACAGCCGTCGAGGCGGCCCGCGCGCAGGGCCGCCGTGTGCTCGTCTCCCGCGGCTGGGCGGACCTGGACCTCGTGGACGCCTCGGACGACTGCTTCGCCGTGGGCGACGTCAGCCACCAGACCCTGTTCCGTCGGGTCGCGGCAGTCGTCCACCACGGCGGGGCGGGCACCACGACCACCGCAGCCCGAGCCGGTGCACCCCAGGTGGTGGTGCCCCAGTTCGTGGACCAGCCGCATTGGGCCGCCCGGGTGGCCGAGCTGGGCATCGGCGCGGCACACGACGGCCCCACCCCGACCTTCGAGACCCTGTCCGCCGCACTCAGGACCGCCCTGACCCCCGAGACGCAAGCACGGGCGAAGGCCGTCGCCGCCACGATCCGCACCGACGGGACGGCGGTCGCCGCGGACCTGCTCCTCGACGGGACAGTGGCGGCCGCGGACCTGCTCCTCGACACGAAGCCGGCGCCTCCACTGAGCCGCGAACAGATCTCCGCGATCGCCCACACCCACCACCCGATCAAGTCTCCGCTCGACGACGACTCGGTCAGCCGACTGCTCGAACACGCCCTCCCGCGAGGCGACGAGCGCGTCCTCGACCTCGGATGCGGCACAGCGGAGTGGTTGCTGCGCGCCCTGGCCACCCGCCCGCAGCTCCATGCCGAGGGCGTCGACGTCTCCGAAGTCGCCTTGACGCAGGCCCGCCGATCAGCAGGCAGGCTCGGGGTGGACGAGCGCCTGGTCCTCCACCGGCAGGAAGCCGCGGACTTCAGCCCCCCCCAGCCGTACGACCTGGTGATCAGCGTCGGCGCCACGCACGCCTTCGGCGGTCTTCTCCCCACCCTCGCGGCGGCCCGCAAGCACCTGGCTCCCGGAGGCCGCGTCCTGATCGGCGAGTCCTTCTGGGAGCGCACCCCGTCGCCGGCGGCCCTCGAGATGTTCGGCGACCTCGCCGATCTGGCCACCACGGTGGACAGCGTCGTCGCCGACGGGTGGACCCCCGTCCACGGTCACGTCAGCACACGCGGGGAGCGGGACGCGTACGAGTGGGCCTGCTGGGGATCGCTCGCCTCATGGGCCCTGGACCACCAGGACGATCCGGCCGGCGCCCAGGCACTGGAGACGGCCACTGCCGCGCGTTCCGACTGGCTGCACGGGTACCGGGACAGCTTCGGCTTCGTCTGCCTGGTCCTGCGCCGGACATCCGATTAAGAAGTCGTCTTTTGGCGGGTCAGTTCGCTGTGCGGGGGATCGTGAGTGTCTGGCCGCGACACCCACGGGACCGTGCTGCCGGAGCTCGACCTCGGCGGCGGTCACGGCATCGCCTACCGGCAAGGTACGCGCCCCGCCTGATCGGGCGTCACTCGCCGGCCGGAGTCGAGTGCGTGACGGAGCCCTGGGGTGAACGGCTGTTCCGTCTCACCGATCCCAACGGTGTCGTGGTTCAGCTCGCCGAATGGGTGCCGCCGGCCGGCGCCTTCGAACGCCGGTAGTCGAAGGGGTCCGCCTCCTTCGACGAGGGCGAGAGTCCCAAGACGATCGCCGCGTGGGGGGCACGGCGGGCGGCCCGCTGCTCGGCGGCCGACTGATCGCCGCGTACTGGGGGCATACCGATCAACCTTCCGGTCGCGGGGGAAGCCGCTCGTGCGCAGGACCAGTTCGCCACGGTCGCCGGACCCTGACGTGCAGCCGCTTCGCATCCCTGAGCGTTCACCCTCAATTCATTGCAACGAGTAAGCGGCTGTCGTTGCGTTAATTTCGAGAGTCACTGCAATGATTTCCCCCAACTGACCTGCGTAAACGATGGTTTCTTGCGGTGATCGTGTTGAGGAATCTATGAATGCAACGTAGCTTTTCCCTCATCGGAAACAACGAGCTCAAGGAGAGCGTCATGCAGAAGTTCGCCACCCCCGCCCCGATCGCCGCCGTCCTGGACATCCCCGCGGGAAGCATCCGGTTCATCGCCGCCGACCGGGCCGACACCACGGTCGAGGTCCTGCCCGCGGATGCCTCGAAGGGCCGCGACGTGCAGGCGGCGGAGCAGACCACGGTCGAATACGGCAACGGCGTCCTGCGGATCGCGGTCCCCGCGCCGAAGAGCCAGATCCTCGGCAACTCCGGATTCGTCCAGGTCGTCGTCCAGCTGCCCGCCGACTCCCGCATCGAGGCGAAGACGGCCAGCGGCGAGTTCCAGGGCGTCGGACGGCTCGGCGACGTCGCCTTCGAGGGCGCACAGGGCACGGTCAAGCTCGACGAGACCGCGAGCGCCCGCCTCGCCCTTCTCGACGGCGACGTCTCGGTCGGCCGCCTGGGCGGCCCCGCCCAGATCAGCACCCAGAAGGGCGACATCCACATCGCCGAGGCCATGACCGGCACGGTCACCCTGACCACCGAGCACGGCGAGATCTCCGTCGGCGCCGCCCGCGGGGTCAACGCCTCCCTGGCCGCCGGCACCTCCTACGGCCGGATCCACAACTCGCTCAACAACACCGAAGGCGACGCCGCGAGCCTGAAGCTCCACGCGACCACCTCCTACGGGGACATCACCGCCCGCAGCCTCTGACCCACGCAGCCCCGAAGGGGCACCCCGCTGCAGCCGACGGCCCTGCCGTGAAGGTGCCACCGTGGCGCCACCATGCCCGAAACCGACACCGAAGAAGGACCGAAGAAATGAGCACCACTCAGAACTACCAGGCCGCGGAGCAGCTCCTGCGCCGGCCCGCCCGACCCGGTGAGCTCGTCGTCGGCGACAGGATCAGGCCGCAGTGGATCGACGGAGACACCCGCTTCTGGTACGCGGTGAGCAACGGCGTCGGCAAGCGGTTCGTGCTGGTCGACCCGGCGGCCGGCACCCGTGAGCCGGCCTTCGACCACGCCCGGCTCGCCGCCGCGCTGGCCGCAGCCTCCGGGCAGCAGGCCGACCCCGAATTCCTGCCGACCACGGCGATACAACTGGCCGCGAACACTGTTGAGTTCGACGCGTTCGGCGAGTGGTGGCGCTGCGACCTGGACGACTACACCTGCGAGCGGGCCGAGTTCACGCCGCCGGGCAATCCCCTCGAAGTGCCGTCACCCGACGGGAAGACCGCGGTTTCCCGGCGAGGGGAAGACCTCTGGGCGCGCTCGTTGTCCGACGGCCGCGAATGGGCGCTGACCACCGACGGCGTGCCCGGCCACCAGTACGGCACCGGCCCGGACTGCACGGCGAACGGCACCCTGCTGCGCAAGATCGGCCTGCCGTACATGCCGCCCGCGGTGGCCTGGTCGCCCGACTCGACGAAGGTGCTGGCACACCGCACCGACGAGCGCGACGTCCGGCGGACCCACCTGGTGGAGGCCAGGCCTGCCGACGGCGGGGCCCCGGCGCTGCACACCCAGCGGTACGCCTACCCCGGGGACGAGCACGTACCGCTGGCCGAACTGGTCGTACTGGACGTCGCCGCGGGCACGGTGGTCCGCGCGCAGGCCGATCCGCTCCTCATGCCTCAGCTGTCGCCCATCATGACCAAGTGGGCCTGGTGGGCGGAGGACAGCTCGGCGGTGTACTACCTCGGTCGGCCCCGCGACCTGCGCACGCTCACCCTGTACCGCCTGGACGCGGTCACCGGCGAGGTCACCACCGTGCTCAGCGAGACCGGGGACACCCGCGTGGAGCCCAACCAGTTCGGGTACGAGCCCCCGATCGTGCGGGTCCTCGCCGACGCCGCCGAGGTGCTGTGGTACTCCCAGCGGGACGGCTGGGGCCACCTGTACCGATACGACCTGCACACCGGCGCGCTGCTCGGGCAGGTCACCTCCGGGCCGTGGGCGGTACGGCAGATCCTGCGCGTCGACGAGGCCGAGCGGGTCGTGTACTTCACCGCCTCCGGGCAGGTCGACGAGGACCCCTACCGGCGTACGGTCTGCCGCGTCGCCCTGGACGGCTCCGGCTTCGCCCGGCTCACGGACGACGACCGGGACCACACCGTCACCGTCCACCCGCAGTACTTCATCGACTCCGCGTCCACCGTCGACACCCCGCCGGTGACGACGGTCCGCGACTGGACCGGCCGGGTCCTTGTGGAACTGGAGCGCGCAGACATCGGCAAGCTCACCGCCACCGGCTGGACCGCGCCGGAACGGTTCCGCGTCAAGGCGGCCGACGGGGTGACGGACCTCTACGGGGTGCTGTACCGGCCGCGGGCGTTCGACCCCGCCCACCGCTACCCCGTGGTGGACAACGTCTACCCGGGCCCGCAGGTCAACCGGGTCGCCCCCTGCTTCGACCCCGGCGGCATGGGCCTCGACGCCGAACCCCTCGCGGCGCTGGGCTTCGTGGTGGTGGCACTGGACGGACGCGGCACCCCGGGCCGGGACAAGGCCTTCCATGACACCTCCTACGGCCACCTGGCCGACGCGGGCGGGCTGGCCGACCACGTCGCGGCCCTGCGGCAGCTGGCCGAGTCCCGGCCGTGGATGGACCTGGACCGCGTGGGCGTGCTCGGCCACTCCGGAGGCGGCTTCGCCGCGGCCCGCGCGATGCTGGACTTCCCCGAGACGTACAAGGCCGGAGCCGCCCTCTCCGGCTCGCACGAGGCCCGGCACTTCAACGCCGGCTTCGTGGAGACCTACGACGGAGCGGACAACTCCGAGGCCTGGGCCCGCACCTCCAACGTGGACCTCGCCGACCGTCTGGCGGGCAAACTGCTCCTGATCCACGGCGAAATGGACGACCAGGTCCACCCGGACCACACACTGCGCCTGGCCGACCGCCTCATCGCCGCGGGCAAGGACTTCGAACTGCTCATCGTGCCCGGGGCCGAGCACACGTTCATCGACCACCTGGCCTACGTCCGCACACGCTGCTGGGACTTCCTGGTGCGCGAGCTGATGGGCACGCAGCCTCCCGCCTACCGCCCCGCCCCCATCGCCATCGGCCCCGAGATGCTGGCCGAGCTGTTCGCCTGAGCCGGACAGGCGGACGAGCAGCCCGCAGGCTCATGTGACCCGGATCGTTCCGGATGGGCCGATGAGTTCGCTCATGCCTCACGGTCATTCAGGCGACGGGATTCCCGTCCTGCGATCCCTGCCCCGGGTGGGGATCGCAGGCGAGGTGGGCGCGCCATGCCCCACACGATCAGCGCCTCCAGCTCCGCCATACCCAGCGCAGCCGCGCGCCCGACCGGCGGGGTCGGCCCGCGGGGCGCGCCGGGGTCCGGCGGAGCCGGTGCGGTAGTGCTCGGGGCTGACCCAGCCGGGGGTGCCGGTCATGACGCCGGTTCGGGTCACGGACGTGCCGTCTGCGGCATGGGCGATGCCGAAGTCGAGGACGCGGGGGCCGGCCGGGGTGAGGATGACGTTCTGCGGTTTGACGTCCCGATGGACGACCCCCGCCGCATGGATGGCCGCGAGGGCCTGGGCGGTGCCAGCGGCGAAGGCGAGCAGAGTGGCGCCGGTGAGGGGGGCGTGCGCTGTGAGGTGTTGGTCGAGGGTGAGACCTGGAGCGTAGGCAGTGGCCAGCCATGGGGTGTCCGCGTCCGGATCGGCCGCGAGGAGGGGTATGAGACACGGTCCCTGGACGCGGGCGGAGAGCTGGACCTCGCGGCGGAAACGGGCGCGGCTGGGGGTCAAGGGGTCGCAGGTTCAAATCCTGTCGTTCCGACTCGAAAGAGTCGCAGATCAGGGGCCGTTTCAGAGCAATCTGAAACGGCCCCTCGATCATTTTTGGGGCCCACGTGGGGACCGACCCGCCTTGACCGTGTCGGCGGGCGACCGCGATCGCGGTGGGCAGGGATGCTCGACCACCCCGCCGCCGCCGGCGCCCGCCGGATCGGCACGGCCGTCGTCCAGCTCCTCATCGACGCCATCGAAGGAGCGGGGGAGCGCAACCCGGACTCGATCCTCATGCCGTACGAACTGATCGTCCGCTCCTCCAGCCGTCGGAACCCCGTCCCGCGCTCGACCGGCACGCAACCGCCGAGGCCGCCGGCGACGGGTGCTCGTTCCGTGGGTTCACCCCGTCCAGTGACGGACCGGCCGATCTGGCTGTCCATTCCTTGGACAGGTCTTTGAGACGCTCCGGACCGGTGCTAGCCTGCCGTCCATGCAGCGCACCGCCACCCTCGCCATGATGCGAATGATGCCCCGAACCTCGGAGGCGCTTCGCTAGCGAAGCCGTGCGCACACAGGATGCGACGGACCCTCCGGAAACGGAGGGTCCTTTTTTGTTGTCCCGGCCCGCTCGCCGGCGGACCTGGGCAGCCCGAAGCCACCAGACCTGCGGGCCGCAGATCCAGCTCCAGCAGCTTCACCCCCAGCCCCCACTCGACAGAAGGCGAAGAACCCGCCATGACCCAGCCCCCGGTCGTCTCCCTCACCGACTGTGCCGACCCCAATGCCCTCGCCCGGCAGTCCACCCGGATCGCCACCCTCTTCGGCGCCACGCCGACCGTCCTGCCGCTGGGGGGACCGGACCCGGAGGGCGCCGCCGCCCTCACCCTGCTCGACCTGCTGCGCTCCACGGATCTGATCGGCGGGCCGACGCAGCCGGTGGTGGTCCTGGTCAACATCGCTCCGAGGGACGGGCACTGGCCCAACGGCGTGCCGTTCTGCTACTTCCGCCACGGCGACCACCTGGTCATCAGCACGGTGAACCACCGGGTCCTCGCCCCCCTGGTGACCTACCTGGGGCTGACGGAGGTCCAGGTCACCGACGTCCGCGAGGTGCTGGAAGCCGCTGCCGCCGGATGGGCGGAGCTCGCGCCGGCCGAGGTCGAGGAGATGGTGCGGACCCAGTTCCGGAGCCTGTGGTACGTGCCCCTGCTGGCCCGCTGGCTGGCGGACGGCCGCCCGGTTCCCGCGCAGCCGCTGGAGTTGGACCAGGCCGACGCGCGCGATGTGCGGGTCGCCGTCGTGGACAACTTCGGCAACTGCAAGCTGGATCGGCCGGCCGTCGAGCTGCCCGGCTTCGACACCGCGAAGGGCCTGCTCGTCCACAACCGGCACGAAGGCCGCGACGTCCAGGTGCGCTGTTACGACCGCCTTCCCGACGTCCCGCTCGGCGAGCCCGGAATCACCGTCGGAAGTTCCGGGATCGGCTTCGCCGAACTGGTGGTCCGAGGCGGCTCCGCCGCCGAGGTGTTCGGCCTGCGCCAAGGCGACCAGGTCTTCAGCCTCACCAGCTGACACGTCATCGACGCCTGTCCCCGACGGCATCTGGGCCGCCGAGCGCAGAGCACCCCCTCTTTTTTTGTCGTGCCTTACCCGAACTCCCTCCGGAAGGACCCCTGATGTCCCGTACCCGCATAGCCCTCGTGGCCTCCGCCGCCATCGTCCTGGCGGCGACTGCCTGCGCACCTCAGCCTCAGGGCACCCCTGGAGCAGCCGGCTCCGGCGGCCCCGACTGCACGACCGACAGCCCCGGCCTCCACAAGCGCGGCCAGTTGACCGTCGCGACGGATTCCCCCGCCTATGAGCCGTGGTTCGACAGCAACACCCCTTCCAACGGCAAGGGCTTCGAGAGCGCGGTGGCCTACGCGGTGGCCGGCAAGCTGGGCTTCGACCGTGACCAGGTGAAATGGGTCGTCGAACCCTTCGCCCATTCGTACGCACCCGGCGCGAAGGGCTTCGACTTCGACATCAACCAGATCTCCATCACCCCGCAGCGCGCGAAAGCCGTCGATTTCTCCTCCAGCTACTACACGGCCAACCAGGCCGTCCTGACCCTGGACAAGTCGAAATTCGCCAACGCGGCGTCTCTGAGTGCGCTGAAGGACGCCAAGATCGGCGTACAGGTGGCCACGACCAGCTACCAGGCCGTACTCGACCAGCTCAAGCCCTCGCGTCAGCCGAGCGTCTTCAACACCACCAAGGACGAGGTCACCGCACTGACGAACGGGCAGATCGACGCGATCGTCACCGACCTGCCCACCGTGTTCTACCTGGCCGGGGCGGAGCTGGACAACGGCAAGATCATCGGCCAGTTCGGCTACGCGGGCGGCACCCCCGAGGAGTTCGGACTGCTCCTGCCGAAGAACAGCGGGTACACCTCGTGCGTGAACCAGGCCCTGAGCGCGCTCAAGACCGACGGAACTCTCGCCAAGCTCACCACGCAATGGCTGTCCGCCTCGGCGAACGTCCCCGAGCTGAAGCCGTAGCGGGGCCGACCGTGGACCTCACGAAAACAGCCGTGTCGCCGCCACCGGACGACACCTACCAGCCCAGCGAGATCGAGCGGGAACGGCAGCGCTTCCGTCGCTCCCGCAAACGCCGCCACACCTGGATCTCCTTCCTGTGCACCCTCTTCGCTCTGGTGGCACTCGGAGTGGCGGCGGTCGCCTCGCCGGGCTGGGAGCGCGTCGACAGCCTGTTCCTCGACGGCGCCGAGCTCCGGGCCGCCTTCCCCGAACTGCTGCGCGGCTTCTGGCTCAACATCCAGATGTTCCTCATCGCCGAGGTGCTGATCCTCGTCCTGGGGCTGCTCATCGCCCTCGTACGCGTGACCAAGGCGCCGGGCCTGCAGCCGCTGAGGCTCGCCGCGACCGTCTACGTGGACGTCTTCCGCGGCGTACCGACCCTGCTGCTGGTCTTCCTCGTCGGGTTCGGGCTGCCGGCCCTGCAACTGCAGGGCACCCCCTCGGAGCCCTGGGTCCTCGGCGTGATCGCCCTGGTCCTCTCCTACGCCGCCTACGTCGGGGAGGTGCTGCGGGCGGGACTGAACTCGGTACACCCCGCGCAGCGGAACGCCGCGCGGGCCCTCGGCCTCAACGGACGGCAGACCCTGCGGCACGTCATCCTGCCCCAGGCGGTGCGCAACGTGCTCCCGCCCCTGCTCAACGACTTCATCGCCCTGCAGAAGGACACCGCGCTGGTCGCCGTCCTCGGCCCGCTCGAGGTGCTGCGAGCGGCACAGATCAAGGCGGACTACGACTTCAACTACACCCCGTACCTGGGAGCGGCTGTCTTGTTCATCGCGGTGACCATCCCGTTGACCCGCTTCGCCGACCGGCTCCAGCGGCGAGCGGCCCAGCGCACCTGGGCGGAGGCGGGCCGATGAGCAGGCCACTGCTGCGCATCCGCGGGCTTCGCAAGCAGTACGGATCCCGCCTGGTCCTGCGATCGATCGACCTGGACGTCGCGGAGCACCAGGTCGTCTGCCTCATCGGCGGTTCGGGCTCGGGCAAGTCGACCCTGCTGCGGTGCGTGGACCTGCTGGAGGTCGTCGACGACGGCACCGTCCACCTGGGCGAGAGCGAACTGACCGACCCCCGCCTCGACCCCGACGTCGCCCGCAGGCGGATCGGCATCGTCTTCCAGGCCTACAACCTGTTCCCGCACCTGAGCGTGCTGGACAACATCACGCTCGCGCCCCGCCAGGTCCACGGCGTCCCGCGCAAGCAGGCCGAGGCGTCGGCCCGCGAACTGCTGGCCCGCCTCGGACTCGCGGACAAGGCGCGGGAACACCCCGACCGGCTGTCCGGCGGCCAGCAGCAGCGCGCCGCGATCGCCCGCGCACTGGCCACCGAGCCGGAGCTGCTGCTCTTCGACGAGATCACCTCGGCCCTCGACCCCGAACTGGTGGGTGAGGTCCTGGACGTCGTCGCGGACCTCAAGCAGCGCGGCCTGACCATCCTGATGGCCACGCACGAGATGGACTTCGCCCGACAGGTCGCGGACCGGGTCTGCTTCCTGGAGGACGGCGTGATCGTGGAGCAGGGCACCGCGGAGCAAGTGCTCACCGCTCCGCGGGAGGCGGCCACCCAGCGCTTCCTCGCGCGGGCCCTCAACCGCTCCTAGCCGAGTCGACGGCGGCGCCGAACCACGTGGCCAGCTGACGGGCCAGCTCCCGCTGATCGTCACCGACCCAGGCCACGTGGCCGTCCGGCCGCAGCAGTACGGCGGGCGCGTCGAGTTCCTCGCTGACGTCGACGACATCGACGACGTGGTCGACGCGCTCCGCCCAGCCCTCCACCGAGAGCCGGCCGGTCCGGTCGAGCAGCAGTCCGCGGCCGCCGTGCGTCAGCTCGTACAGGCGCCCCCGCTTCAGCCCGACGTCCCGCAGTCGCCGCCCGAGCAGTGGGTGGCCCCCGCCGAAGTCGTAGCGGACCCCGATCGCGGTGATCTGCTCGATCAGGTACCGGTTCACGTCCTCGAAGTCCATCAGTTCCGACACCAGCCGGCGCACTGCTCGGGGGCCCGGTTCGTCGGACTGCAGCTCGACCTGCGCGCGGGTGATGTCCAGGACGGCGGCGCCCACGGGGTGCCGCTCGGTCTGGTACGAGTCGAGGAGTCCCTCCGGCGCCCAGCCCACGACCTCGGCGGCCAGCTTCCAACCGAGGTTGAACGCGTCCTGGATGCCGAGGTTGAGGCCCTGACCGCCGTGCGGCGGATGGATGTGCGCCGCGTCGCCGGCCAGCAGCACCCGGCCGACCCGGTAGCGCTCGGCTCGCCGGGGAAGTCGACGCCGAGCAGCTTGCGCACCGTACTGCGGCCGCCGTCACAGCCGACGAGGTAGCGCGAGCGCAGCCGCGTACCGTCCGACAGCTCGACGGTCACCCCGTCCTCGTCCTGGCTCAGTCCGACCAGCGCGCGTCCGCGCCGGACCTCGGCGCCGAGCTCGACGGCGTGCTCGGTCAGCAGACGGTCGGTCGCGGTCTGCGGGATGCCGAGAATGTAGGAATGCGCGGTGTCCAGCCGGTCCGGCGGGGGCTTCCGGATGCCCGCGAAGGAGCCACCGAGCGGGTACTGCTTGCCGAGCGCGAGGAACCGATCCAGCAGGCCGCGCTGGTCCATCACCTCGATGCTGCGCGCGTGCAGGCCTCGCGCCCGTACGACCTTCGTCGGCTCCGCGTCCTTCTCCAGGACGAGTGCGTCCACGCCGTGCAGCCGCAACTCGCCCGCCAGCATCATGCCGGTCGGTCCGCCGCCGACCACGATCACGTCAATCATCAGGCCACCCATGAGGCAACACGACTACGCCACACACGCGGGCACCGCAACTTCGGTGGGGCAGCGCCTCGCCCCCCGGCGATGCGGCCGCGGGGGGGGGGGGGCGTCCATGGGTGGGGGCCTCCGTTCAAGGCCACCTCGGCTGTCGAGACCTCGTAGCCACCTGGCGGCGCACAGAGCGGGTCACCATCAGCATGGCGAAGTGCCGGATATCGCGGATTACTCCAGGCCGAGGTCCGGCCGAGACGGTCACCAGCACTGGACACGCCCAGCACTGCTGTAGGGCGGGAACATGGCGGCAGGGTGGTCGAGCACCAGGTGCGGCCCCAGCGGCCGGCCGCCGGGACGGCAGAAGACCAGCCCGGTCATGGATCGCCGAGGTCGCCGCGGAGAGTCGGGCGGCCTCCTCTGCGGTATCGGGCTCCGCAGGGACCGCAGCCTCGGACCACGCTGAAGCTCGAGCGGTCGCCCTCCGCATCGCCCTCCCGAGGGCGATGGTCGGCCGGCAGGGGCCACGCACTCTAGGAGAGGGTCCGGCCGGCAGCGGGCAGGACCTGTTCGGCCCAGATGACCTTGCCCTCCGGTGTATACCGAGTGCCCCAGTGTTCGCTGATCTGTGCCACCAGGAACAGTCCACGGCCTCCCTCGTCCATGCCGGCCGCGTACCGCAGGTGCGGGGCGGTACTGCTGCTGTCCCCCACCTCGCAGGTCAAGGTGCGATCGCGCAGAAGACGCACGTGAACCGGCGCCGCGCCGTACCTTATGGCGTTGGTGATGAGCTCGCTGAGGATCAGTTCCGTGCTGAAGGCGAGTTCCTCCAGGCCCCACTCTTCGAGCTGCTCAGCCGCGCGGCTGCGCATGGCGCCGACCTCGCTCGGGTCGAACGGAACGTCCCACTGGGCGACCCGGCCGGGCCCCAGGGTGCGTGTCCGGGCGATGAGCAGCGCGATGTCGTCGGACGGCTGACTGGGAAGCAGGGCGTCCAGTACGGCGCGGCGGCTGGCGTTCGGGTCCCGGCCGGGGTGGCTCAGTGCCGTGCGCAGCCTTTCCACGCCCTCTGCGATGTCCCGGCTCCGCTCCTCGACCAGCCCGTCGGTGTACAGGACGAGCTGACTGCCCTCCGCCAGGCGCAGTTCCATGGTCTCGAACGGCATCCCTCCCAGCCCCAGCGGGGGGCCGGCCGGCAGTTCCGAGACCGTCGTCGTGCCGTCCGGGGCGACCACGAGCGGTGGCATGTGTCCGGCCCGTGCCATGGTGCAGTTCTGGGAGACCGGGTCGTAGACGGCATACAGGCAGGTCGCGCCCAGAACGCCGCCGTCGGGGGCGGTCCTGTCGCCTTCCTGGTCCATGCGCTGGACGAGGTTGTCGAGACGGGCGAGGAGTTCGTCGGGCGGCAGGTCCAGGGAGGAGAAGTTGTGCACGGCCGTGCGCAGCCGCCCCATGGTGGCGGCGGCGTGCAGGCCGTGCCCGACGACGTCTCCGACGACGAGCCCGACGCGGCTTCCCGGCAGCGGGATCACGTCGAACCAGTCCCCGCCCACTCCGGACTGGGCGGGCTGGTAGAAATGCGCGACATCCACGGCACTCTGCTCGGGCAGATCCTGTGGCAGCAGGCTGCGCTGGAGCGTCACGGCGAGATGGTGTTCGCGCGTGTAGCGGCGGGCGTTGTCCATGGTGACCGCGGCGCGGCCGACGAGCTCCTCCGCCAAGGACAGGTCGTCCTCGTCGAACGGTTCCGGCTTCTGCGACCGCCAGAAGTTGACCACCCCCAGCACGACGCCCCTGGCCTTCAGCGGAGCGGCGATGAGCGAGTGGATCCCGTAGTCGACGATCGCCGATGTCCGGCGCGGGTCCTGGGCGTGCCAGCCCGGCGCGTCACGCAGATCGGGTACGAGTTCGGCTGCGCCCGTGCCGTAACCGCGGGCCTGTGGCGTGGACGGCAGGAAGTCGATCAGAGTGCCGAGCGGGTACAGCGGGTGATCGGAGCGGATGCCGTTGACCGCCGTGCGCCGCATGTCGGCGCCCGGGCCGGGCTCGTCGCCGTTCAGCACCGAGTCGGCCAGGTCGACCGTCACGAAGTCCGCGAACCGGGGGACGGCGACGTCGGCCAGCTCCTCCGCGGTCCGCACCACGTCGAGCGTGGTGCCGATGTCACCCCCGGCGTCGTAGAGCAGCTTGAGCCGTCTGCGGGCCGTTTCCGCCCGGCTGCTCAGGAGCTGCATCTCGGTGGAGTCGCGGATGGTGACCGCCGAGCCCTGCGGGCGGCCCCCGGGTCGGGTGGGCCGCTGATTGACGACGAGCAGCCGGTCCCCGGCCTCCAGCACCTCGTCGGTGGCGATCCGGCCGGACAGCAGCAGGTCCGCCATCCGGTGGTCCATGCCGACCTCGTCGACGGGGCGCCCTTCGGCGTCGTCCGGCAGGTCGAGCAGCCTTCCGGCCTCGTCGTTCGCCAGGAGCAGGCGTCCTTCGCCGTCGGTGATCAGCACCCCTTCGCGGACGGCGTGGAGCACCGCGTCGTGGTGCTCGTACATGCGGGTCATCTCCTGCGTGCCGAGCCCGTGGGTCTGGCGGCGGAGTCTTCGGCTGATCAGCGCCGTGCCGACGGTGGCCAGCGCCAGGCCGCCGGCGATGGACAGGAGGATGACCGGAAGCTGTCGGTTGGCGATGCCGGTCACGCTCTTCACCGTCAGACCCGCCGCGACGAGGCCGACGACATCGCCTTCGGGCGAGTTGACCGGCACGATCGCCTGGATCTCCTTGCCGAGCGGTCCCTGCACGCTCTCGGTGTGCACCCGGCCGGCGAGCGAGGGCTCGATCGTGCCGACGAACCGCTCGCCGATGCGATCGGGCTGAGGGTGGCTGTAGCGGATGCCGTGGGTGTCCATCACCACGATGAAGTCCACCCCTGCGGCCTTGCGCGTCTCCTCGGCGAGAGGCTGCAGAACCGAGGACGGGTCAGGCGTCTTCAGCGCTTCCCGCAGGCCCAGGGACTTCGCGAAGGTCTGCGCCACGGAGACCGACCGGTTGCGCGCCTCTCGGTCGATGTCGTGCCGCGACTGCAGCAGCAGGGCCAGCAGGGCCCCGGCGGCGAGCAGCACCACGATCGCCACCTGAAGGACGAAGACCTGCCCGGCGACGCTTCCGAATCTTCTGCCTAGGCTCGACCGCACCGGTACGCCGGACACGAGAGACAAGACGGGCTCACAACCCCAGTTGTAACACCTCCCCGAGGCCAGGTCTTCCGGTGCTCACCGTACGTGTCGGGGCCGCCTCACAGGGTCTCCGCTCCCGAGGGGCCGCGGGGACGGGCGACCAGGTAGGGGTGCTCCTTGTCCCCGGCGGGACGTTGCGTCCGGTCCAGCGCGGGAAGGCGGGGACCGGCTTCCGGGGGGCGGGGCGGGGCAGGGGGGTGCCTCCGCCTTCCCGCGGCCGGCGAGAGACGGGCGGCGCGGGGCACCGCGGCCCGGCCCGGGACCGGTCACTGGACATCACCTCTTCCTGTACGGCAGTCGCTCCGGACCGATCGCGACGGCCGAGGCCCTGTCGTGCTGCGAGACGACGACGGAACCGCCTCAGGCCACTGCGTCGGGCCGGCGACCGCGACCGCGCGGCGAGCGCGATGTCCAAGGGGTCGCCGTCCCGGAGACCTCCCGGCTCGGGCTCGCCGATGGAGTTCCGGGCCTGTTGGGGCGTCGACTACGGCTTCGGGTTCCCCAGGGCCCACAGGAGGGGCATGCCGGCCGGGATGCACACCAAGGACAGCCGCAACCCCAGGCGCGCACAAGCGGAGCCCAGGGGATACGGGGTCATGAGCCGGTACGTGCTGGGGGAGGCCAACGAGTCGCACGGCGGCGGCGACACAGGGGAGCCGGTGGCCAAGGTTCCCGTCGAAGGCGGAGAGGAAGCGACCAATGCCCGGGCCGAGGAGATGAGCCGTACCTCGTTGAGCGGCGACTTGCCCGAGGAAGAGGGATGTCTCGTGTTCCGTACGTCCCCGACGAGCCGGCTCGTGGAGAAGCCCCGCTCGGTACGGCATGAACGCTCCGCCGACCCCACCAAGCACACCCCGCACCTGCGCATCTGCGTCGCCGAGCTGGTGCTCGCGCGGGAGCCTGACCATCCCCCGAGAAGCGTTGGCTACGCAGGCGAGCGACGTCTTCGAGGGCGTCGTCGCCGTCCGCGTCGCGCGGCGCGTGTGCCGGCCGCGCCGGTCCGACACCACCGCAAGACCGCACGCCGCGATCTCTGATGGCCTACGACCGTGATCACATCGGAATGACCCGTCCAGGGATTTTGGGACCCACCCGACTCGGGGGAACCGCCAGGGGGCCCGGCACACTCTGGGTGTTGTAGAACCTTCTACAAAGGATGACGCGCCCATGATCACGCTGACCAAGGAAGACGGCCCGGCAGACCTGGACGGAGTGACCCACCTGTCCATAGGGGCCTCCTGGGACCCCACCGCCGGCAGTTCCGGCGGAGTGCTGGGCAAGCTGCGCCGCAAGACCGGCACCGACCTCGACCTGATCGCCGTCGCGATGCAGGGCGGCGACCCGGTGCGCCTCGCGGGGCTCGACTCGCTCGACCCCATGGGCAACGGCTCGCTGGTCCACAGCGGCGACAACCAGACCGGGCACGGTGACGGTGACGACGAGACGGTCACCGTCGAGTTCGCCCGCGTTCCGCCCAACATCACGTCGATCGTCTTCGTCGCCGCCGCGTACAAGAAGGGAAGCTCCTTCCAGAAGGCGCGCAACATCAGCTTCAAGGTCTACGACGCGACCGGGGGCAGCTCCCAGCAGGTCGCCGACATCTGGCCCAGTCTGCTGACCCAGGACAACGGCTGCGCGGTGGCCAAGGCGATGCGCGTCGGTGACGCGTGGAAGCTCGAAGTGATCAATGTGACGGGGAAGATCAAGCAAGGGGACGAGCACGCCCTGATGCGTTTCGCGGTCAGCAAGTAAGAGGTACGGGGGTTGTGGTGAGCCAGGTGCTCTATGGCGAGCGGTCGTGGAATCCGCTGGCGCGGACGGTCGAGCTGACCGAGGAACAGCTGCGCAGGGGCGGCAGGATCACGCCACTGAGCGAGCTGAACCTGGGGGCCATGGCGGAGGTCTATCAGCGCGGGAACTGGCTCGGTGGCGGAGGGGCCGAGCGCCCGCTGGAGCGGCTGGCCCAGGGCGCCGGGGTCGTACCGGTGACCCGCGTCACCGGCACCAGCACGCCGGTGAGAGTGCGGCAGGCCGCTGACTTCGCCCGGGAGCTGGGCGAGTTGGCCGTGCGGCTGAGCGGCGGGCCGGAGGGTGTGCACGCTCTGGCCGTCCGAGCCTGGACCGAAGGCGTCCCGCTGTGGATCGCACGGCGGTACGCGGCGGGTCCCGCGGGGCCGATCGCCGCTGCCGTGGACCGGCGCCTGGTGCGTGTGGACGTCTGGGGGCCGCAGGCTCCGGTCGTGCGGATCCGGGCGCCGCACGGCTTCCACGGCGACTCCGGCGACCCGGCCAAGGGGCTGTGTCTGACCATCGGCGACGTCACCGCCCACCTCAGGCTGACGAAGAAGCTGCGCAAGTCGAAGAGTTCCGTGGAAGTGGACCTGTCGGGGCGGCGATGGCTGCTGCGGCGATCCACCGCGACGAGTTCGTGGTTGCTGCGTGACGAACAGCGCGTCGCCCTGCTGACGCGGCCACCGCGCCGGCCCGCGGTCGAGCCGGGTTCGATCCTGCTGCCGCTCGCCCCCGTGCGCTACGAGAGCCCGGATCCGCTGGACGCGGTCATGGCCCAGGTCTTCGCCGTCGCCTTCGGCCTCGGGGACACGACGGGCCTGGCGCGGTTCCGGTCGCAGCGGCGCCAAACCGACGGCGGTGAGCCGGTGGTCACTGACGGGGACTGGGACCGCTCCTGGTTCAGCAACCTGGGCAGCGGCGGCGACGACAACGAGCCCGGAGGCGGGGACGGCTGGGGCTCGGACGGCGGCGACTCGGGCGACTCCGGCGGGGGCGATGGCGGAGGAGACGGTGGGGGCGGGGACGGCGGAGGCGATTAGCCGGCCGCACCACGGCTGGCCGTGTAGGTGAGTTCCGGGTTCTGGAAACACCTGAGTCCTTGCTTCGGGCCCATGGTTGCGCTCTGCACGACGAGGGCGCCGGGGTGCTGCCGAAGCCCGAGGTCGATCTGTGCGCGGCGATCCGCCGTGACGCGAAGGCCGGCCTGCCGCTGCGTGCGGTCATACGGAGTACGGCGTCGGCTACGAGACCGCGCAGAGGGCACTGGTGGCGGAGCTGCCGGAACCGCGGACGAAGACGCGGCCACGGGAAGCGCGGCCGGCCCCTTCAGGCCGGCGATCGACGGCATCCGCACGGCCGATCTGACCGCAGCGCGGGAGCAGTTCCCCACGGCGAGGAGGATCTACGACCGGCTGCTGGATGAGCGTCGGTCCCCGGAGTCCGGCAGGTGCCTGCCCGGCGAGGCAGGGCGTCCAGCTGCGGAACGGGCGGGCGCCGGGCAGAGGCCCGGCGCCCGCCCAGGGGCTTACCAGTCCGTGGCCGTGATGCCGAAGCTCTGGTTGGCGCCGTAGTGGCACGTCCACAGTCGCGCGGGAGCGCCCGCCTGCTGGCTCCAGTCGGCTATCTCCAGGCACTTGCCCTGGGCGTACGAGTAGTCCATGGCGAGCAAGGACTGGCCGGAGAAGACCTGGTTGAGGCCCCAGTGGCAGTCCCACTGGTTGGCGGTCGCACCGTTGTTGCGTGCCCAGCCGCCGATCTCCAGGCACTTGCCGCTGTGGACGTTCACGTAGTAGTACTCCCCGACGGGCAGGTCCGTCGAGGAGTAGCGGTGCCACTTCTGGTTGGCGCCACCGGTGCAGGGCCACTGGCGAACGGCCGCGCCGTTCGCCGTGCTCCAGTCCGCCACCTCAAGACACTGGCCGGAGTGGTCCGCGCGGATCTCGACGGTGGAGAGGTAATAGAGGGACGACGCGGCCTGGGCCGGAGCGGCCGAGAGGCCGAAGACGAGACCGAGGGACGCGGCAACAAGAAGGAGCCCGTGCCGGGCACGGGCGAACGCGGTGAGTTTCATGGTCCTCTGCAATCGATAAGGGAGATCCGGCGAACGGCCGGAAATCGCCGTTCATGATCGCACAAATTTGCGACGTAACTGATGCTCTATAAGGCCTACTTGAGACGTTGCACGTCGTAGGTTCCGCCGATCCGGCGGAACCCGATCCCTCCGCCCCTCTGCCCGGCGAGCACCCATGAGCGGCCCCGATCAAAGCCCTCCAAAGCCCTCGTCCGCGCCGTCCGGGCCGGAGCGGACCGCATCCAGGGGTCCCTCTCGGATGCCTTGGCCGGCCGGACGGGCCGGTACTCGGCGATCGAGCAGAGGTGACTGAAGTACAGGGGGCGTAAGGCGATCGTGACGCTGACGGACGGTCCTCGTGGGCCTGACGCGAGACACGGGTCAGCGGGCGTTCCCAGAACTCGGCGCCCTTCAGAGCCAGTTCGGCATCAGGTGATGCCGAACCCGACCGACATCCGTTGCCGCCCGTAGGTGGACTGCCTGATCACCGAACCTTGTCGTGAGTTCCTGGGCGCTGTGTACGGGGTGGGCGGCGTGGTTCATGATGGGCCCGCCATGCCGTGGACGAGCCGCCCCCGCTCCGCGCGTCGCCCCGGCGGGGAGCCGGACGGCGACGTGCCGGGCCGGGTTGTCCGCGCGGGACTGTTCAGCGGCGTCAGTACGGGTCTGGCTGTTACGGGGCATCACCTGGCGTCCGGGCACGCCGCGTCCTGGACGGCCGGCCTGCCGGGCGGTGTGCTCCTCTTTCTGGGCGCGCTCCGGATCGTGGGTCGCCCGGCTGAGCTGCCCGCCACGATGGCGGCGACAGCGGGTGCGCAGGCGCTGCTGCACTTCTGGTTCAACTGGGCCGACGGTCCAGCCGCGCACCACGCGCACCACGCGCACGCGTCGCACGGCAGCGACGCCGTCTGGCACGCCGGGCACCACGGCATGTCGATGAGCGTGGCGCACCTCGTGGCGGCCCTGCTGGTGGCGTGGCTGATGCAGCGCGCCGACGTGGCCGTGCGTGGTGCCGTCACAGCAGCCGCGCACCGCCTTGCCGACGCCGTCACCGAACTCCTGGTACGGCTCCTCTCGCCAAGGCGCTTCCTGCCGGCTGCGCCCGCGGACCGCCACGTACGCCCCCGGACGCGGTCGCGTGCGTACCCATCCGTGGTGCTGCTGGCCCACGTCGTGGTGCGCCGGGGGCCACCGGTCGGACGACTCGTCACCGTCTGACCGAGGGCGTGCTCCGGCATGCCCGCACACCCCACACACCACGGAGTAGACCGTGTACCGCACTCTCCGGGCCCGTGCCCCGTTCGTCGCGGCTGCGACGCTCGCCGCCTCGCTCGCGATGACCACCTCCGCCTTCGCCCACGTCGAGGTCGAGGCCGAGAACCCCCGGGCGCTCGCCGAGAACGTCGAGCTGTCCTTCAACGCCGAATCCGAATCGCCGACGGCCGGCATCGCCAAGCTGGAGGTCGTCCTGCCCGAAGGGATCAAGCCCTCCGACGTCGCTTACAAGAGCGGCCCGGCCGGCTGGCGGCTCACTCCCACCGATCGTGGCTACGCCGTCTCCGGCCCCGCCGTCGCGGCCGGCGAGGACGCCGCCTACAAGGTCGTGATCCGGCAGCTGCCCGACGCCAAGTCGCTGGCGTTCAAGACGCTGCAGACCTACAGCGACGGCCGTGTGGACCGTTGGATCGAGCTGGAGAAGTCCCACGGGGACGGCGGCCACTCGGGCAGCCCGGCTCCCGTCCTTGAGCTCGGCCCGGCCGCGCCGGGGGCCGAGCCGGTCGCCCCGAGCACCGCGCCGGCCACGACGCCCATCCCCACCGCGGCCCCCACGAGCGCGGCGCCGACCACCCCTGCCGCGTCCGACGCCAAGGCCGGGGAGGGGGCTTCGGAGGCGGAAGACTCCTCGCCGAACACCCTTCTCATGATCGTGGGCGTCGCCGTCCTGGCCTTGGCCACGGCCGGCGTCCTGCTGTGGAACCGGCGACGTGACCGCGCGGACGGCTGATCGCGCCCTGCGGTGAGGAAGGGGTGTGCCGCCGACCGGCGGCACACCCCTTCCACGAAGGCGGCCCTGTTCAGTCGAGCGGGGCCGCCCCGCGGTGCTTCAGCATGTCGGTCATCAGGCCGATCTCCTCGCGCTGCCCGGCGACCGTGCCCTCCGCGAGCCGGACGAGGAGCGGGTCGCGGCGCTCCTGGCCGCGGCGCCCGGCGCGTACTGCCCGGACCGGTACGCCAACCCCGACGACGTCGCCGCGTGCCGGCCGCTGCGGGCGCAGTTCGCGTCCTTCGATCCGGCCGCCCGGCTGCTGAGGGTGAACCAGTTCGGCATCAACCTGGGCTTCTCCATGCTGATGCCCACCTCGCCGACCATCTTTCCCCCGGTCTGCGGGATGCCGACCTGGACCGTCGGCCTCGTCCTGGGCGTGCGCAACCTCTCCCGGCAGGGCATGTTCCTCATCGGCGGCACCCTCGTCGACCGCTACGGCCGCAACCCGATGATCCCGGGCGGCTGCGCCCTGCGAACCGTCGCCTTCGTCCTCCTCGGCGCCGCACAGTCCCCGCCCGTCCTGCCGTACGCAGGAGCGGGGCCGATGGGCGTGGCGGTCGGGGCCACCGCTCTCGTGCTGCGCGCGGTGCTGTTGGCCTGGGGCGGGGCGGCCCCCTCACCCGCGCCGAAGCCGAAGCGGCGACGTCGGCCTGAGCGCCCCCTGGACGGGCGCCGTGACCCCTTCGCTCAGCGCTGCTCGGCCGTGGCCGGGGCGGCGAGCTCGACGGGGAGGTCGCGGGTGCCCGTGCGCAGGTGCTCGACGTGGTAGAGCGCCTGGTCGAGAAGCTCGGCGACGTGGTTGTCGTACAGCGCGTAGACGATCGAGCGGCCGTGGCGTTCGCCGGTCACCAGGCCGAGGTTGCGCAGCAGGCGGAGCTGGTGGGAACAGGCCGAGGGCTCCATGCCGACGTCGGCGGCGAGGTCGCCGACCGACGAAGGTCCCTCGCGGAGGCGCGCCAGGATGTAGAGCCGCGAGGGCGTGGCGAGGGCCTGGAGGGTCGCGGCGACGTCGGTCGCGCCGACCGTGTCGAGGCGTTCGCGGGTGGTGGCGCTGTTGGAGTTCGTTCCGTGGCCCATGCGACCATGATACGGACGAGACATGAAGAGCTGTTCAGATGTTCTTGTATGGTGGGTGGGTCGCCCCATCCGCCCGTGAAGGGTTGCTTTGTCATGTCTTCTGTCCTGGAACGGCCGTCGACGGCCGCCGCCGGACCGCGCCCCGTCCCGCCGCGGCGGCGCACCCGGATCCTGGCGCTGCCCGAGGCCCGCTGGGCGCTCGCGGCCCTGGTGCTGTTCCTGGCCGCCCTCCCGCTCCACCTGCTGGACGCCCCGGCATGGCTGTGGGGCCCGCTGTTCGCGGCCGTGTACGTGACCGGAGGCTGGGAGCCGGGCTGGGAGGGCCTGAAGGCCCTCAAGGACAAGGCCCTGGATGTGGACCTGCTGATGGTGGTCGCGGCCCTCGGCGCCGCCGCGATCGGCCAGGTTCTGGACGGCGCGCTGCTGATCGTCATCTTCGCCACCTCCGGCGCCCTGGAGGCCGTCGCCACCGCCCGTACCGCCGACTCCGTACGCGGCCTGCTCGACCTGGCTCCGGAGACGGCGACCCGGCTCGCGGACGACGGCACGGAGGAGACCGTCCCGGCCGACTCCCTCGCCGTGGGCGACGTCGTCCTCGTACGGCCCGGAGAGCGCGTCGGCGCCGACGGCCGGGTGCTCGACGGCGCGAGCGACGTCGACCAGGCCACCATCACCGGTGAGCCGCTGCCCGTGGCCAAGCAGCCCGGCGACGAGGTGTTCGCCGGCACCCTGAACGGCTCCGGTGCCCTGCGGGTGAAGGTCGAGCGCGACCCGTCGGAGTCGGTGATCGCCCGGATCGTGGCGATGGTCGAGGAAGCGGCGGGGACGAAGGCGCCGACCCAGCTGTTCATCGAGAAGGTCGAGCAGCGCTACAGCCTCGGCATGGTCGCCGCCACCCTGCTGGTCTTCGTGATCCCGCTGCTCATGGGCGCGGATCTGCAGTCCACGCTGCTGCGCGCGATGACCTTCATGATCGTCGCCTCGCCGTGCGCCGTCGTCCTGGCCACGATGCCGCCGCTGCTGTCCGCGATGGCCAACGCCGGCCGCCACGGCGTGCTGGTGAAGTCCGCCGTCGTCATGGAACGCCTGGGACAGGTCGACGCGGTGGCGCTCGACAAGACCGGCACCCTCACCGAGGGCACCCCGCGCCTGACCGACCTGCGTCCGCTCGACGGCTCCGGCTCCGGTTCCGGCTCCGGTTCCGGTTCCGGTCTCGACGAGGACGGACTCCTGCGTCTCGCGGCGGCGGCCGAGCACTCCAGCGAACACCCCCTGGCCCGCGCCGTCGTGGACGCCGCCCGCGCCCGCGACCTGGACCTGCCCACGGCTTCGGACTTCTCCTCCGCTCCCGGCACGGGTGTCACTGCGACGGTCGACGGTCACGCCGTCACGGTCGGCAGCCCCGCCCGCCTCCTCGACGACCCCGCCCACCCGGCCGCCGTCCTGGCCGCCGCACTGGAGGAGGAGGGCCGCACCGCCGTCGTGGTCACCCTCGACGGCCGCCCGGCCGGCGTCCTCGGGATCGCCGACCGGCTCCGCCCCGAGGCCGCCACGGCCACCCGCGCCCTGGCCGAACTGACCGGCCGCGCCCCGGTCCTGGTGACCGGCGACAACCCGCGCGCCGCCGCCCGGCTCGCCGCCGAGGTCGGCATCACCGACGTACGGGCCGGCCTCCTGCCCCAGGACAAGGTCGCCGCCGTCCACGAACTCCAGAACGGCGGCGCCAAGGTCCTGGTGGTCGGCGACGGCGTCAACGACGCCCCGGCCCTCGCCGCCGCCCACACCGGCATCGCCATGGGCCGGGCCGGCTCCGACCTCGCCCTGGAGACCGCCGACGCCGTCGTCGTCCGCGACGAACTCGCCACCATCCCCACCGTGGTGAACCTCTCCCGCCGCGCCCGCTCGCTGGTGATCCAGAACCTCGTCATCGCGGGTGCCTTCATCGCCGTCCTGGCCGTCTGGGACCTGGTCGGCACCCTGCCCCTGCCGCTGGGCGTCGCCGGACACGAGGGCTCCACCGTCCTCGTCGGTCTCAACGGCCTGCGCCTCCTCGCCGACGGCGCCTGGCGGCGCGCCCGCCCGGACGTGCGATGAGCCGCCGCACGGGCAAGCGGAAGGAGGCCGCCGCCCCCGCTCGGGCAGGGGCGGCGGCCTGCGCGGTGACGGTGTGCCGGGGCTGCTGCTGCGGCACATCCAAGATCCCCGGGGTCGACCACGCCGCACGACTCGCGGCCCTGCGCCGTGCGATGCCGGCGGGGGCACAGGTCCGGGTCACCGGCTGCCTGGACTCCTGCGAGCAGGCCGACGTCATCGTCGTCCAGCCCTCCGCCGCCGGACGCGCGGCGGGCGGCCGGCCGGTCTGGCTCGGCCTGGTCGACGACGAGGACGCCGCCGGGCACGTCGCCGCCTGGATCGAGGCCGGCGGCCCCGGCCTCGCGGACCCGCCGGGCGTCCTCGACCTCTACGCCTTCAGACCCTCCCGCCGCGTCCGCGCCGAACTGCCCGACGGGTAGGGCACCGGGCGACCCGGGTGTCAGGCCCCCTTCCGGAAGACGAGGACCTCGGTGGAGGCGAAGCCCATGGGGGCCGTGAAGCCGGCTTCCAGACCACAACCGAGGGTCGTGAAGAGGTCCACGCATGCCTGGCGGGGCATGGCGGCCGGGTAGGAGCCGTGCCCCACCCCGCCCTTCGTCGCCCAGGCGCGCATCGTGGCCGGGTCCAGGCAGGTCTCCGTCATGACGTCGAAGACGATCCGGCCGCCGGGACGCGTGACGCGCGCCATCTCGAAGAAGTAGCGGGAGGCGCTGAGGAAGGTCACGGTGTTGAAGACCTTGTGGGCCTGGACGAGGTCGACGCTCCCGTCGGGTGTCGGGGCGAGACTGCATTCCGCGGTCGGCTGGGCGACCACCTTGAACGTGTCCACGAGGTAGTCGGCCCAGGGCGCCGCCGTCTCGTAGATCTCGTAGCGGCCCGGCGAGCACTCCTTCAGCGTCTTCTCCAGGTACCGGCCGGACCCGGGGCCGATCTCCAGCACCGTCTTCGGAGCGGCGGCGAAGACGCCGAGAGCGCGCAGTTCGTCGATGGTGGACCGGGTGGCGCCGGGCGTGCCGTTCATGACCTCGTCGATGTAGTCACCCACCGACAGGCCGGCTGACCGTGCGGCCCGCATGGTGGCCTCGAACGGGAGGAAGTCGTCCACTCCACCCCGGTTGTCGGTGCTGCGCACGAGGTCGAATCCGGTACGCCCGAGGAGTCGCTTGAGGCCCGACTTCAGTGCCGCCGTTCCTTTCTCGGCTGTCCTCATTCGGCATGACCTCCCAGGTTGTTTCCACTTTAGGTGCCCGAAACGCGCGGAACTGTCGATGCGGGCGTGGGGCGGGACCGTGAATCGGGCGGGGGTGGAGCCTGGTTCGGTTCCGCGTGCTTCTGTGGTGCGGGTAGGGCTGGTACGGCAGGCACAGCAGACACTCCGGTGTCGGTGAGGGCACGCCGAAGACACGGGCGTGCGTGAGGGCATGGCGCGGTGGAGTGCTGCGCGGGGGTTACGGGGCACAGGGCTGAGCGCGATGCAGCAGAACCACGAGCGCATGCGGTCGCCGCAGCGCGACGGCCGGTCGGGGCGCCCGCCTCGGCCGTGGCAGTGGCTCGTCCGTGCGGCGCAGGAGGAGGCGGATGACGTACGGCAGGTTCGTCCACCAGCGGTGTGCGGTGCCGGCCGCCGCGTACGTCAGGCGGGCGGGCAGATCGGCCGTGCTGCGGAGGAGGAGGATCAGGGCGAGCCCGGCGAGAAGGTTCAACGCGGCCATGGCCAGGGGCTGGTGGTGCCGGGCCGCCGGAAGCCGAAGGCGACCGTCCAGTCGAGCCGCGGGGACGTCCGTCCTCGTCAGCGCCAGCCAGCTGGGCAGGAGCGCTTGCGCGGTGGTGAGGGCGAGAGTGCCTGCGCGGGGTGCTCCGGAGCGGATGGCCGGGTAGGCGCACGCGGCGAGGAGCACTGCCGCGATTCCCGGTGCGGGCCAGGAGGCGGCGGAGTCCGTCGTCGCGTGGTGCAGCCCTGCGGCGAGTCCGGTGCCGGTCAGGGCAAGGGCGATCGAACAGGCGGCAGCGCTCTTTGCGGGCGGACGCCGAGTCGAGCGGTGGCGGTCGAATGCGCGGGAGATTGGCATGACTTGACCATCATGGCCGAAGCACGCCGGTTCTGCGTGCGAATGCGACATTCGGGTGGAGCGACACGCTGCGCCACCCTGAGGTGCAGGTCCGCCGACTCGTCGAGACGGCCGTGGACGACGGGCCATTCGTACCCATGGCCGACGTGCCGTCGCCTCCGCGCTCCTCGACCTGCGCACCATCCCCGGCCCTGCCGTGACGGTCGCGATGCCACCCCTCGTCAGACGGAGCACCGTGCTGATCGTTCGGCTTCCGCCTGGGGTCTGCCTCCCTGATCCGCGCACATGTGGTTCGCGCGGTTCGACTGCTCGGTGGCAGGGTGCGGTCATGGATCAAGCAGAGGTTTTGCTCATCGGAGGGCGCGCCGGCGTCGGCAAGACGAGGGCATGTTCCGGTGCGCCACGGGCGCGAACGTCAGGATCGTGCGGGTGGTGCTCACCGCGTCCGATGCCACCGCTCGTGAGCGGCTGACCGGTCGGGAACTGGGCTCGGAGCGGGAGGTGGAGGGCAGCGCCCGCAAGGCGCGGATTCCGGAGGAGCAGTCGCCCCTGGACACGGTGCGAGTGGCGACCGACGGACGGGCCGTCGTCGACATGGCGCGCGAGGTCGTGGGCGCTACCGGATGGCTGGCGAGCGTCTCCGGGTAGGTTCCCCGCCGCTCAGGGGCGGGTCCGGATGAGGAGGGCTGCGACGTGGAGCGCGGCCTGGCAGGCGATGGCGGGCTTGTCCGTTCGCAAGACGGACAGATGCCGGCTGAGTGACGGAGGCGCTCCGCCGACGACGTCCGCGATGTCGGTCACGTGGCGTTCGCCGCGCGCCGGCACCTGGAGGATGTGCAGGCGTGCCGGCGACGCGAGCAGTCCGAAGGTCCCGGCGGCCTGTTGCGGCATCGCGCCGGACGCCTCCGCGAGAGAGCCCGCCCCCTCTGCCGCCACCTGTGCCCTCCCTCTCCCGGCTGAATGCGCTGCCGTGGTGTGTCCGAGAGCGTGCGGCGGCTCAATCCCGCCTGATGTCGGCAGGTGGCTCCCGCCCCTATGCTTCTACACGCATGTAGACGGCCTGGAGATGACACGGCCCGAAGCGCTGAACCACCCACGCGATATGAAGGAGTGAACGCCAGATGGTGTTCAAGCGTCTGCTCGGCTCGCTCGGCGTCGGCGGCCCCTCGGTGGACACGGTGCTCGATCCCGGCGCGGTGACGCCTGGCGGCGTCCTGGGCGGTCAGGTCCATCTGAAGGGCGGCGACGCCGACTTCACGATCGAGCACATCACGCTGGAACTCGTGGCCCGGGTCGAGGCGGAGCACGACGGCGGCGAGTCCGAGGGCCTCGTCGTCTTCCACCAGCACGTCGTCGGCGGGAACTTCCGCCTCGCGGAGGGCGAACTCCGCAGCGTGCCGTTCTCCTTCCCGCTGCCCTGGGAGACGCCCCTCACGGAGCTGTACGGGCAGGGCCTGGGCATCGCCCTCGGGGTGCGTACCGAACTCGGCGTCGCCGGCTCGCGGGACAAGGGCGACAGGGACCCGCTGGCCGTCCGGCCGCTGCCCGCGCAGGAGGCGATCCTGGAGGCCTTCGGGCAGTTGGGCTTCGGCTTCAGGTCGGCCGACCTGGAGCTGGGGCACATCGGCGGTACCGGCCGGCGGTTGCCGTTCTACCAGGAGATCGAGCTCGCCCCGTCCCCGCGGTACGCGGACCAGGTCAACGAGATCGAGGTGACCTTCCTGGCCGACCCCGCCGGCCTTGACGTGGTCCTGGAGGCCGACAAGCGCGGCGGCTTCTTCTCCGAGGGCCACGACGCCCTCAGCCGCTTCACCGTCAGCCACCACGGCGTCGAGCAGGTCGACTGGAACGCCGAGGTCGACCACTGGCTTCGCCGCCTCGTCGATCACCGTGCCTCCTACGGCACTCACGGCGCGCCCACGCACGGCGGCGCGCTCTTCGCCCAGGGTGGCCACGACCCGTACGGCGGTCGCGGCCGCAAGGATGGCTACGGTCACGGCCGCCACGGCGACGGACACCACTCGGGCCCGGGCATGGGTACCGCGATCGCCGCCGGAGCCGCGGGTCTCGCCGTGGGCGTGGCGGGCGGCATGGTCGCCGCCGAGATCGTCGACGAGGTGGGCGACTTCTTCGAAGGGGACGACGAGGGCGACGCGGGCGACGAAGGCGATGATGGCTGACCCTCCTCCGGGGTAGGCCTCGCGGGCCCGAGGGGCCTGCGAGGCCTCCAGCCGTATCGCGGCGGCGGCGTGAGCGTGTCGCCCGCCGTCGCGGCATCCGGGCGCGGTTCGGCGTCGCGTGACCGGGTACGTACGGAGCGCTCGACGGATCGGGCAAGGCCGTCACGCGCAACGCGTACTTCGAGAGGCGGTCGGCCAAGGGCCTGGAGGCGCTGACCCGCTGACGGCCTCTCGCATCGCTACGACGATCGCGACCATCCCTGATAACTTCTACATGGACGTAGAAGTAGGAGGATGTTCGGGCAGGCCGCGCTTCCGTCACCCGCTCCGGACCCTCCCTGACGCGATGGAGTGGGCCGTGGCCCTGTGGGACCGCATCAAGGAGTCCGCATCGACGATGCAGACTCAGCTGAACGCCAAGAAGAACGACCTCAAGTCCGGTGCCTTCCGTGACGCGAGCATGGCCATGTGCGCGCTGGTCGCCGCCGCCGACGGCACGATCGACCCCGCCGAGCGGCAGCGTGTCGCGCAACTGATCGCCACCAACGAGGTGCTGCAGAACTTCGACGCGACGGATCTGCAGCGCCGCTTCGAGGGCAACCTGAACAAGCTGACCGCCGACTTCGACTTCGGCAAGGTCAGCGTTCTGCAGGAGATCGCCAAGGCGAAGAAGAAGCCCGCCGAGGCCCGCGCCGTCATCCAGATCGGCATCGTCATCGGCGGCGCCGACGGCGACTTCGACAAGACCGAGCAGGCCGTGGTGCGGGAGGCCTGCTTCACGCTCGACCTTCCGCCCCACGAGTTCGACCTGTAGCCAGGCCGGGAAGGCGGCCCGCACGTAGATCTCCGGTGTGATCAGCGCCGTCGTGATCGGAGGGGTCATCGGCACGCTGGGCCGGCTCGTGCTGCCGGTCGTCAGCGGATCGGCGTGCCGCGACCCGCTACATCGGGGTGGCTGCGTGCAGGATGACCGCGAGCGTGATGGCGGCGTTCGCCGACGACAGAGCCGAGGCGGCGATGCCGGCCGCGGCCGTCCACGCGGCCAGGCTCACCTTGGTGAAGACGGGCGGCCAGATCCGCGCCGTCGGTGCCGGGCCCAGCAGGGCGGCCACCCGGCGGGGCACGGGCCCCGCCGGGGCGGCGAAATGAGCGAGGGTGGCGACGGGCGAGCCCTGGGAGATCAGCGCGGACTTGCCGATCGCCCGGGCCACGGTCCGGCGATCGCCGACGGCGTTCGCCGCCTCTTCGTCCGCCCACCGCTCGACCGTGAACGCCACCGCGGTCCGCAGGGGCCGTAGGACCGGGTTGGCGCGGGCGGCGAGCTGGACGGCGAGGAGGAACCGGTGGTGGCGCCCTGCGAGGTGGGCGCGCTCGTGGGCGAACAGGGCGCGCCGTTCCGGGGCGGTCAGCCCGGCCAGCATGCCCGTGGTGACGACGACGCGGTCTCGGCGGCCGGGCAGCGCGTACGCGTACGGCACCGGATCGGGCAGCACGGCCACCGGCGTCGTCGGCAGGCCGGCGAGGGCGCGCTCGGCCCTCCTGCGGACCACCTGGTGACGCCGGGCCGTCCTCGCGCACGAGACCAGCACCGCGATCGCGGCCTTGCCCGCGACCTCGTCGTACGGGACGGCCTCGCGCACCTCCGGGTCGGACCAGCCGTCGGGCAGGGGGTTACCGGGCAGCTGGGCCGTGCCCACCACCATGAGCAGGGCCAGGCACAGCGTGCTGCACACGGCGAAGACGCCGGGGACGCCGGTCAGAAGCCACGTGGCGGTTCTGGGATGCAGGTGTTTCTCGGCCGGCCGGGCGATCGGCCACGCCGTCAGGGGCGGTACCAGCGGAAGGAAGACGAAGACTCCCACGCGTGTCAGCTCTCTCCTGACGGCGGTTCTGACAGCAGCGTGCGCAGCAGCTGTTCGTCGCTGGGCGACAAGGTGGTCACGAAGCTCGCGAGGACGGCCTCACGGTTCTGTTCGGCGTCCAGGACCCTGCGCATCCGCAGAGCGGCGAGCCCGGCCTCGTCGGCCAGGGCGGTCCACTCGAAAGATCGCCCCACCCGCTCGCGGACGACGGCGCCTTTGACGTGCAGTCGTGTGAGGATCGTGATCACGGTGGTGTACGCGAGGTCGCCGCCCAGCCGCTCTTGGACCTGGCCTGCCGTCAGGGCCGCGGCACTCTCGCGCAGGACGGCGAGCACCTGCGTCTCCAGCTCACCCTGACCGCGCCTGCGCCCGGACTGCCGCCCTCCGCCCTGGTCCGCCATGCCGTCGTCCTCCTGCCTCGATTTCCCGCCCGCCGTCACGGGGCGGCCCATCGTACCGGCGCGTCATCCACCGGCCGGCCGCCGTTTCCCTGGCGTCTGTCCGGCGGTCGGCCTCGGCGCCGAGAGCGCTTCGGGCGTCACGAGAGCGCTTCGGGCGCCGAGAGGGCGGGAGTCACGGGCGCGGTGAGCGGTGGGCTTCGCCGGGCCCGGCCTTCAATCTACAGCGACGTAGAGGATGGTGGGAGGGGGGAAGCCGGCAAGGGCCCGGTGCCCGAGTCGACTTGGCCCTCGTCGGTGACACGAGCCCGGGCCCCGCCGCGTTCGTCGGCGAATGCCGCCTCCGAGGTCTGAAAGAATGATCAACCGCGCCAGGCCGGAGCCATGGGAACGGCCCGTGCCGCACGAAAAGGACGGACGGCGCGGGGGGCGGGGGGCATCGATGGTGCGCGGCAAGCTGCGGACCCGGTTTCGGTACTGGTTCGACGGGACGATGGACCGGGGGACGCCGGCGCTCATCAGCTGGCTGGCGTTGGCCTCGGTGCTGCTCATCGTGCTCGCCTCGACGATGGTCGTGCTGTTCACCGACACGGACGCCGAGGACAACGGCGGCTGGCTCGGCGTGGCGTGGATGAGTCTGCTGCGCACGCTCGACGCCGGCACCATGGGCGGAGACGACGGCAGTCCGGTCTTCCTGGGCCTCATGCTGGCGGTGACGATCGGCGGCATCTTCCTCGTCAGCGCCCTGATCGGTGTCCTGACCACCGGCCTCAACCAGAAGATCCACGAACTGCGCAAAGGCCGTTCGCAGCTCATGGAACGCGGTCACACCATCATCCTCGGCTGGTCCGACCAGGTCTTCACGGTCATCGCGGAGCTCGTGGAGGCGAACCAGAGCGAACGGCGCTCGTGCGTCGTGGTCCTCGCGGATCGCGACAAGGTGTTCATGGAGGACGCCATCCGGGCCCGGATCCCGGACACCGGCAGCACCCGCGTCATCTGCCGCTCCGGCAACCCGCTCGTCCGGACCGACCTGGAACTGGTCAGCCCGGACACGGCCAAGTCGGTCATGGTGTTGCCCTCGGCGGGTGAGGACAAGGACGTCGAGGTCATCAAGGTCCTCCTGCTGCTGAACAGCCGTCCGTGGCGGGGCGCACGGCCCGACGTCGTCGCCGCCGTGCACGACTCGGACAACATCGCCGCGGCCCGCCTGGCCGCGGGCGACGGCGCCCTGGTGATCGACGCCGAGGACATCGCCGTACGCCTCATCGCCCAGGCGCACCGCCAGACCGGCCTGTCGGGCGTCTTCAACGAACTGCTCAGCTTCGTCGGCAACGAGTTCTACCTCCGCGAGGAGCCCGCCCTCGTCGGGACCACCTACGGGACGGCGCTCCACGCCTACGACATCGGCGCTCCGGCCGGACTGCGACGGGCGGACGGCGAGGTACTGGTCAACCCGCCCATGGACACCGTCATCGGCCCGGGCGACCAGTTGCTCGTGATCGCACAGGACGACCTGCTCATCCGGCTCGCCCGAACCCGTCCCCGGATCGTCGAATCGGCCATCACCTCGGCCCCGGCCGAGCCGCCACAGCTCGACCGCACCCTCCTCATCGGCGAGAACTCCCGCACGAGCAAGCTCGTCACGCTCCTCGACAGCTTCGTCCAGCCCGGCTCCACGCTGGACATCGCCGCGCCCCGCCGCCCGGACACCGCGCTGGGGCGGCAGACGGTAAACCTCACCGTGGGCTACAAGCACTGCGAACCGACCCGCAGGTCCTCGCTGGAAACCCTGAACCTGGGCGCCTACCAGCACATCGTCGTGCTCTCCGACGACACGATCGCCCCTGGCCCGGCCGACGACCGGACGCTCGTGACCCTGCTCCACCTGCGGGACATCGAAGTACGGCTCGGCGACCCGTACTCGATCGTCACCGAGATGAACGACGACGCCAACCGCGAAGTCGCCCAGGTCACCAAGGCCGACGACTTCATCGTCAGCACCAAGGTGATCAGCCTGCTCCTGACCCAGCTGAGCGAGAACCGCGACCTGTACGACGTCTTCACCGACCTGTTCAACCCGGAGGGCTCGGAGATCTACCTCAAGCCGGCGTCGGACTACGTCGTCCTCGGCGCGGAGGCCGACTTCGCCACCGTCGTCGAGGCGGCCCGGCGGGAAGGCGAGACCGCGATCGGCTACCGCCTCGCCCGACACGGCGACGAACCGCCCACGTACGGGATCTTCCTCAACCCGTCCAAGAGCGCCCCCCTCGTCTTCGGCCCCCGCGATGCGGTCGTCGTCCTCGCCGAAGGGTAGGAGGCGACACGGTGGCGGAGGTCCTCCTTCTCCTCCCGGCCCTCGTGCCGACCCTTGCGTGCCCCGTGTTCGTGGCGGCCGCGTTCTCGCCGACCACGGTCGAGCGCGGCGCCTCGGAGCGGACCGCCGCCCGCGCAGGCTTCTCCCGCTTCTCGGTCCTCGGCCCCGCCGGAGCCGTGCTCGGCCACGTGACCATGGAAGACGTCCCGGACGAGCCGGTCGGCCCGGCGGCCATGTCCTGACGCGTACGCGGTGCCGACCGCCCCGATACTCGAAACGCCACGAGACCCGTCCCGAAGGAGCACGTTCTTGCCCGCCCGCCCGAAGACCACCGACACCACGGAGCACTCCCGATGAACGCCGCACTCGGCCTCCTCGCCGTGCTCGTCCTGACCGCGGGGACCGGCTACTTCGTCGCCCAGGAGTTCTCCTACGTCGCCGCCGACCGCCTCGCCCTCGCCCGCGAGGCGGAGGCGGGGGACAAGCGGGCGGCCCGGGCACTCAAGGTCCTCGAACGGCTCAGCTTCATGCTGTCGGGCGCCCAGCTCGGCATCACCGTGACCGGGCTCGTCGTCGGCGTCCTCGCCGAGCCGTCCGTGTCCGCCCTGCTCAAGCCCGCCCTGGACGGGACAGGACTGTCGGACGGGGCGGTCTCGGCGATCTCCGTCGTCCTCGCCTTCGTCATCGCCACCGTCCTGCAGATGGTGCTCGGCGAGCTGGCGCCGAAGAACCTCGCCCTCGCCGTCCCCGAGCGACTCGCCAAGTCACTGGCCGCGTCGACCCTCGTCTACCTCAAGATCGTCGGCCCGGTCGTCCACGTCTTCGACGGCGCCGCCAACAAGCTGCTGCGCAAGGTCGGCATCGAGCCGGTCGAGGAACTCCACCACGGCGCCACCCTCGAAGAGCTCAGCCACCTCATCGGCGAGTCCCACGAGCAGGGACAGCTCCCGACGGACACGGCTGAGCTCCTGGACCACGCCCTGGAGTTCTCCGAGCGGAACCTGGACGAGGTCATGGTGCCGCGCGCCGACGCCGTGTTCGTACGCAAGGACGCCACCCTCACCGAGGCCGTGGAGCTGATCGCGGAGCACGGCCACTCCAACTACCCGGTCCTCGGCGACCACCCCGACGACGTCGCCGGCGTCCTCGGCGTGCGCGACCTCGTCCAGCTGCCCGCCGACAGCTTCGACCGTACGACCGCCGGGGCCGCCGCCCGTCGCCCGCTGCTCCTCCCCGACACCCTGCCGCTGCCGCAGGCCGTCGCCCAGATGCGGGAGCGCGACGACGAGTTCGCCGTGGTCCCGGACGAGCACGGCGGCGTCGCCGGCGTCGTCACGTACGAGGACATCGCCGAGGAGCTGGTCGGCGACATCGCCGACGAGACCGACACGGTCGTCGTTCTGGCCGTGCCCGACGGGGACGGCTGGCGCGTGGACGCCGGACGCCGTCTCGACGAGATCGAGGACGCCACCGGCATCGCCCTGCCCGAGGACGAGGACTACGACACCGTGGCCGGCCTGATCATCGACCGCCTCGGCCGCTTCGCGACGATCGGCGACGTCCTCACCGTCGACGACGTCCGCATCGAGGTCCTCAGCCTCGACCGCCACGTCCCCGAGCGCGTCCGCATCGAGCGGTCCGCCAACGCCGCCGAACAGGCCGAGGAGGCCCAGGCATGAGCTTCCCCATGGCCCTCTTCGTCACCGTTCTCCTGCTCATCGGCAGCGGCTTCTTCGTCGCCGCCGAGTTCGCCCTCGTCGCGGCCAAGCGCCACCGCATCGAGAAGGCCGTCGCCGAGGGGCAGCGCGGCGCCAAGGCCGCGTTCGCCGGCATGCGCGAGCTGTCGCTGATGCTCGCCGGCGCCCGGCTCGGCATCACCATCTGCACCCTGGGCCTCGGCTCCATCTCCAAGCCCGCCGTCTCCCACGAGCTCGACCCGCTGCTGGTCAAGCTCGGTCTGCCCACCGGCCTCAGCTACGCCGTCTCCTTCGCCGTCGCCATGATCATCGTGGTCTTCCTCCACATGGTCGTCGGCGAGATGGCCCCGAAGTCCTGGGCGATCGCCCACCCCGAGCGCTCCGCCATGCTCCTCACGCCGCCCTTCCGGGCCCTGGTCAAGGCCGTCAGGCCGCTCATCCGGCTGCTGAACAAGGTCAGCAACGCACTCGTGCGGATGTGCCGTGTGCAGCCGCGAGACGAGCTGGCCGCCGTCCACAACCGCGAGCAGCTCACCCACCTCGTGGAGGAGTCCGAACGCCTCGGCCTGATCAACAGGACGGACTCGCAGCTGATCACCCGCTCGCTCACCGAGCCCCAGACTCCGGTCGCCGAACTCCAGACGGTGGCCGCCGACTTCGTCGCCGTGTCCGCCGACGCCGACCTGGCCACCGTCCTGGAGTGCGCGGCCGACGCCCGCCGCTCCCGCCTCCTCGCACGGGAGACGGACCGGATCCTGGGAACCGTGCACGCCCGGGACGCCCTCGTCGCCGCCTCCCGCGGCCGCAACGCCGTGGCCCGCGACCTCGTCCGCCCCGTCCCGGAGCTCGTCGGCACCGACACGGTCTCCCACGCCGTCGAACAGCTCCGCCGCCGCCGTGCTTCTCTGGCGCTGGTACGGGACGGGGGAGGAGCCGTGACGGGGCTGGTCAGCCTCGACGACCTGCTGGTCCGCCTGATGGGTCCGCAGACGACGTCCTGAGTGACGCCCTCCGTCAGGGCGGGGCCTTCCGGAAGTCGTACCGGTGCTCCTCGGGGCGACGGTCGCCGTGCCCTCGGCCAGGGCGTCCTCGCGGTTCCGCTGCCCCGTGCCGGACGTGCCCGGCGAGCCCTGCAGGATGACCCGGCCGAAGAGACCGTCCGGCGACGGGGCGACGAGATGCGCGCGGGTGCTGTAGCTGTCGACGGACTCGCCGAACAACGTGACGTCGTCCGGCGCGCCCCCACCCCCGTGCGCCGAACCGGCGGCCCTGGGCGGCCACCAGCCACCGGCCATCGGGCGGGGCCCACCCCGTCGGCCTACTCGGTACGCAGAGCGGTGGCGGTTCTGACCCGGGCGGCCCAGCCGGCGGGCGCGAGAGCGCCCAGGACGGCGATGAGCAGACCACCGAGAGCGAGCAGGATCAGTTCGGGCGTGCGATAGACGCTGACGACCGCCTCGGGGAGACGCAGGCCGGCGCCCTCTCCCATGGCGGGCGTGATCCAGGAGTGAAGGGCCACACCCAGCGGCACGCCGAGGGCGCCACCGATGAGCCCGGTGACGACGACAGAGGTGACGACCATGGCGATGGTCTGCCGCGGGACCATGCCCAGTGCCTTGTGGATCCCGAGGTCACGGACCCGTTCGCGGGTGTCCAGGACCACGCCGTTGAGTACGCCCAGGGCGGCGACGGCGACCAGCATCAGGGTGAGGATCGCGGTCAGCGAGTTCAGGATGACCACCTGGTCGCTTCCGTTGCCCGCTCGGCCGGCCATGGCGGAGACGCCCATCGGCCGCAGTTCGGCATTCAGTTCGTCGATGTAGGCCGACACATCCGTGCCGGGCTTCACCGCGATGTGATGCGAGACGGTCGGCAGGTCCGGCTCGGCGGTGGCGAGAGTCGCCCGGTCGGTGAAGACCCGCCTGCCCTCGTGGCGGGTGTCGAAGACCTCGCCGACGATGCGTACGGTCACCGAAGTGCCGCGGTCGTTCAGACCGATGGTGTCCCCGACCCGTGTTCCGGTCGCCGCCAGGAACGGTGTGGGCACCACCGCCTCGCCGGGCCTCGCGATCCAGCGGCCCGAGACCATCTCGTAGCCGCCCCAGGAAGCGTCGCCGGTGAACGCGACGACCTCGACCGATCCGGACAGGCCGGGGACCGTCGCCTGCGTCATGGAGGTGGCGTAGTACGCACCGGTGCCGTGCCGGGAGTCGATCGTGGCCGCGATCCTGGCCGTCTCCGTCGCGGTGGGCGGGTTTCCCTCCGGAACGAGTGGGGCATCCGACCCCGGTACGCCGATCGTCACGTCGGCGGCATCGTGCTCCCTCGCGGACAGCACCTCGCTGAGCGACGAGCCGAGGCCCACGGCGAAGGTGACGGCGGTGGCGCCGAACGCCACCGCCACGCACACGGCTGCCGCGCGTACGGGGCGGGCGAAGGGGAGGGCGAGGCCGAGGCTCACCGGCCTCGGCAGTGGTAGCCGGGCGGCCCACCGGCCGCGGCCGGGGGAGGGAGTGTGCCCGATGGCGAGTGCGTCGACGGTTCGCAGACGGCCACCCCGCCAGGCAGCCGCTCCCGCGGTGACCGTCACCAGAGCCAGGACCCCTGCGGCCACTGCGGCATCGACCCAGGGGGCCACGGCCAGCCCGGTCGTGCCGTAGGCATCCGCGGCCTCCGACAGCACGGGTACGGCGAGGAGGCTGCCCGCCGCGACGCCCAGCGCCGTGCCGATGCCGGCCGGGATCAGAGCCTGGCCCAGGTACGCCCGTACGACGTGGGCCGGGGTGAATCCGACGGCCTTGAGGATGCCGATCCGCCGCATCCCGGAGCCGACCGTGCCCGCGATCACGTGGCCGACGACGAGGACCGACATGACCAGACCGAGCACGCCGAAGGCGACGAGAAAGGGGACGAACAGCGCGGTCTCACGTTCGGCCGTCTTCCTTGCGGTGAGCCATGACTGCGTTCCGGTGACCGCCCCCGCGGGGACGGCCGCCGTCACGGTGCCGCGCCCCGCCGAGACCTCACCGGCCGTGTCCGCTCGATCGAGGCGGTAGAGCATCTCGTACCCTGCGGCGCCTCCGGACGGCCTGAGTGCGTCGATCTGGGAGGGGGACACCCAGGCGTCGGCGCTACGGGTGACCGACCGGGCCAGGCCGACCACCTCCAGTACCGGATTGCCGGGAAGGCCGGGCACGTGGAGGCGCAGACCCATGAGGGGGAAGACCCGGCTGTCGGCCGACAGCACGATCTCGCCGGGCCGGGTGGCCCAGCGTCCGTCCATCAACGTGAGTGCGTCGACCGCTCCCTCCGGACCGGAGCGCCCGACGAGTGTCAGCGGTGGCAGGTCGTCGCCCTCGTCGATGCTCGGGGTGACGGCCACGGTCGGGAACGGGCCCGACGCCGCGGCGATCCCGGCGCTGTCGGCGGTGGCACGGAGCCGGGCAGCCGTTGCCCTGTCCGAGGCGAAGTGCACGGACAGGTGTGCGCCGCGCTGCCGTGCGAAGGCGTCGTCGAACGGTGCGCCGGAGACCGCCAGCAGGGAACCGGCGAGGACGGACGCGGTCACCGCCATCATCACGGCCAGGCCGATCACCCATGTCTGCATGCGGCGGCGTCCCGCTCCCGACCGCACGACCCGGCTCAGCGCACTCATCGGGCACCTTCTCCCGCGAAGCTTCCCTCGATGTCGCCGGAGTCCTGATCGCCGGCGATCCGTCCGTCGAGGAGCCGGATCGTGCGGCTCGTGCAGGACTGGGCCAGGGCGAGATCGTGGGTGACGACGACGATGGTCTGACCGTCGGCGTTCAGGTCGGAGAGCAGGCGGCTGACGTCCTCGCCGGAGGCCGTGTCCAGGGCACCGGTCGGCTCGTCGGCCAGGAGCAGCGGCGGTCGGTTCATCAGTGCCCTGGCCACCGCGACGCGCTGCCGCTCGCCGCCGGACAGCCGGCCGGGGTAGGCGTGGGCGTGCCGGTCGATGCCGAGCGTTTCGAGCAGCTCCGCCGCGCGGCGAGCGGCCTCACCGCGGGCCGTGCCCGCCAGTTGCGCGGGAAGGAGGACGTTGTCGGTGACGGTCAGGTCGTCGAGCAGGTTGAAGAACTGGAACACCATGCCGACCTTGGAGCGCCGGTAGCGAGCCGAGGCCGTCTCGCTCAGCTCGTCGACGCGCACGCCGTCCACCGTGACGGTCCCGGTGTCCGGGCGGTCGAGCCCCGCGATCAGGTTGAGCAGGGTGGACTTGCCGCTGCCGGAGGGACCGAGGATCGCGACGGCCTCACCGGGCCGCACGGTCAGTGACACCTGCTGCAGGGCCGGCGGGCCCTCGGACGATCCGTCGTATCTGCGGTGCACATCGCGCAGCTCGATCACCGGGGTGGACATGGCTCTCCTTCGGTCCGTACGTCTGACCCGTCGGACGCTAGGCGCGCGTCCCGTCCGCACGCGTCGTCGGACCGTGCCATCTCGTGTCCGCCGTGGCGACGAGGCCGCCACGGGTCCTCCCCGAGGCGTAGTCGGGAGGCGTACACGGAGTGCTTCCTCAGGCGGGTGTGCCAGGGAACGGCGTCGACGACAATGGCGCGATGAAGAGCACGTCAGTGGCGGACCGGCTGCGCGACGGGATCGGGCTGGTGAAGCGCTCGACCGGCCCGCTGCCGCGGCCGACCCGGCACGGCCTGGTGTTCGACGCGGTCCTGGCGCTGGGGCTGTTCGTCGTCCTGCTGTGGTACGCCCTGGACCAGGGCGTGGACCGGGTGCGTCACGCCCGTGACGGGATCGCCCCGCTCGTGCTCGGTTCGGAGACGGGGACCGCGACAGCCGTGGTCGCCCTGGCGGTCCTCGCCTGGGCGCCCCTGGCCCTGCGCCGCAGATATCCCTTGGCCGTGCTGTGGATCGTGACGGCGGTGACCGCGATGACGCCGTACGACGCGCAGCGGATCACCTTCTACGCCAGCGTCATCGCGGCCTACACGGCGGCCGTCTACAGCCCCTACCGGGTGGCCACGCTCATGAGCCTTCCGGCGCTGCTGCTGGCGAACGGCTCCCTCACGAACCTGGAGCTGCTGACGGTCTCGTCCTCGGTCCCCACCAAATACGTTCCGCTCATGGTCCTCGTCCCGCTCGTGCTGGCGGCGAACGGGATGCGCACGTGGAAGGTGCGAACCGCGGAGAGCCAGGCACAGGCGGCCGCGCTCGAACGCGAGCAGGCGGAAGAACTCCGCCGCGCGGCCGAACGGGAGCGCGCCCGCATCGCCCGTGAACTGCACGACGTGGTGACCCACAACGTCAGCATGATGGTGATCCAGGCCGGCGCCGCCCGCACGGTCCTGGACGTCGCCCCGGACCAGACCCGCGAAGCCCTCCTCGCCATCGAGGCGAGCGGCCGGACGGCCATGTCCGAGCTGCGGCACACGATGGGCCTGCTGACCATGAATGCCGAGGACGGCGGGGCCCCGGCCACCACGAACCTCACCCCGCAGCCCGGCCTCGACCAGCTCGAGTCCCTGATCGCACGCGTGCGGCACACAGGTACTCCCGTCACCCTGAACACGACCGGCACCCCACGTGACGTGCCCGCCGGGATCGGCCTCGCCGCCTACCGAGTCGTACAAGAGGCGCTGACGAACACCGTGAAGCACGCGAGCGGTGCGAGCGCGACCGTGACCGTCGACCACGGTCCCGACCGCCTGCGCGTGGAGGTCACCGACACCGGAGGCAGCCCGGGCGCCGCCGCGGCCACCGGAAACGGACGCGGTCTGATCGGGCTGCGGGAGCGGCTGGCGGTCTACGGCGGAACCCTGCAGACGAAGCGACGCCTTACCGGCGGCTACCGTGTCACCGCACTCATACCCCTGGACACAGTGTGAGGGAGACGGCGTGACGGAGCCTCTGCGCGCGGTGATCGCGGACGATCAGGCGCTCGTCCGCGCCGGCTTCCGGATGATCCTCGCGGCCAACGGCATCGACGTGGTCGCCGAGGTGCCCGACGGTGCCGAGGCCGTCGACGCTGTCCGGCGCACCCGGCCCGATGTGGTGCTGATGGACATCCGCATGCCGGAGATGGACGGTCTGGAGGCCACGCGGCGCATCCTCACGGGTGCCGCAGACCAGCCGCGCGTGATCATCCTGACCACGTTCGACCTCGACGAGCTCGTCTACGAGGCCCTGTCCGCAGGGGCGAGCGGCTTCCTCCTCAAGGACGTCACCCCCGAACACCTCGTGGCCGCCGTCCGCCTGGTCCGCACCGGTGACGCGCTCCTCGCCCCCACCATCACCCGCCGCCTCGTCGAGCGCCACGCCCGCACCGCCCCTCCCACCGACGCCGTCGGCCCGCACCGAGACCTGGCCATGCTGACCCCGCGCGAACTCGAGGTCCTGCGACTGCTGGCCCAAGGACTCAGCAACGCCGAACTCGCCGGGCGTCTGTACCTGTCCGAGACGACCGTGAAGACTCATGTCGGCCGCATCCTCGCCAAACTCGGGCTCCGCGACCGTGTCCAGGCCGTGGTGACCGCGTATGAGACCGGACTGGTGCGGGCCGGTGGACATCAGGCGGAGGAACGGCCGACGGAGCAGTCCTGAGGAAGCCCGGGTCGGGTGGTCGCGGCGGGTCGCACCCGGTCCTCGCTCCGGCGCGATCCCGTGCGCCCCGCGCGCCTACGATGACGTCATGTCTCCAAGCGACAGCCTTTCATCTGCGACCGGTGCGCATCAGCGGACGCCGGGGGCCCGTGAGCTGACGGCGGCGGCGCGGGTCTTCGCCATGCTCGCGGATCCCACTCGGTTGCATCTCGTGTGGTTGCTGTCGCACGGCGAGTCGGACGTGACCGCCCTTGCCGAGACGGTCGGGGCTGCCAGGCCCGCGGTGAGCCAGCATCTGGCCAAGCTGCGGCTGGGCGGTCTGGTGGGGTCCCGCAAGGAGGGGCGTCGCGTGGTCTACTCCCTGCCGGACGGGCACTTGAAGCGCATGGTGCTGGAGGCCGTCAGCCACGCCGACCATCAGGTCACGGGAGAGCCCTGGCACGACTGACCGGCACCCGACGGCCACAACAAGTCAATAGGTGCGCAATCATGCACGCATCGGCTACGGTGGAGGAGCCCGCAGCCGACCCAGGGATGCCCCGCATGCTGTCCGTCCTGAGGAACCGCACCTACCGGCACCTCTTCACCGCGCAGGTCGTCGCCCTCCTCGGCACCGGCCTGGCGACCGTGTCGCTGAGCCTGCTCGCGTACGACCTCGCCGGTGGCAACGCGTCGGCGGTCCTCGGTACGGCTCTGGCGATCAAGATGATCGCCTACGTCGGCATCGCCCCGCTCGTCAGCGCCTTCGCCGACCGCGTACCCAGGCGGGCACTCCTGGTGTCCATGGACCTGCTCCGCGCCGGCGCCGCGCTGGCCCTGCCGTTCGTGACCCAGGTCTGGCAGGTGTACGTGCTGATCTTCCTGTTGCAGGCCGCCTCCGCCGCCTTCACCCCCACCTTCCAGGCGACCGTCCCCGAAGTGCTGCCCGAGGAACGCGACTACACCCAGGCGCTGTCCCTCTCCCGGCTCGCGTACGACCTGGAGAGCCTCTTCAGCCCGGTGCTCGCGGCAGCCCTCCTGTCCCTCGTCTCCTACCAGTGGCTCTTCACCGGCACCGCCGCAGGTTTCGTCGCCTCCGGCGTCCTGGTCGTCTCCGTCCTGCTGCCCAAGCCCCGGCCGGTCGAACGCTCCGGCGGCGTCTACGCCAAGGCCGCCTTCGGCACCCGGCTCTTCCTCGCCACCCCGCGGCTGCGCGCCCTGCTCGCCCTCGACCTGGTCGTGGCCGCCGTGGGGGCCATGGTCCTGGTCGACACGGTGGTCCTCGTCCGCGACACCCTGGGCCGCTCCGCCGGGGACGTGTCGCTCGCCCTCGGCGCGTACGGGGCGGGCTCCATGCTCGTGGCCCTCCTGTTGCCCCGCGTGCTCGGCCGCGTCGGGGACCGCGCCCTCATGCTGCCGGCCGCCTTCGCGATGACCGGCGTGCTCGGGTTCTTCGCGACCGGCCTGGCGGCCGGGCCCGGACAGGGCTCGTGGGCGTGGCCCGCGCTGCTGGTGTCCTGGCTCCTCATCGGGGCGGCGACCTCGGCGATCCTCACCCCCGGGGGCCGGCTGGTCCGGCGATCCGCGGCGACACCCGACCTGCCCGCCGCGTTCGCCGCCCAGTTCTCCCTGACCCACGCCTGCTGGCTCGTCACCTACCCGCTGGCCGGATGGCTCGCCGCGCGGGCGAGCCCGGCCGTGGCGGCCGGCGTGCTGACCGCGATCGCGCTCGCCGGCACCGTGGTCGCGGTGCGGCTGTGGCCCCGCACCGACCCGGCCGAAGTGCCCCACAGCCACCCCGAGCTGCCCCGGGACCATCCGCATCTCGCGGGCGCCGGCCAGAACCACACCCACGACTTCCACATCGACGTGCTGCACCGGCACTGGCCCGCGGGGGCGGCGACCACCACGCGGTCCGCCGCGTGATCCGACAGCGCAGTGCTTGCGCTCGGTGTCGTGGAGGGACCACCCTCATGTGATGGGTCGACATGACGTGGTGACCAGTGCGCTCGACCGGGACGAAACGCGCCTTGACCTGGTCAAGGCGTGCTGGTGGCTCCCCACCGGGAGGGGGCGGCGACCACGCCCCACAGGTCGAGCCTGATGCGGATCGCGCGAGCCGGAACCGCGGTGTGCGGCCGCGTCAGGAGGGCGTCCCGCGGTCGGTGTACCGCAGCAGCGCGCCCACGCCCTCGTGCAGCATCAGGTCGCTCTCCGGTACGACGACCAGTTCGGCACCGGTGCCGACGAGGGTCCGCACCAGGGCCTCGTCGGCACGCTCCTCGCGGGGTCCCCGCACGCCGAAGGAGGCCAGTTCCGCCTCGGTCAGGGCGACTTGGGTCGGCTGCGGGCCCACCCAGAACCGTAGGGAGGGCGCGGGCGGGTGGTGGAGGAGCAGCGCCGCGACCTGACCGCGCTGAAGGGCGGCGACGGTGGCGGACAGCCCCTCCGTCGCGGCCAGGTGCAGGGCCCGACGGCCGATGAAGACGTCCACGAGCGCCCGGTCGTGCGCGGCCATGCGGCCGCGGAAGGCGGTGTTCAGCTGCGGCTCCAGAAGGGCACGCAGGGTGTCCGTCGGAGTGGGACCCCCCACGCGTACGACCTTGTCCCGCAAGGCGTGCGGGAGGCGGCGGATCAGTACGTTGGACGCCCATTCGTTCCCGCCCACGACGACGGAGTCGGCGCCGGCGCGCCGCGCCCATTCGTCCAGCCGGTGGCCCAGCCGGACCGCGGTGTGATGCCAGGTCGCCACCGCACTCCTGTGGTGCAGCCGCTCACCCGGGGTGACATTGGATGTCGGCCAGGTCCCGGTCTCCGCGTCCAGCGTCACCCATCCGCGGGCCTCGGCGGTCGGCGGCCCGCCGTAGTGCACGGTCACGGCCAGGTAGGGGATCTCCGGGACGTGCTGGGTGACCAGGGGCATCGCATCCGGCAGCGTGCCGTAGCGCGCGAAGTCGTGTGCGGGCGGCCTGGGCAGCTCCCCGTCCAGTACGAGCGCACCGTGCGCGGCGAAGACGGCCTGCCCGTGGACCCCCGGTACCTCCGTGTCGGCGCCGACCACCTCCTCCAGCGCGTCGAGCAGCGCCCGGTCCGCGCCCTGACGGGTCAGGTTGCCGCGCAGCCGCCGCCAGCGCAGCGCGATCGACCGCTCCGGATGCTCGACGTCACGCGAGGTGTCCAGGTACACGGAGGCGAACGGGCCGGGCTCCGCGTACAGGGGCTCCAGGAACGACAGCTTCATCGCCACTCCTCGTAGGAGGTTTCCCTACGTTCGATGATGCGCTCCAGGGCTCGGCATTTTGTCGCGTAAACGTTCGAATGCTGTCGATCCGGCATTGCCCGGTCCCGTGGGTGCTGCCGATGGCCAGGTGGGGACAGCGGGCGCCGATCCGGTGACGGTGGGCCGCGACCAGCGGGTTTCCATGGTGGAGGCGACGGTTGAATCGGTGCCGGACTGCCCCGGACCGCGCACTTCCTGGGCGAACGGGGCTACTGCGTGGTGCAGTCGCCGCGAGCGGCAGGGCGGGGCCGTTACCGCCGCGCCGGGAAGGTCAGGCGGGCGGTGACGGCGCTGAGTCCGAGCAGGCCGAGTCCTGCTCCGGCGGTGAAGGCCGCCACGGTGGCGGCGGAGGCGGCGAATCCGGCGAGGACCCCGACCGGCACGAGGCGGGCGGCGAGTGCCCAGCCGCGCTGTCGGCGGGTGGCGAAGTGCCGGGCGAGCACGAGGAACGCGGCGCACAGCGCGAGGTAGCCGACCGTGCCGGCAAGCATGTGGACGGTGCCGTGTGCGCTCAGTGAGGTGACCCGGTCCTCGGGGGCGCCGGCGGGGAACCCGGCCCCCGGGTCGGCGCGGAAGACTCCGGCGACGAGGAACGAGACGCCGAATGCGCCGAGCAACCGGGGCGCCCAGGTGCCGCCCGGCGCATCGCGCAGTGCCTGGCGTATCGCGATCGCACCGCCGATGACCAGCGGGCCGGTGAGCAGGAAGGCGGTGACCTGGATCCATCCGAGGTCGCCGAGGCTGAGCTGACTGAGGGCGTTGCGGGTGAAGTCGAACCCGTCCCGGGTCAGGCCCTGGGCCAGGCCCGCCACGAGGAAGAGCGGGCCTGCCGCGATGCCGGCGGCCGGCAGGCGCCGTGACGCCGGGCGGGCCGGGGAGACGTCGAGAGCGGCCGGGGGGTTGAGCGTCTGGGGCATGTGGAGGTCCATTCCTGGCCGTGGGCGAAGAGGTCGGTGGGGCGGGGTCGGTGCGGCTGGGGGGCGCGGTGGGCTTCCACGGCGCCGTGGGCGAAGGCGCGCGTGACCGCCAGGTGCGAGGCCCGCGACGATCTTCCGCATGGTTCTCCTCCGTGGATGCGTCCCGCGCTTCGGAACTGGACGGTACAGTACTCAGACAGGAACTAGACTGTCCAGTACCGATCGAAGGAGACGTATGGACACCACCGGACAAGGCCGCTCGGCCCGCAAGCACCAGGCGATCATGGAGGCCGCGACCGCGGTGTTCATGGAGAAGGGGTACGCGGGCACGAGCATGGACGACATCGCGAGACTGGCCGCGGTGTCCAAGCAGACCGTCTACAAGCACTTCTCCGACAAGGAGAAGCTCTTCGCCGCCATCGTCCTGGCCACCACCGACCGGCTCGACACCACGATCGACCTGCTGGCCGACGTCCCGACCGACGCCGCCGACCTGGAGGAGAACCTGACCCGGCTCGCCCGCCGGTTCCTGACCACCCTCACCCACCCCCAGGTCATCCAGCTGCGACGCCTGATCATCGCCAACGCCGACGTCTTCCCCGACCTGGGCACCGAGTGGTACGAGAAGGGCTTCGAACGAGGACTCGCCACGCTGGCCGCGACCTTCCGGCGCCTGGCCGACGAGGGGCTCCTCCGCATCGACGACGCGCTCCTGGCCGCGAACCACTTCTCCGGGCTGCTGCTGTGGATCCCGGTGAACAAGGCCATGTTCACCGGCAGTTCCCAGCACACCGAGGCCGACCTGGACCGCTACGCCGCCGCCGGCACCCGCGCCTTCCTCGCCGCCTACCGCTGACCGCCCCACCGCGACAACCGATCTTCCCGACCCGGAAAGAGGCCGCATGACCTGGTCCGAACGCACCGTGGAACGCGACGGCGTCCGCCTGTCCTGTCGCGACTGGGGAGGCTCGGGGCCACCCGTCGTCCTGCTGCACGGACTGGCCGGACACGCGGGCGAATGGGACGCCCTCGCCCGGGACCTGAGCTCCCGTCACCGGGTCGTCGCCGTCGACCAGCGCGGCCACGGCGCCAGCGAGCGCCTGCCGGGCGAGGTGAGCCGTGCCGCGTACGTGGCGGATGCCGTCGCCGTACTCGACCAGCTCGACCTCCGGCAACCCGTCCTGGTGGGTCAGTCCCTGGGCGGCCACACCGCCATGCTCACCGCCGCCGCACACCCCCGCCTCGTACGCGCTCTCGTCCTGGTCGAAGCCGGCCCCGGCGGACCGAACCCGAACGTGCAGGCCGAGATCGGCGGATGGCTCGACTCATGGCCGACGCCGTTCCCCTCGCGGAAGGCCGCCGTCGACTTCCTCGGCGGCGGTGCGGTCGGCGAGGGCTGGGCCGCCGGCCTGGAGGAACACGGGAGCGGCTGGTGGCCCCGCTTCGACCGGGACGTCATGGTCGACTCGCTGGCCGAGAACGCCCGGCGCTCCTTCTGGGACGAGTGGGCGAGGGTCACGTGTCCGGTCCTGGCCGTCCTGGGCCAGTCCGGCATCATCCCTCCGCAGGAGTCCGAGGCCATGCTCCGACAGTGCCCGGGGGCGACGGCCGTGAGCGTCCCCGGCACCGGCCACGACGTACACCTGGAACGCCCCGACGTCCTGCGGCATCTGCTCCGGGAGTTCCTCGACGAGCTCGCCGCGCATCCCGCCCACGAGCGGCCCTGACCGCCGGATCGTCCGGCCCGCTCGCCGCGGAGTCGCATCACTTCTGGCGGGGGCCGAGTCGGGGCTTCCTGGAGGCGTAGGCCGTCGCGGCTGTCTCGCGGGTGGGCCAGGCGATGTCGTCGACGGCGAGGAACGGCTCGCCGGCCACGCTCGCGGGGGTCGCCCCGGTGAGCGCCATGACGTCCCGGTGCAGGTGGGACTGGTCGGCGTAGCCGGTGGCGGCCGCGACGTGGGCCGCGCCTTCGCCCGCGACCAGGCGATGGGCGGCGTGGTCGAAGCGGACCAGCTTCGCGGCGCGCTTGGGCGGCAGGCCGAGTTGTGACCGGAACCGGGACCACAGCCGCTTCCGGTTCCACCCGACCTCGGCCGCGAGACCGTCGATCCGGGTCAGGCCACGGCCGGCGACGATCCGGCGCCAGGCCCAGGCCACCTCCGGGTCGACCGCCGGCCCCGCCTCGTACCGGCGTGCCAGCAGCAGGTCCGTCAAGCCGAAGCGCTCCTGCCACGAGGAGACATCGGCGAGTCGCTCGCGGATCCGGGAGGCCTCCCGGCCCCACAGGCTCTCCAGCGGCACGACGGCACCGTCGAAGTCGGCGGGAGAAGCGCCCAGAACCGCGCGCGCGATCACCGGGGAGAGGCGCACCTGCACGCACTCGACGTTCTCCCCCCGCGCCCGGACCGCGCCTCCGGATCCGAGCCCGGGTCCTGCGACGAGGCTTCCCCGCTGCTGCCCCGTGGCACAGTCGAGGACGGATGTCCCGCCGCCGAAGTCCAGGAGCAGTGTCACGGCCGGGTGCGGGACCATCCGGAGCGCGTCCAGGTCGGGGACACGGAAGCCCGCCATGGTGACACCGGCCACCCGGCTGGGCCGCCGCGGGCACTCGACGTCCCACAGGGCCGCACCGTGCGCGAACGTCTGCATGGCCCCATGGTGCCCACGCAGGCCGGCCGGGGAACATTCGTCCAATACACCGGCGCGTACCGGCGGAGACAGTGGGCCCATGACTGCTTCTGACGGGAACCCGTCCGTGAACGGCCGCGCCGAGGCCACCGAGAGTTCGACTCTGCCGCTGGACGACGGCGACATGCACGTGTGCCAGGACGGCCCCCTCGACGCCCCCGCACTCCTGCTCATCCACGGGTCGGCATCCTCGACCCGCTCGTGGAACCCGATGGTTCCGCTGCTGACCGGCGCTCACCGCGTCATCCGGATCGACCTGCCCGGGCACGGGCGGTCGGCCGAACCGGTCGACCGCGGCTACGCGGTACCGGACCAGGCACGCCGGGTCGGCGAGGCGCTGGACCGGCTCGGCGTCGAGCACGCCGTGGTCGTCGGTCATTCCAGCGGCGGCGCCGTCGCCACCGCCCTCGCCGAACACCGGCCCGACCTGGTGACCGCGCTCGCGCTCGTCAACACCGGCCCCGGCCTGGGCGCCTTCATCGCACCGCAGCCCGCCGCCGTCGGCCCTTCGCAGTGGCCGCCGAGCGACGAGCAGCTCCGCCACTTCGCGAGCACCGCGGTCAGCCGCGCCGACTACCGGCTCCCGGAGGAACTCCTGGACGACGTACGCGACATGACCCACCACACGTTCACCGCGACGATGTCGGCCACGCGCTCCTACCTGGAGCAGCGGGCGCTGCCGGACCGGCTGACGGTCCTGGGCAAGCCGCTGCTCGTGCTCTTCGGCGAGGACGACCGCAGGTGGCGCTCCTCGTCCGCCTCCGACTACCGCGCCGTCCCGGGCGCGAAGGTCGAGCTGCTGCCCGGCCTCGGGCACTCGCCCCTGCTCGAGGATCCGCAGCGGACCGCCACCCGGCTGCTGGCCTTCACCGCGCTCCACGCCGTACGGGTGGACTGAAGGAACAGGAGGGGTGCCAGGCGGATTCTCGTCTCCGGCGCCGGCATCGCCGGCCCCGTCCTGGTCCGTCGGCTCACCGGTCACGGCTTCTCCGTGACCGTCGACGTCCCCCCGCCGTCGCCCGCCGCACCAGGAGGTCGGGACGACCTCCTGGGCCCGAGACGGCGGTGGCCCGCGCCACCGCTCCCGGTGCCGCGGGTCACTGGTCAGGGGCCCGGTGCTCAGCCGGCGATGCGGATGATCCTCCGGTGCGCGAACCCGTCGACGCCGTAGCGGCCGAGCTCCCGGCCTGCGGTTCCGCCGAGCGCCGTCCCGCCTACGCCGAGTAGCCTGACGAGGGGGAGCCGTCCGCCGGGAGGCCGCCATGACAACGCCCGGGGCAGGAGAGCAGTACCTCGGCACTCCCTTCAGCCTGGGGGCCATGGCCACCGCCGTGCTCGACCACGGGGGCGAGATCATCGGCTGGGACGCCGCGGCCGAGGACCTCTACGGGTACCCGGCCGAGGAGGTCCTCGGGAGGCCGGCCCGTACGTTCCTCGTCCCCGTCGACGGCCGCACCCTCTTCGCGCCCGACCGGCCCATCGGCTCCTGGGGCGAGAAGTGGGCCCTGCGCAAGCGCGACGGGAGCGTCGTGCACGTGGTGCTGTACGTCCTGCGGCTCGGACCCGCCGAGGCCCGGCCGACCACCGCGGCCTGGGGCGTCGTGTCCGTCGAGGCCGGGCAGATGGAGCGCTGGGCGACCGACCAGGCCATGCTGGCCGGACTGTCCACCCAGTCGCCGATCTCGCTGACCGTGATCGACGCGGACGCCCGTGTGCAATGGGTCAACCCCGCGACGGAAGCCAAGTTCGGCATCGGGCGCGAGGACTATTTCGGCCTTCAGGCGCGGGAGATCCTCCCCCACGGCGAGTTCATCTCCCCGGGTCCGCCCGGCCGCTCGTACGAATCGGTGATCGACCACGTCCTCCGCACCGGTGAACCCGTGATCGACCTCCACTACCGGAGTTCCCTGCCGGGCGACCCTCCCACCCGCCGGCACGTCTGGTCCTGTTCCTACTTCCGGCTGCAGGACGCCACCGGCCACCACCTGGGCGTGTGCGAGTCGGCCTTCGAGATCACCGCGCGCTACGAGGCCCTGCGCCGTCTTGAGCTGCTGAGCCGCTCCTCCGGCATCGGGACGACACTGGACGGGGTCCGGACGTGCGAGGAACTCGTCGCCGCGGTCGTCCCCGATCTCGCGGACGCGGCCCGGGTCGACCTGGCCGAGTCCGTACTCGCGGGCGAGGAACCCGGCCCCTGGAGCGCGTCGACCCCCTGCCGCCGGGTCACCGGCGGAAACAGCGCAGGCCACGACGGCGCACCCGGGGGAGAGTTCCCCGCCGGCGGCAGGCAGCTCGTCCTTCCCCTGACGGCCGGAGCCGCGAGATTCGGGACGGTCACCCTGCTGCGTACCGCCCGGAGGGACCCCTTCACCGACGCCGACCGCGCCCTGGCCGCCGAACTGGTCGCCCACACGGCGGTGTGCGTCGACAACGGACGGCGCTACGCCCGCGAGCGCGCCACCGCCCTGCTCTTCCAGCGCAATCTGCTCCCGCAGGAGCTGCCCGAGCACACGGCGGTGGAGGCCGCCCACCACTACGTCCCCGGCGCGGGGCCCACGGGCGTGGGCGGCGACTGGTACGACGTGATCCCGCTGTCCGGCGCCCGCGTCGGGCTCGTGGTGGGCGACGTGGTGGGCCACGGGCTGCACGCCGCCGTCACGATGGGCCGGCTGCGGACGACCGTGCGCGCCCTCGCCGCGCTCGACCTCGCCCCCGAGGAACTCCTCAGCAGACTCGACGACCTCGTCGGGCAGGCCCGCATCGGCCTCGACCCGAAGGAGACCGACGGCACGGACCCGGCGGTGGGAGCGCGATGCCTGTACCTCGTGTACGACGCCGTCCACGGGCGGTGCGCCGCGGCGAGTGCCGGTCATCTGCCGCCGGTCCTGGTCGCCCCCGGCGGGCCCGCCGCGCCCCTGGAGATGCCTGTGGGCCTGCCCCTGGGCGTCGGCGGTCTGCCCTTCGAGTCCGCGGAGTTCGCGATCGCGGAGGACAGCCTGCTCGCGCTGTTCACGGACGGACTGGTGACGGGCGCCGACCATGATCCCGACACCGGGATCACCGGCCTGTGCCGGATGCTGAGCGAGCACCAGAGTCTTCCGCCCATCGCGCTCCGGGACCGGGTCGTCGCGTCCGGGCTCCCCGCCGACACGCGCGACGACGCCGCCCTCCTCCTTGTCCGCGTCCACGCCCTGGCCGAGGACCACATGGCCGGCTGGCGCATCGACCCGGACCCGGCGAAGGTGGCCGGCGCCCGCGCGTCCACGAACGCCCAGCTGGAGCACTGGGGCCTCGACGCCGTCGGCTTCGCCGTCGAGCTGATCGTCAGCGAACTCGTCACCAACGCCATCCGGTACGGGGCTCCGCCGGTGGACCTGCGGCTCCTGCGGGACAAGGACCGGGCACTGATCTGCGAGGTGTCGGACAGCCGGGAGACCTCGCCGCACCTGCGGCGGGCCCGGCCGGACGAGGAGGGCGGCCGCGGACTCTTCCTCGTCGCCCAGCTCGCCGACCACTGGGGCACGCGCTACACGCGCGAGGGGAAGACGATCTGGGCCGAGGTCCCGATCGGCGCGGACGACGGGGGCCCCGACCCCTTCGGAGGCGTCTTCGGCGACGTGCTCGGCGAGTGACCCGGGGCCCGGCCCCACGTCCTCTTTCGATGATCTTGTGCGGTCCCGGCTGATATTCTCGACTGATGGTCGAGAATCCGGTGATGTCACGGGTGGCTTCCCGTCCGGCGCCCGTGCAACGCCGCGGCATGAAGCGCGTGCAGGCGATCCTGGACGCCGCCGACCAGATCCTCGCGGAGGAGGGGTACGAGGCCTCCACGCTCGGCGCCGTCGGCAAGCGGGCCGGCATCCCCACCGCCTCCGTCTACCACTACTTCGCCGACCGGAACCAGGTCGACGCCGCGCTCCTGCGGCGCCACGGCCAGGACATGGGCGAGCTCCTCGCGCAGGCGGCGGACGACCTCGGGCCCGGCACCACCCTGCGCGAGGTCGTCGACGCGCTGATCGACCCGCAGCTCGCCTACTGCCGCGAGCACCCGAGCGTGGTGGAGCTGTGGTACGCCCCGGGGCGCGCCCCCGTGCTCATGGAGCTGGAGGAGGCCTGGGGCAGGACGCAGGCCGAGGCGTTCCGGCGCCACCTCGTCGAGCGGAAGCTGATCGTCGCCGACACCCCCCGGCTCGCCGTGCAGGTGGCCTACGAGGCCGCCGACCGGATCTTCGGCCTCGCCTTCAAGGACTCCCGGACCGGCGACGAGGCCACGGTCGACGAGGCGCGCCGTCTCATGACCGCGTACCTGGAGACGTACGCCCCGAAGCGACGCCGCTAGGGGATCGGCCGTGTCCGCAGCGGAGGGGCGCCGGAGGGGACGGCCACCGGCGACCGTCAACGGCCGCACGGTCCCCGAGCGGTTGCTGGACGCGGCCCTGGAGCTCTTCGCGGAGAAGGGCTTCGACGGGACGTCGGTGCAGGACGTGGTGCGCGCCGCGGGGGTCACCAAGGGCGCCATGTACCACTACTTCCCCTCCAAGGACGACCTGCTCCACGAGATCTACCTGCGGGTGCTGCGGATGCAGACCGAGCGCCTCGACGCCGTGGTGGCGACGGACCTGCCGGTGGCGGAGCGCGTCCACGCGGCGGTGGTGGACGTCGTGGTGACGACGATCGAGAACCTCCAGAGCGCCACGATCTTCTTCCGGTCGCTGCACCAGCTCGCCGAGGAGAACCAGCGGCAGGTGCGACGGGAGCGCCGGCGCTACCACGAGACCTTCCGGGCGCTCATCGTCGAGGGGCAGCGCGAGGGCGTGTTCCGCGACGACGTCAGCGCCGAGCTGGCCGTCGACTACTGCTTCGGGTCGGTCCACCACCTGCCCATGTGGTGGCGCTCCGAGGGCGAGGCCTCGGCCGACGAGGTCGCCCGTACGTTCGCCGACCTGTTCATCGCGGGCATCGCGGCTCGCTGACCACTGCCCTCGGGCGCTGCCGCCCCTGACTTCGGGCGCCGTCGCCCCCTGCCCTCGGGCGTCGTCGATGCCACGGGCGCCGCTGATGTCACGGGTGCCGTGTGCCGTGTGCCGTGCACCGGCCGCCTCCTGTCGACATGACATAAGTCATTCCGCTCCCACCCCGATCGCCTGTTGACGGCTGTCCGTCGCCCGTTGCACAGTGGGCCCACCTTGGGTAAGCAACCGCTTAGCATGTAAAGGGAGGTCCCATGCCCGAAGCAGTGATCGTCTCGACCGCCCGGTCCCCGATCGGCCGTGCGGGCAAGGGGTCCCTGAAGGACCTGCGCGCCGACGAGCTGACCGTGCAGATGGTGCGGGCGGCGCTGGCGAAGGTGCCCGAGCTCGACCCCCGCGAGATCACCGACCTGATGCTCGGCTGCGGCCTGCCCGGCGGCGAGCAGGGCTGGAACATGGGCCGCAACGTCGCCGTGCTCCTGGGGTACGACCACCTCCCCGGCACGACGATCACCCGGTACTGCTCGTCCTCCCTGCAGACCACCCGGATGGCCTTCCACGCCATCAAGGCCGGCGAGGGCCATGCCTACGTCTCCGCCGGCGTGGAGTCGGTCAGCCACTTCGCCAACGGCACCAGCGACCACATCCCGGGCCACGACATCCTCAACCCGGCCTTCGGCGACTCCGGCAAGCGCACCCACGAGCGCGCGCAGGGCGGCGAGCCCGCGTGGACCGACCCCCGCGAGACCGGCGCGCTGCCGGACGTCTACATCTCCATGGGCCAGACCGCCGAGAACGTGCAGCAGATCCTCGGGATGTCGCGCGAGGAGCAGGACGCCTTCGCCGTCCGCAGCCAGAACCTCGCCGTCCAGCGCATCGAGGAGGGCTTCTGGGCCCGCGAGATCACCCCGGTCACGCGCCACGACGGCACCGTCGTCACCGCCGACGACGGCCCCCGCCCCGGCACCACGCTCGAAGGCGTCAGCGGGCTCAAGCCGGTCTTCCGCCCCGACGGCACCGTGACCGCCGGCAACGCCTGTCCGCTCAACGACGGCGCCGCCGCGCTGGTGATCATGAGCGACGGCCGGGCCAGGGAGCTGGGCCTCACCCCGCTCGCCCGGATCGTCTCCACGGCCGTCACCGGCCTCTCCCCGGAGATCATGGGCCTCGGCCCGGTCGAGGCCATCCCGGCCGCCCTGAAGAGCGCCGGCCTCGGCCTCGACGACATCGACCTCTACGAGATCAACGAGGCGTTCGCCGTGCAGTCGCTCGGCTCCGCCCAGCAGCTCGGCATCCCGCTGGAGAAGCTCAACGTCAACGGCGGCGCCATCGCCGTCGGCCACCCCTTCGGCATGACCGGCGCCCGCATCACCGCCACCCTCGTCAACTCGCTCCAGTGGCACGACAAGCAGTTCGGCGTCGAGTCCATGTGCGTCGGCGGCGGCATGGGCATGGCCATGGTCGTCGAGCGCCTGAGCTGAGCACGTCCGAGCCGAGCACGTCCGAGCCGAGCACGTCCGAACAGAGAAGGAAGTACGGAGAACATGAAGCGTTTCGAGGGAAAGACCGCGATCGTCACCGGCGCCAGCCGCGGCATCGGCCTGGCCATCGCCGAGCGGCTCGTCGCCGAGGGGGCCCGGGTCGTCATCACCGGCCGTACGAAGGAGACGCTCGACCAGGCGGTCGCCGCCCTGGGCGGCCCCGCGCACGCCCTCGGCGTCGCCGGCAAGGCCGACGACCTCGCGCACCAGACCGACACCGTCCGCCAGGCGATCGAGGCGTTCGGCAGCGTGGACCTGCTGGTGAACAACACCGGCATCAACCCGGTGTACGGCCCGATGATCGAGCTCGACCTGGCGGCCGCCCGCAAGATCGTCGAGACCAACTGCCTCGCCGCGCTCTCCTGGATCCAGCAAGTCCATGGCGCATGGATGAAGGAGCACGGCGGCGCGGTCGTCAACGTCTCCTCGGTCTCCGGCGTCCAGCCGGCGCCCATGATCGGCATGTACGGCGCCAGCAAGGCGATGCTGATCTCGATGACCGAGCTCCTGGCCGTCGAGCTGGGCCCGGACATCCGGGTCAACGCGATCGCGCCGGCCGTCGTCAAGACGAAGTTCGCCACCGCCCTGTACGAGGGCCGCGAGGATCAGCTCGCGGCCCGCTACCCGCTCAAGCGGCTGGGCGAGCCCGAGGACATCGGCGGCGTCGTCGCCTTCCTGCTCTCCGAGGACGCCGCCTGGCTCACCGGCCAGACCGTCGTCGTCGACGGGGGCGTCACACGCGTCGGGGCAGCCGAGTGACCAGCGCCGACGTCCCGCCGACCGCACCGGTCGAGGCCGTCGTCCTCGACTACGGCGGCGTGCTCACCGGGCCCGTGAAGGAGTCGATCGCGGCCTGGATCGAGGCCGACGGCATCGATCCGGAGTCGTTCTCCCGGACCCTCAGGGCCTGGATGTCCCGCCGTGCGCCCGCCGGCACCCCGATCCACCGCCTGGAGACCGGCGAGCTGACCGTCGCCGAGTTCGACGCCCTGCTCGCCGCGGAGCTCACCACGATCGACGGCCGTCCGGTCGACCCGGTCGGCGTGCTCTCCCGGCTCTTCGCCGCGATGCGGCCCGACCCGGCGATGTTCGACCTCGTCGAGGAGCTGCGCGCGCTCGGCGTCCGGGTCGCCCTCCTGTCCAACAGCTGGGGCAACACCTATCCGCGCGAGCGGATCGACGCGCTGCTCGACCCCGTCGTCATCTCCGGCGAGGTCGGCCTGCGCAAGCCGGCGGCCCCGATCTACGAGCTGACCCTCGCGCGCCTCGGCGTCGCCGCCGGGAGCGCGCTCTTCGTCGACGACGCCGAGCCCAACGTGCTCGGCGCGCGAGCCGTCGGGATGCGGGCCCACCTGCACGTCGACGCCCCCTCCACCCGCGCGGCCCTCGCCGCGCTCGTCCCGGGGCTGCGCCCCACCCCGAACGGAGCCCCCGCATGACCACCCCGAGAACGTTCGACGGCATCGCCGAACTGGAGAAGGCGGCCGGTACCCACCTCGGCCACTCGGACTGGCACACCGTCACCCAGCAGCAGATCGACAGGTTCGCCGACGCCACCGGCGACCACCAGTGGATCCACGTCGACCCGGAGCGGGCCGCCGAGGGCCCGTTCGGCACCACCATCGCGCACGGCTACCTCACCCTCAGCCTGATCCCGATGCTGTGCTGGGAGGTGTACGAGGTCACGGGCGTGCGCATGGGCGTGAACTACGGCGCGAACAAGGTCCGCTTCCCGGCGCCGGTCCCGGTCGGCTCACGGGTACGGGCCGGTGTCGAACTCGTGGAGGTGACCCCCGGCGGCGGGGGCTACCAGGTCGTCACCCGTGTCACCGTCGAGCGCGACGGCGGCGACAAGCCGGTGTGCGTGGCCGACACCGTCACCGTGGTGGTGCGGTGATGGCCGATCGGCCCCCTCCCCGCCCGGCCTCGACCTGGACAGGCTCGGAAACTGGCTGGCCGCGCACGTCCCCGGCGCCGGCTCCGAGCTGTCGGCCACGCTGATCGCCGGCGGCAAGTCCAACCTCACCTACCGCGTCACCGACGGCAACAGCACCTGGATCGTCCGCCGCCCGCCCCTCGGGCACGTCCTCGCGACCGCGCACGACATGGGCCGTGAGTACCGCGTGACGAGCGCCCTGCGGGACACCTCGGTCCCGGTGCCGGAGACCTTCGGGCTCTGCGACGACCCCGAGGTCCTGGGAGCCCCGTTCTACGTGATGGCGCAGTGCGCCGGCACCCCGTACCGGCTCGCGGCCGAGCTCGCCCCCCTCGGCGAGGAGCGCACCCGGCGGATCTCGGAGCGCCTCGTCGACACCCTCGTCACGCTGCACCGGGTGGACCCGGCGGAGGTCGGTCTCGCCGACTTCGGCCGCCCCGAGGGCTACCTGGAGCGCCAGGTCCGCCGCTGGAAGAAGCAGCTCGACGCCTCGTACAGCCGGGACCTCCCGGCAGCCGACGAGCTCCACCGCCGGCTCTCCGCCGACGTCCCCACGGAGTCGGACAGCGGCATCGTGCACGGCGACTACCGGCTCGACAACGTACTGGTCGACGACGACGACCGGGCGACGGCGGTGCTCGACTGGGAGATGGCGACGCTCGGCGACCCGCTGTCCGACCTCGCGCTGATGGTCGTCTACAACCGGCTGGGCGAGGTCGTCGGCGACGGCGCTGGCGTCAGCACCGTCGCGGGCGCGCCCGGCTACCTCACCGAGGCCGAGACGATCGAGCGGTACGCCGCGGGCAGCGGCCGGGACCTCTCTCGGTTCGGCTTCCACCTGGGCCTGGCCGCGTTCAAGCTCGCCGTGATCATCGAGGGCATCCACTACCGCCACCTCAACGGCCAGACCGTCGGGGAGGGCTTCGAGACCCTCGGCGAGGCGATCGGTCCGCTGCTCGACGCCGGCCTTTCCGCGCTGAAGGAGACGCACTGATGGAATTCCGGTTCGATGCCAGGACCGAGGAACTGCGCGCGTCGCTGCTCGGGTTCATGGACCAGCACGTGTACCCGGCCGAGAAGGTCTTCCACGAGCAGCTCGCGGCGCTCGACGACCCCTGGGCCTGGGACTCGGTCCCGGTCCTCCAAGAGCTGCGGACCGAGGCCCGCAGGCGCGGCCTGTGGAACCTTTTTCTTGTAGACCAGCACAGCCTGCCGGGAGAGGAGGGCGGCGGCCTGACGAACCTCCAGTACGCCCCACTGGCGGAGATCAGCGGACGCAGCCTCCACCTCGCGCCCCCGGCGATGAACTGCGCGGCGCCGGACACCGGCAACATGGAGGTGCTGCACATGTTCGGCACCCCGGAGCAGAAGAGGCGCTGGCTGGAGCCGCTGCTCGCCGGCGAGATCCGTTCGGCGTTCGCGATGACCGAGCCGAACGTCGCGTCCTCCGACGCCACCAACATCGGCACCTCGATCGTGCGTGACGGCGACGAGTACGTGATCAACGGCAGCAAGTGGTGGATCACGGGCGCGATGAACCCCCACGCGAAGATCTTCATCGTGATGGGCAAGACCGACCCGGGCGCCGAGCGGCACCGTCAGCAGTCGATGATCCTCGTGGAGCGGGACACCCCCGGCTTCGAGATCCACCGCGGCATGGAGGTCTTCGGTTACGACGACCGCGAGCACGGCGGTCACGCCGAGCTGACGTTCACCGACGTACGGGTCCCCGCGGCGAACCTGATCGGCGGCGAGGGCGACGGCTTCGGCATCGCCCAGGCGCGCCTCGGCCCCGGCCGCATCCACCACTGCATGCGCTCGATCGGCATCGCCGAGCGGGCCGTCGAGCTGATGTGCGCCCGCGCCGAGGAGCGCGTCGCCTTCGGCAGGCCGATCGCCGAGCAGGGCGTCATCCGTGACTGGATCGCCGAATCCCGGGTGCGCATCGAGCAGTTGAGGCTGCTCGTGCTCAAGACCGCGTGGCTGATGGACACCGTCGGCAACAAGGGCGCGCACGCCGAGATCCAGGCCATCAAGATCGCGACCCCGGCCACCGTGCAGTGGATCCTCGACAAGGCGATCCAGGTCCACGGCGCCGGCGGGCTGTCCCAGGACTTCATGCTCGCCAACATGTACGCCCACATCCGGACCCTGCGCTTCGCCGACGGCCCGGACGAGGTCCACAAGAACGCCCTGGCCAAGAGCGAGCTGCGGGACCAGGCCGAGAAGCGCGCGTCGCGGCCGTCGGCGGCGCCCGACGGGGGCGGAGCGTAGGAGCGCGACGAGTCGCGCGTCAATATGAGCTATCCCCCTTGAACGGCCGGTGTCGCGGGAGGACCGGGGACCCCTAACGTGAGCCCGTCCTCAACCAGGAGCCCCGGTGAGTTCGCCGTGCCCGCGGAGCGGTCGCTCGCGATGGGTAGGTCGAGTGGTGTGGCATTGATCACCGCCGGCACGCTTCCGGTCGAGGTGGGAGCGGCCCGATTCTGAGGGGGGCAAAACCCGAATCGGAGTCGAGGTAGAGAACGGCCGTCGACGGCAACTGCAGCGAACGGAGAACACTCGTGATTGTCGGAGTCCTCAAGGAGGCGCGGGCAGGTGAGCATCGTGTCTCGGCCACACCCGCCACGATCGAACCGATCCGCAAACTGGGGTACGACGTCGTCGTCGACTCCGGCGCGGGTGTCGCGGCGGGCTTCACCGACAGCGCCTACGAGGCCGCCGGCGCGCGCATCGGCGACGCGACGGCCGCCGACGTGGTCCTCGGGGTCAACGCCCCGAGCCCCGCTCAGCTGGACGGTGTACGGCCCGAGGCGACGGTGATCGCCCTGTTCGCCCCGGCGTTCGACCCCGCGATGGTCGAGGACCTGGGCCGCCGGCCGTTCACGGCGCTGTCGATGGACGCCGTGCCGCGCATCAGCCGGGCGCAGTCGATGGACGTGCTGTCGTCGATGGCGAACATCGCCGGATACCGAGCCGTGGTCGAGGCGGCGCACACGTTCGGCCGGTTCTTCACCGGCCAGGTGACGGCGGCGGGCAAGGTGCCGCCGGCGAAGGTGCTCGTCGCGGGCGCGGGCGTCGCGGGACTGGCCGCGATCGGTGCGGCGGGCTCGCTCGGCGCGATCGTACGGGCGACCGACCCCCGGCCCGAAGTGGCCGACCAGGTGCGGTCGCTGGGCGGCGAGTACCTGTCGATCGAGTCCCCGGAGGTCGAGGTCTCGAAGACGGGCTACGCCAAGGAGATGGGCGACGACTACAAGGCGCGCGAGGTCGAGCTCTACGCCGCGCAGTGCCGTGAGGTCGACATCGTCATCACCACCGCGCTGATCCCCGGACGCCCCGCGCCGACGCTCATCACCGCGGAGATGGTGGCGAGCATGAAGCCGGGCTCCGTGATCGTCGACATGGCGGCCGCCAACGGCGGCAACGTCGAGGGCACCGTGAAGGGCGAGAAGGTCGTCACGGCGAACGGCGTGACGATCATCGGCTACACCGATCTGGCGGGTCGGCTGCCGGCCCAGGCCTCCCAGCTGTACGGCACGAACCTGGTCAACCTGCTGAAGCTGATGACGCCCGGCAAGGACGGGCAGTTGGTCCTCGACTGGGACGACCCGGTACAGCGCTCGATCACCGTCGTCCGCGAGGGCGAGTCGGCGTGGCCGCCCCCGCCGGTCCAGGTCTCGGCCGCCCCGGCCCCCGCGCCCGCGACGGCGGAGACGAAGCCGGCGAAGCCGAAGAAGGAGCCGATGACGCCGGCCCGGCGCTTCGGCGGGGTGGCGGTCGCCGCGCTGGCGCTGTTCCTCGCCGCCGGGTTCGCCCCGGCGGCGCTGCTGCCCCACGTGACCGTCTTCGTGCTCGCGATCGTGATCGGCTACTACGTGATCGGCCATGTGCACCACGCCCTGCACACGCCGCTCATGTCGGTGACCAACGCGATCTCCGGGATCATCGTCGTCGGCGCGCTGCTGCAGATCGGGCACTCGAGCACCGCGGTCACGGTGCTGTCGTCCGTGGCGATCCTCCTGGCCAGTATCAACGTCTTCGGCGGCTTCGCGGTGACGCGTCGCATGCTCGCCATGTTCAACCGGAGCTGACATGTCTGCGACCATCGCCGCACAGGCGGCTTACCTCGTTGCCGCGCTGTTGTTCATCCTCGCGCTGGCAGGACTCTCCAAGCACGAGTCCGCACGGCTCGGCAACGCGTTCGGCATGCTCGGCATGGGCGTCGCACTCGTCGCGACCATCGTGCTCGCGATCGACGGCGACATCAGCACCGCCGGCCTCGGGCTGATGGCCGTGGCCATGCTGATCGGCGCGCTGATCGGTCTGCAGCGCGCCCGTGGCGTCGAGATGACCGGCATGCCCGAACTGATCGCGCTGCTGCACTCCTTCGTCGGCCTCGCGGCCGTGCTGGTCAGCTGGAACGGCTTCCTGAACGTCGAGCACGAGCCCGACGGCCACGAGGCCGCGGCCCTGGACGCGCTCGGCACGCTGGACATCCACCACGCCGAGGTGTTCATCGGCCTGTTCATCGGCGCGGTGACCTTCACCGGCTCCATCGTGGCCTACCTGAAGCTCTCGGCGAAGATCAGCTCCAAGCCGCTCATGCTGCCGGGCAAGAACGCGCTGAACCTCGGTTCCCTCGGCCTGTTCGCCGCCCTCACGGTGTGGTTCGTGATCACGCCGGAACTGTGGCTGCTGATCGCCGTGACGGTCCTGGCGCTCGCCCTGGGCTGGCACCTGGTGGCCTCGATCGGCGGCGGCGACATGCCGGTCGTGGTCTCGATGCTCAACAGCTACTCCGGCTGGGCGGCGGCGGCCTCCGGCTTCCTGCTCGGCAACGACCTGCTGATCATCACCGGCGCCCTGGTCGGCTCCTCGGGTGCCTACCTGTCGTACATCATGTGCAAGGCGATGAACCGCTCGTTCATCTCCGTCATCGCCGGCGGCTTCGGCATCGAGGCGCCCTCGACCTCGGACGTCGACTACGGCGAGCACCACGAGATCACCGCCCAGGCCGCCGCCGAACTCCTCGGCGCGGCCCGCTCGGTGGTCATCACGCCCGGCTACGGCATGGCCGTGGCGCAGGCGCAGTACCCGGTCGCGGAGCTCACCTCGAAGCTGCGGGCGAAGGGCGTCGACGTGCGGTTCGGCATCCACCCGGTCGCCGGCCGCCTGCCCGGCCACATGAACGTGCTCCTCGCCGAGGCCAAGGTGCCGTACGACATCGTGCTCGAGATGGACGAGATCAACGAGGACTTCGCCGACACCGACGTCGTCCTCGTGATCGGCGCCAACGACACGGTCAACCCGGCCGGCGCCGAGGACCCCAGCAGCCCGATCGCCGGCATGCCGGTCCTCACCGTCTGGGAGGCGAACAAGGTCATCGTCTTCAAGCGCTCGATGGCCTCCGGCTACGCGGGCGTACAGAACCCGCTGTTCTTCCGCGAGAACACCTCCATGCTCTTCGGCGACGCGAAGGACCGGGTCGAGGACATCATCGGCGCGCTCTGACCCGCGGGTCGGGACCCGTCGGAACCCCTCCTGGGCCGAGTGCGGCCCAGGAGGGGTTCGTCACAGGTCGTCCGGCGTTCCGTCGACGGCCGGACCGCGGCCGTCGGGCGGGCCGGGTCGCCTAGGACACCAGCCCCTGGCCCTCCAGTTCGGTGAGGCGTACGGTGCACAGCCCGCCGCGCTCGGTCTTCACGTCCGTCACCTTCAGCTGGGTGCCCGGCGTCAGGATGTACTCCTCCTCGCCCGTGAACGCGGAGAACCGCCGGATCCCCACCGCCCGCGCCGGCGTCACCTCGAACAGCGTCCGCCGCCCGCGGCTCCCGAGGAAGGCCCGGGCCACGCTCGGCTCGGACGTGCACGACGAGACGCCCCACCACGTCACCGTGCGCCCCAGCGGATACTGGGACCGCAGGTCGAGCGCCACACCGCGCCACAGCGGCCGGGTCTGCGGCGGCAGCTCGGCGACGGCGGAGAACAGCAGACGCAGGTACGGCAGATACGGCACGAGCCGCTCCCGGTCCGGGGACCGCAGCACGGCGTTGATCTCGCGGTAGAACGCCGACTCGCACGTGTACAGGTACAGCGCCGAGATCGCGTCGGCGGACAGACCGGTCCCGGCCGCTCCGCCCGCGGCCTCCGCCTCCGCCACCTTGGCCTCCGCGAAACGGCTCGACCGCTCGACGTACCCGTCCAGGTTCGCCAGCACCCCCGTCACCGGCTCGACGGCCTTCCGGAAGTCCATCACCGGCGTGTCGAACACTCCGGTGATCGGCGGCAGGACGAGCCCCTCGTGCTTGACGCTCGTGAGCCGCTCCAGATAGAGCTGGTGCAGCTCCATCGTCGACGCGATGAACGCGCCCATGCGCTCCGCGACGCCCCCGCCGGACCCTCCGGCCCCGGCCCCGGCCGCGTCCTGGTCCCAGCCCCTGCGCGGCAGCCAGTCGACCGGCTCGGCCCCCACCGCCGCCAGGGCGTCGTTCACCCGGGCGAAGTGGTCCCCCTCGCAGAAGACGTCCCCCTGCGCCGCCGGGTTCGCGTGGTCCAGGTGTCGGACCTCCACCCCCGGGTACTTCTTCTCCAGCCGCTGGACGACCCGCTTCAGGCTCCGGGCGTGCGCGCCCCACCAGGCGAACACCACTCCGCGGTCCTCCTCCTCGGCGTCCTGCTTCGCCCGGAGGATCTCCTCGACGATCTGCTCCGCCACGGGCCGCCAGAAGGACGTGTGCTGCTCGGTCGGCACGGCCCCGTCCGCGCTCGCCGTGAGGGACGCGTTCAGCAGCAGCACGCCCTGGGTGAGCATCGCCTGGAACCACTCCGGCGGCTGAACCGTGTCCTCCTTCTTCAACAGCGCCCGGACGTCGGCGATCGGCGTCTTCTTGGCGATGCCGTACTTCCACATCGCGGCCGCCTTGATGAGGCAGCGGATGCTGACCACCCGGCCGAACTGACTGTCCTTCCAGTCGTGGAAGGTGTTGTCGAACATCGCGATGCCGGTCGCGCTCTCCGCCCGCGGGTACGGGTTCTGCCCGAAGGCGACCACCTTCCACTTGTGCGGCGGATGCGGCTTCAACGCCTGGAAGGTCAGCTCGCGCACCGGCACCACCTCCGGGCTCCGCTTCGGCCCGATGAAGGAGCCGGCCCCCGGCTGCGCCTCGATCACCGGGGCGAGCAGCGGCAGCCACGGCTCACCACCACCCGTGAACAGCTCGGCCAGCCCCAACGGATCCGAAGCCGCGGCAGCCGGCGCCTCGGCCGGAGCCTCGGTCGACGCCGACACGTCCGACGCCGCGACGGTCGGCGTCTGCTCCGGCACCTTGATCCGCACCCGCTGCGCCGGGCCCGCGCCCTCGATGTCGGCGAGCTGTCCGAGCACCGCCGCCCGCAACTCGTCGTAGTCCGCGAACCCGTGGTCGTGGAACAGCGTGTACCCCGTCCACATCAGATTGGCGCACACCTGCGCCGGCACCTGACCCGTCCGCGCGCCCATCCCGACGAGCGCCACCGACCGGATGCTGCCGTGCTTCGCCAGGTTCTGCAGGTGTACCGCCTGGAACGCCGCCGCGCACGCCAGCGCCACGTTCATCGTGTCGCTGACGTTCTGCGAGGACTGTCGCATCGTCGGCGTGGAGATCAGATAGCGCGGCACGGCCGCCCCGGACGGGACGCAGACCGCGCTGCCCACCGGCAGGCTCCCGCCGAACCGCTCGCGGATCGCCCGCTGCACCCGCACCTGGACACCGGCACCGAGGTGCCGCTTGACGACGGCGTCGACCCCTCCGTCCATCCGCCCCTTCGCGTTGGTGGGGGAGACCCACGCGTCGACGTCCACGTCGAGAACGGAACCCCGCCGGATCTCGACCCCGGGCGTGTCCGCGAACGCGGACCGCCAGGCCGCCACCACCTCGTCGTTGACGTCGACGAGAACGACCTTCAACGCACGCTCGACACCCACGAATTCCCCCTCCTCGTGCAATCTTTCGAACGTTCTCGAAGCTATCGCGCACCACTGACAACGCCCGTGAGCCGTGTCTCACCGGCCCGGCCCCTCTTGCTATGCAACTCGTTGCATAGCAAGATCGGGCGCATGGCGCTCGACCACGCGATCCTCGTGTCCCTGCTCGAGAAGCCCGGATCCGGCTACGAGCTGGCCCGGCGCTTCGAGCGGTCCATCGGATACTTCTGGACCGCCACCCACCAGCAGATCTACCGCGTGCTCAAGCGCATGGAGAGCGAGGGTTGGGTGGACGTCCGGGACGTCCCCCAGCAGGGCCGTCCCGACAAGAAGGAGTACTCCGTCGCGGGGCCCGGACGGGCCGCGCTCTCCACGTGGCTGCACGAACCGATCGAGCCCGAGAGCGTGCGGCACGACCTCGCGGTGAAGATCCGGGGAGCCGCCTTCGACGATCCCGCCGCGCTGATCGGCGAGGTCGAGCGGCACAGACGGGCGCACACCGATCGCCTGGAGCACTACCTCGCGGGCGAGGCGCGGGACTTCCCGGCGTCCGACGCCGACGGTCCGCTCGACGCCGAGCGGGAGCTCCAGCACGCCGTCCTCCGCGGCGGCATCGCCTACGAGCGGATGATGATCGACTGGCTCGACGACGTCCTCGCCACGCTCGCCCGGTTCGAAGCCGGGCGCTGAACCACACCCCCGTACCACCCCACCCCTCACCACGAGCCGGAAAGGCGGACGTCATGGCCGACCCGCTGCTGTTCAACCCGCACACCTACGATCCCGCCCACTTCGACCCGGAGACCCGCCGGCTGCTGCGCGCCACCGTGGACTGGTTCGAGGCGCGCGGCAAGCGACGGATCATCGAGGACTACCGGACCCGGGCCTGGCTCGGCGACTTCCTCGCCTTCGCCGCGGAGGAAGGGCTCTTCGCGACCTTCCTGACGCCGTCCTCCGCCGCCGGCGAGGACGAGGGCGACAAGCGCTGGGACACCGCCCGCATCGCCGCCCTCAACGAGATCCTCGGTTTCTACGGCCTCGACTACTGGTACGCCTGGCAGGTCACCATCCTCGGCCTCGGCCCGGTCTGGCAGAGCGACAACGCCGCCGCCCGTGCCCGCGCCGCCGAACTCCTCGCCCAGGGCGAGGTGTTCGCCTTCGGCCTCTCCGAGAAGTCCCACGGTGCCGACATCTACTCCACCGACATGCTCCTGGAGCCCGACGGCGAGGGCGGCTTCTGCGCCACCGGCTCCAAGTACTACATCGGCAACGGCAACGCCGCCGGGCTCGTCTCCGTCTTCGGCCGCCGCACCGACGTCGAGGGCCCCGACGGCTACGTCTTCTTCGCCGCCGACAGCCGCCACCCGGCGTACCACCTCGTCAAGAACGTCGTCGACTCGTCGAAGTTCGTCAGCGAGTTCCGCCTGGAGGACTACCCCGTCGCCGCCGAGGACGTCCTGCACACCGGGCGCGCCGCCTTCGACGCCGCCCTCAACACCGTCAACGTCGGCAAGTTCAACCTCTGCACCGCCTCCATCGGCATCTGCGAGCACGCGATGTACGAGGCCGTCACGCACGCGCAGAACCGCATCCTCTACGGCCGTCCGGTCACCGCCTTCCCACACGTGCGGCGCGAGCTGACCGACGCGTACGTCCGGCTCGTCGGCATGAAGCTGTTCAGCGACCGTGCCGTCGACTACTTCCGCACCGCCGGCCCCGAGGACCGCCGCTACCTCCTCTTCAACCCGATGACGAAGATGAAGGTGACCACGGAGGGCGAGAAGGTCATCGACCTGATGTGGGACGTGATCGCCGCCAAGGGCTTCGAGAAGGACAACTACTTCGCGGAGGCCGCCGTGGAGATCCGCGGCCTGCCGAAGCTGGAGGGCACGGTCCACGTCAATCTGGCGCTGATCCTGAAGTTCATGCGCAACCACCTCCTCGACCCGGTCGCGTACGAGCCCGTCCCGACCCGTCTGGACGCGGCCGACGACGCGTTCCTCTTCCGGCAGGGCCCGGCGCGGGGTCTCGGCGCGGTCCGCTTCCACGACTGGCGGCCGGCCTACGAGGCGTACGCCCACGTGTCCAACGTGGCCCGTTTCCGCGAACAGGCCGACGCCCTCTGCGAGTTCGTGCTCAAGGCCGCGCCCGACGAGGAGCAGAGCCGCGACCTCGACCTGCTCCTGGCCGTGGGCCAGCTCTTCGCGCTCGTCGTCCACGGGCAGCTGGTCCTGGAGCAGGCCGCCCTGACCGGTCTCGACGAGGACGTGCTCGACGAGCTGTTCGCCGTCCTCGTCCGCGACTTCTCCGCGCACGCGGTCGAGCTGCACGGCAAGGACTCCGCGACCGAGCAGCAGCAGCTCTGGGCGCTCGGCGCCGTCCGGCGCCCCGTCGTCGACGAGGCGCGGTCGGAGCGCGTCTGGCAGCGCGTCGAGGCGCTGTCGGGCGCGTACGAGATGGCTCCCTGACGGTCGGTCAGCCCTGCACCACCCGGCCCTCGGCGTCGACGACGACCGTGGACCAGTAGCGGTCCCACTTGTCGTCGACGTACTCGGGCACCTGGCCCGCGGGGTAGCGGACGTAGCCCTCGAACGGCTCCTGGCCGTCCGCCACGCAGTCGCCGCCGGTGGTGTTCCCGACGGCCTTGACCGGGTAGTGGCCGGAGCTGCAGACCCGGTCATGGATCTGGAACGCGCAGCCCGTCAGGAGGAAGGCCGCGGTCAGGCTCGCGGCGGCGAGGCCGGGGAGGGTGCGGCGGGCGAACGCCCCGCCGGTCGTGCGGGGGTGCGGACGGGGTCGTCGGGTCTGCTGCGTGGTCACGGTCACGGGCCTCTCTCGCTGGTGCACACAGTCTCGGCGAGCTTGAGGTCTCCGTGATGAGTACGCCTACTCAATCGGCCGTGAGTGCGACGGCGTCTCCCGCCGACCGCCCGGACACGGGCGGCCGGCGGGAGACGGCCGAGGCGTTACGGCTTGGGCAGGGCGCAGCCCGGGCGGTTGAGGTCGATCACGCTGCCGGCGCCGATGCAGGGGACGATCGTGTACGTCTCCTGGGCGTAGTTGATGCCCTGGCGGACGGTGACGGCGCCACTCTCGTCGATCTCGCACGGGTTGTTCACGGTGCAGCTCTCACCGCTCTCGTTGCCCGTGTTGTTGACGGCGACGACCTTGCCGGTGGTCGCGTCGATCACGGGCGAGCCGGACGTGCCGCCGATCGTGTTGCACGCCGAGGTGTAGCGGACCGAGTCCTTCCAGGTCCACTCGCCCTCCTTCATGCGGTAGACGAAGCCGTCGATGTTGCAGCTGTAGATCCGCTTCCAGTACCCGGAGACCACCTTGATCGCCGAACCCTGGACCGGGTGGGCGTCGTTGAGGGTCAGGGCGCTGATGCCGTACGTGCTCTGGATCTGCGCGTACGTCTTGGTCAGCTGGTAGATCGAGATGTCCGTGTCGGTCATCGTGCCGTACGCGATCTTGCTCGCGCGCAGCGTCCCGACACCGGTGCCGGCCGAGTTGAGCAGGGTGAACGAGCGGGTGGAGCGCCGGTCCTTGATGACCTGGCCGGGCGCCGGCATGCCGGTCTCCAGGCAGTGGCCGTTGGAGAGGACGAGCGCGGGGTCGCTCGGCAGGGAGCTCGGGGTGCGGACGACGGAGCCGGAACAGTTGCTGAGCGCGACCGTTCCCGCGAAGTCGACGGCGGTCACGGCCTGGGTCCGGGGTGCGGAGGCCGGGGCCGGGGCCTGTGCGACCGTCTCCCGGGGTGCGGAGGCCGCGGCCGGAACCGCTGTCGCGCCTGCCAGGAGCAGGGCGAGCAGGGCGCCGGCGAGAGGCTTCTTCATGTGGGGGTTCCCCTCTGATGGCTGTGCAACCGAAGATCCTTCGGTTGTCATGCACATTCTTTGAAGGAGGAACCCCAACTGGCAAGACCGCGGCCCGGGTTGAGGCGAAACGCGTCAGGGCCGCTTCGGAACGGTCCGAAGCGGCCCTGGGGTCGTGGCGGGGATCAGGCGGTCGGCGGCTCCGCGGCGGGAGCCTTGCCGTCCGGGAGGTGCGCGTCGGGGGAGAAGAGGACCTTCACGGCGCCGTCGCGCTTGGCCTGGAACATGTCGTACGCCTCGGGCGCCGCGTCCAGGGGCAGCCGGTGCGTGGCGAAGCCGTCCACGCCCAGGGGGTCGTCGTCGGTGAGCAGGGGGAGCAGATCGTCGACCCACCGCAGCACGTTCGCCTGACCCATGTGGAGCCGGAGCTGCTTGTCGAACATGGCGAACAACGGCATCGGGTCCGCAGCGCCCCCGTACACCCCGGAGAGCGACACGGTCCCGCCGCGGCTCACCAGCTCGACCGCCAGGTGGAGCGCGGACAGCCGGTCCACGCCGAAGCGGCGCATCATGCGCCCGGCGAGCCCGTCCGGGAGCAGGGCGACCATCGTGTGCAGCCCCTTGGCGACCGGGGCGCCGTGCGCCTCCATGCCGACCGCGTCGATCACCGCGTCGGGGCCCCGCCCGTCCGTGAGGTCCCGCACCCGGTCGATCAGGTCGTCGTCGGAGGAGTCCAGGACGTGCACCCCGCGGGCCGCCGCGCGGTCCCGCCGCTCGGCCACGGGGTCGATGCCGACGACGAGGCCGGCGCCCCGCAGCAGGGCGATCCGCGCGGCCATGTCGCCGATGGGACCGAGGCCCAGGACCGCGACCGAACCGCCCGGCGGGACCTCGGCGTACTCGACGCCCTGCCACGCCGTCGGCAGCACGTCCGAGAGGTAGACGAAGCGGTCGTCCGGCGGCCCGTCCGGCACCGGGATCGGCAGGGTGTCCCCGAACGGCACGCGCAGGTACTCGGCCTGGGCGCCCGGCACCTGCCCGTACAGCTTCGTGTAGCCGAACAGGGCGGCGCCCGTGTCGTACGCGTGCACCTGTGTGGTCTCGCACTGGGAGTGCAGCCCCCGCGAGCACATCGCGCAGGTGCCGCAGGACACGTTGAACGGCACCACGACCCGCGCCCCCGGCCGCAGCCGCCGCACGTCCGCGCCCACCTCCTCCACCACGCCCATCGGCTCGTGCCCGAGGACGTCGCCGGCGTCGAGGAACGGCCCGAGGACCTCGTACAGATGCAGGTCGGAACCGCACAGCCCGCTCGACGTGATCCGGACGATCACGTCCGTGGGCTTCTGCAGCACGGGGTCCGGCACCTGCTCCACCGAGACCTTCCGCCGGCCCTGCCACGTGACGGCCTTCATGGTGGCCACCTTCCCGTCCGTCCGGGACGACGGACGCTCCCCCGCCCCGGAAGCTCGGCGATGTCGCTGCGGCGGCTACCCGGGGCGAGCGGGCCTACTCACCCCGCCCCGGAGCCGGTGGTGCGAAGCGGCGGGCCGTCTCAGCCCGGCACGGCCGGGCCGAGGACGAAGAGGTCCTCCGTGCCCGTGAGCTCCAGCAGCCGCACCATCTGATGGCTGGGCGCCGCGAGCCTGAGCGCGTGCCCCGAGACCCACGCCCGCTCCCTCGCGGCCAGCAGCGCGTTGAGCCCCGCGGAGTCGCAGAACGACGAGTTCTGGAGGTCGACGACGACCTCGGAACCGGGGGGTGTCCCTTCGACGGCCCTCATGAGCGCGGTGCGCAGCTCCTCCGCGTTGTTGAGGTCCATGTCGCCGATCACACGGATCACGTACGGATCGTCACGGACTGCCATCACAAGCCTCCTCGTACGTCCGGCACCTGCCCGGCACGGCCCGCTTCACGCCTGACGTCCCCGCCGCCCGTCGGGTGCCGCCCGGCCGATGTCCCCGCCCTCGCGGAGCCCCCGCCCACCACCGGCACCACCCCGCCGGGCACCTCGACGGCATCCTGTGCAACGCCGCCCTGTTCCAACGGCGTCGGGGCCACCGGCCCGTGTCCGGTCGGCCGCGCTCCTTCGAGCGCCTCGGCCCGGCGCGGTACGACGCCGACGGCGCTCGCCGGACGAGGTGGGCCGAGCCCCCGCGCGACTCGTACGTATCGGCGAGTGGATCACTCGTTGGTGAGTTCCGCCGCTGCGCCCGCCGGCCGGCCGCCACGCTGGGAGCGAAGGGTGACAGGGGACCGGGGAGGGGACATGGTGCGAGAATCGGGATCCCGTGGGGGTCTGGACGAGCGGGCGGTGTTACTGGCGGCGGGGCTCGCGGATCTGGCGGTGAGCACCATCGGCTCGGGGCTCGGGCTCGTGCGGGGGCTGCTGAGGCGGTCGGACACCGCCGAGATGGCGGCCGAGGCCGAGCGGGACCTGGAGGCGCGCGGCCGTCTCGTGCTCGACCGGTACGTGTCCCCGCCGCCGGCGCACCTGGAGGTGCTCGCCCGGCACGTGCTGGCGCGGCGGTCCCGCGATGGCGGCTGAGCGCTGGGCGCCGGCCGCGTTCAAGGCGCGCGTTGACGAGGTGCTGCGCAGCCACGTCGCCCTGGAGGCCGAGGAGCTCGCGGCGGTCGACCCGGCCCTGGGGCCGGTGGCGGACCAGCTGGAGGCGGCGGTCGCGGACGGCAAACGGCTGCGGGCCGCGTTCTGCTACTGGGGCTGGCGCGCGGCCGGGCAGCCCGACAGCGACGCGCTGGTGCGGGCGGCGGCGTCCATGGAGCTCGTGCACGCGGCCGCCGTCGTGCACGACGACCTGATCGACGACAGCCCGCTGCGGCACGGCCGGCCCACCGCGCACATGGCCCTGCGCGGCGCGGTGGAGCACCACCCGCGGCCCGCCGCGGGAGCCCGGTCGCTCGCGATGCTGGTCGGCGACCTGCTCATGTCGCTCGCCGGGCAGCTCTTCGTCACCAGCGGCCTGCCCGCCGCCTACCTCGGCCGGGCCCGACCGCTCTGGGCGGCGCTCGCCCGGGACCTCGTCGCGGGGGAGTCCCTGGAGATCCTGCGCACGGGCGCCGCCCCGGACACGACGGCCTCGCTGAAGGTGATCCGCTACAAGACCGCCAAGTACACCGTCGAGCAGCCCCTGCTGATCGGCGGCGCCCTGGCCGGGGCGGGCGGCCGCCTGCGCGAGGGCTGTTCCGCGTACGGGGTGCCGCTGGGCGAGGCCTTCCAGCTGAGGGACGACCTGCTCGGCCTGTTCGGCGACCCCGGCGCCACCGGCAAGGCCGACGCCGACGACGTCCGCGGACACCGGCCCACGACCCTGCTCGCCGAGACCTGGCGGCTCGCCGGCGCCGAGGAACGCGGACGGCTGCGCGAGCTGCTCGGCCGGCGCGAACCCGACGGGGACGCCCTGGAGGCCGTACGCGAGGTGATGCGGCGGCTGAAGGCGCCCGACCGGGTCGAGGCCATGATCACCGAGCGGGTCGAGGAGGCCCTTCGCGCCCTCGACGGGCTGAACCTTCCCGCGGCCCCCGCCGCCGCGCTCACCGCCCTGGCGCACTCGGCCACGGTCCGCCGTTCCTGACGCAGCACAAGGAGCCCTGCCCATGACCCCCACCGAGGCGTCCATGGACGCCCTGCGGCACACCGGCGACGAACTCGCCGACGCCACGGTCGCCACCCTCTTCGAGCGCGGGGAGGTCGGCACGTTCAACACCCTCATGCGGTACGTCTCCACCGCCGGCTCCCCCCTGCCGGACGGGCTTCCCGAGGTCGCCCGGGAGTACCTCCACGCCACGAGCGCCCCGCCGTCCTGGGTGGACTGGGGGGAGATGGAGAAGGCCCGGCTGTTCTTCATCGACAACAACGTGCACATCTCGACCGCGCTCTCCTTCGCCTCCATGCCCGCCTGCTACCTCGTCCCGCACGTGGCGAAGCTGCTGTCGGCGACGCACGGTCTGAAGTACCCCTCCAAGCGGATGGCGGAGACCGGCCAGTTCACCGTGTACCTCATGCGGCCCGACGCCTTCGAGGCCGGCGGCCGCTTCGTCCCGGCCGCGCAGAAGGTCCGCCTGCTGCACGCCTCCATCCGGCACCACCTCAGGCGCGAGGACCGCTGGGACGTCGAGGCCCTGGGGGTGCCGATCTGTCAGGAGGACATGATCGGCGGGCAGATGTTCTTCTCGATGCTCGTCCTCGACAGCCTGCACCGCCTCGGCATCCACATGTCCTCCGAGGGAGCCGACGCCTACTCCTACGCCTGGCGCGTGGTCGGCGCGATGCTGGGCGTCGACCAGGACGCCGTCCCGAAGACCCTCGACGAGGCCCGCCGCTTCCTCGACCTGTACATGATCCGCCACATGGGACCCTCTCCCGAGGGCGTCCACCTGACCCGGCAGCTCATCGACCTCTACGAGGAGGTCGTCCCCGGCACCTTCTTCGACCCGATCGTCTCCGCGCTCATCCGCCACCTCGTCGGCGACACCTGCGGCGACTGGCTGGAGGTCCCCCGCACGCCCTGGGACACCGTCGTCAAGGCCGTCCCCCACCTCCTCGGCGTCCTGGAGACCATCGAGGACCGCTCCCCGCTCGGCGCCTGGGCCCTGGACCGCCTCGGCCACCTCGCCACCGTCCTCGAACTGTCCTCCCTCACCCGCGGCCGCGTCATGCACTACGCCATCCCCGAGCACCTCAAGAAGGACTACGGCCTCCCGACGGGACCGCCGCGTACCCACCGCTGGACCCCGCCGGCCGCCACGGTCTCCCCGTGACGCCCGCCCCGCCCCGCTGACCACCGGAAACGTGGGTGAAGAGCACCCCGAAGGCCTGGTAGATTGTTCTCCGTCGCCACGGGGAAACCCCGAAGCGGCAATCACCCGGTCCGGGTGGCGGAATGGCAGACGCGCTAGCTTGAGGTGCTAGTGCCCTTTATCGGGCGTGGGGGTTCAAGTCCCCCCTCGGACACAAGAAGAACACCACGTGGTGGTCGGGAACGTTCCCGACCACCACGTGGTGTTTCCGCGCTTCGTCACATGGCACCGGGGGGTGGCCGATGGGTCAGGGTGGTCCGCGCCGAACGGCGGCCGGAGTCCTGATGGTGCTGAGCCTGGTCGGCGGCTGCGGTGACGTGGCCGGGTCGCGGACCGGCACGGCCTCGCAGCAGCCTCCGGAGGCGGAGGTCAGGACGGACCGGGAACCGGTGGAGAAGCGGTTCCCGCAGTTCGGGAGGTTCACCGGCGTCGAATGGGCCGCGGCCCCCCTCGGCCAGGCGAACTCCCGGGTGCCCGGCCCCACCGACGTCCGGCTCTCCGGTGTGGCGACCCTCGCCGAGGCTGACGTCCGGCGGCTCCTGAAGGAGTACGACTGGGTGCCCGCCGCACAGCCGCCGGCCGTCCTGGGAAGCATCGTGCCCGAGGTGCCCGAGGGCACGGAGTGGCGGACGAGCGAGGAGTTCACCTCCGAGGTCACCCGGGGCGTCTACACCGGATCGTTCCACCTGGATCCCGGGGCCGGGACCATGGTCTTCGACGCCGTCAACCCGACGGCCGCGCAAGGCTCCTGAGCGAGACGGGCCCGCCGGGATCCTTCCGGCGGGCCCGTCGCCTCTCCGCACGTGTTCCACCCGGTGTCCACCACCGGAGAAAAATGCTTGGACCGCGCGAGCGCCCGCACGGGAGACTCCTTTTGCTCACCTTCGGTACGACAGCACAGGGTTGGGTATGGGATCACCTGAATCGCGCGAAGGTTTGCCGAACAAAGGCTCGGTACTCCTCGCAGTCCGCTTCTACGGACGGGAACTGGTCCGCCTCCGACGGCTGACCGCTCCCGCCCTCCTCCTGCCGGCACTCGGCAACATCGGCATCAACTACATCGCTCCCCTCGTCGTCGCCAAGCTCGTCGGCCGCATCGTCGGCCACGACACCGGCGGAGGGATCGGCCCGCTCCTCCCGTACGTCCTCGTCTTCGCCGGCGTCCTGCTGCTCGGAGAGGCCCTGTGGCGCGTCGGGCTGCACTGCCTGAACCGCCTCGACGCGCGCGGCATCGAGAACCTGTACGTCATCGGCATGGACGAACTGTTCGCCAAGGACGCCGCGTTCTTCCACGACAACTTCGCCGGATCGCTGACCAAACGGGTCCTCAGCTTCGCCTCCCGCTTCGAGGAGTGCGTCGACACCCTGACCTTCTCGGTCATGGGCAGCTTCGTGCCGCTCGTCTTCGCCTCCGTGGTGCTCTGGCAGTACGACCCGCTGCTCGTGGTCGGACTCCTGCTCCTCATCGCCGTCACGGGCGTCGGCGTGACACCGCTCATCCGGCGCCGGCAGGCGCTCGTCGCCCGGCGCGAACAGGCGATCGCCCGGGTCTCGGGCCACGTCGCCGACAGCCTGACCAACATGGACACGGTCCGGTCCTTCGGCGCCGAGCGGCGCGAGGCCGCCGAACACCGCTCCCGCGTCGCGGAGTCCCGGCGGCTCACCCTGCGCTCCTGGGACTACGGCAACCTGCGCATCGACACGCTCGTCGCGCCGATGTCCGTCCTGACGAACGTCCTCGGACTCGTCCTCGCCGTCGCCCTCGGCGGGGGAGAGCACGGCGTGGAGGCCGTCATCGTCGCCTTCACGTACTACGCCAACGCCACCCGGATCATGTTCGAGTTCAACCAGATCTACCGGCGCCTGGAAAGCTCGATGACGGAGGCCGCGCAGTTCACCGAGCTCCTCCTCGACAAGCCGACCGTCCTCGACCCGGAGACCCCGGAACCCCTCCGGCCCGAGAACGCCGAGGTGCGGTTCGAGAAGGTGACCTTCGCCCACACGGGCGCAGAGCCGCTCTTCGAGGGCCTCGACCTGGACGTGCCCAGCGGCGCGAAGATCGGATTCGTCGGCCGGTCCGGCGGCGGCAAGACCACCCTCACCCGGCTGCTCCTGCGGATGACGGACATCGACGGCGGCCGGATCACGATCGGCGGCCAGGACATCAGCCGGCTCCGGCAGACCGAACTGCGCAGCATGATCGCGTACGTGCCGCAGGACCCCGCCATGTTCCACCGCACCCTGCGGGAGAACATCGCCTTCGCCCGGCCGGAGGCCACCGAGGCCGAGATCCGGCGCGCGGCCGAGGCGGCGCACGTCACGGAGTTCGCGGACGCCCTCCCCGAGGGCTTCGACACCATGGTCGGCGAGCGGGGCGTGAAGCTGTCCGGCGGCCAGCGCCAGCGGGTCGCCCTCGCCCGGGCGATCCTGCGCGACGCCCCGATCCTGCTGCTCGACGAGGCGACCAGCGCCCTGGACTCCGAGAGCGAGATGCTCGTGCAGGACGCGCTGTGGCGGCTCATGGAGGGGCGGACGGCGCTCGTGGTCGCCCACCGGCTGAGCACGGTGGCCACGATGGACCGGCTCGTCGTCCTCGACCGCGGACGGATCGTCGAGCAGGGCACGCACCAGGAGCTGCTCACCGCCGAGGGGGCCTACGCGAAACTGTGGCAGCACCAGTCGGGCGGCTTCATCGACGACGCCCCTGCGGCGGCCGGCCTGCGGTGACGCCGATCCGAGAGTCCCGTCCGGCGAGGTTTTCCACAGGTTGCCCCGGGCGGGACCGGGGTGTCGGTGCGGACGGCTAGGCTTCACGAATGGTCCTTTCCGACGCTCCTGCCGCCTCCGCCGAGATCTCCGACGCCGCTCGGGTGCTCCACCGTGTCTTCGGATACACCTCCTTCCGCGGGGAGCAGCAGGAGATCATCGAGCAGGTCGTCGGCGGCGGCGACGCGCTCGTCCTGATGCCGACGGGCGGCGGCAAGTCGCTCTGCTACCAGATCCCGGCCCTCGTCAGAGCGGGCACAGGCGTCGTGATCTCACCCCTCATCGCCCTGATGCAGGACCAGGTGGACGCGCTCAGGGCGCTCGGGGTGCGGGCCGGCTTCCTGAACTCGACGCAGGACCCGTACGAGCGGCAGGCCGTCGAGCAGGCGTTCCTCGCGGACGAGCTGGACCTGCTCTACCTGGCCCCCGAGCGGCTCCGCACCGAGGGCACCCAGCGGCTCCTCGACCGGGGCACGGTGTCCCTCTTCGCGATCGACGAGGCCCACTGCGTCGCCCAGTGGGGCCACGACTTCCGGCCCGACTACCTCGCCCTCTCCATGCTCCACGAGCGGTGGCCGAAGGTGCCGCGGATCGCGCTGACGGCGACCGCCACCGAGGCCACCCACGCCGAGATCGCGAAGCGGCTGGGCCTGGAGGACGCCCGGCACTTCGTCGCCGGCTTCGACCGGCCGAACATCCAGTACCGCATCGTCCCGAAGAACAACCCGCTCAAGCAGCTCCTGGAGCTGATCAGGACCGAGCACGACGGGGACGCGGGCGTCGTCTACTGCCTCTCGCGGGCCTCGGTGGAGAAGACGGCGGCCGCCCTCGTGGAGCACGGCATCGACGCCGTCCCGTACCACGCCGGCATGGACGCCCGGACGCGCGCGGCGAACCAGGCCCGCTTCCTGCGGGAGGACGGGGTCGTCGTGGTGGCGACCATCGCCTTCGGCATGGGCATCGACAAGCCGGACGTGCGCTTCGTGGCCCACCTCGACCTGCCCAAGTCGGTCGAGGGCTACTACCAGGAGACCGGCCGCGCCGGCCGCGACGGGGAGCCGGCCACGGCATGGCTGGCGTACGGCCTCCAGGACGTCGTCCAGCAGCGCAAGCTCATCGACGGCTCCGAGGGCGACGAGACGCACCGCCGCTCCCTCGCCATGCACCTGGACGCCATGCTCGCCCTCTGCGAGACGGTCGACTGCCGCCGCGTGCGGCTCCTGGAGTACTTCGGGCAGACCGGCAAGCCCTGCGGCAACTGCGACACCTGCCTGACGCCGGGAGAGTCCTGGGACGGGACCGTCGCCGCGCAGAAGCTGCTGTCCACCGTGTGGCGGCTGGCGAAGGAACGGCGGCAGAAGTTCGGCGCCGGCCAGATCATCGACATCCTCCAGGGCAAGAGGACGGCCAAGGTCATCCAGTTCGACCACGACCAGCTGTCCGTCTTCGGCATCGGGTCGGACCTGGGCACCGCCGAGTGGCGCGGGGTCGTCCGCCAGCTCCTCGCGCAGCGGCTGCTCGCGGTGGAGGGCGACTACGGGACGCTCGTGCTCACCGAGGACAGCGGCGAGGTGCTCGGCGGACGCCGCCAGGTCCCGATGCGCAAGGAGAAGGCGGTCCCCGCCCCCTCCCGCAAGGAACCCGGGGCCCGCTCCGGCAAGGCCGCGCGCGTGCCGGTCGATCTGCCCGCGGCCGCCGTGCCGGTCTTCGAGGCCCTCCGTGCCTGGCGGGCCGCGACGGCGCGCGAGCAGGGCGTGCCGGCGTACGTCGTCTTCCACGACGCGACGCTCCGCGAGATCGCGACCCGCCTGCCCGCCACCGTCGAGGAGCTCGGCACCATCGGCGGCGTCGGCGAGGCCAAGCTCACCAAGTACGCCGAGGGCGTCCTCGAAACCCTGGCGCAGTCCGGGGGCGCGGGGACGGGCGATGCGGGTCCCGACGGGGCAGCCGCGTCCTCCGCTCAGGCAGCCTCCGCGCCTGCGGCGCCGGTGCCTTCCTCCGCGGCGGCCGCCTCCGCGCCGTCGGTACGCAGGGCGGAGCCGGACGTTCCGCCGTCCTACGACGAGGAGCCGCCGTGGGACGAGGACGAGCTCGAACCCCCGTGGGACGAGGACGAGTAGAGCCCGGGCACCCCGGTCGCCGGAGGCCGTGTCGGAGACATCCGACACGGCCTCCGGCCGTTTCCGTTCACTCGGGCTGCGGCGTGAGGCGGCGCAGCCCTCTGCGGTCGTAGTAGTGGGTCATGGCGAAGCCGAACGCCAGGGCCCCCGCCGCGCCCACCGCGATCATGATCCAGCCGCGGGCGAGCCCCGCGTCGGCTCGGGCGTCGAAGTACAGGATGGACCGGATGCCCGCGCTCAGCTGGTGCATCGGCTCGAAGATACCCAGGAACCGGTAGAAGGCGGGGGTGGCCTCCAGGGGGACGGTCGCCCCGGAGGAGGGAAGGGCCAGCGCGATGAAGACGAACATGGACACGAGCTGGCCGATGCCGCCGAAGGCCGCGTTGATGGCCTGGACGCCCAGGCCGACGGCGACCGTCGCGCAGTAGGAGAAGAGCCACAGCATCGGCAGGTGGTCGGCGTCCATGTCCAGGATCCCGATGGTGGCGACCATGACGAGCGTGGTGGTCAGGAGCGAGATCCCGGCGGTCATCAGCATCTTCAGGACGAGCGTCTGGGTGCGGCTGATGGGAACGGTCGGACGGCGGGTGTGCCAGGGCCCGATCTCGCTGTCGGCGTAGCCGAGCGCGGTGTCGACACCGCTGTGGATCATGTTGCCGCCGATGAAGCCGCCCAGGACGAGCAGCAGCGTGTAGTAGAAGGCGGTCAGGCCCAGGCCGCTGTGCCGGCCGATCGGATGGCCGACGCGGGTGACGACCGCGACGGGGTCGGACAGGAGCACCCGCGTGGTCGGCACGGCGGAGGTGGCCGAGAGCTGTCTGCCGATGGTCAGCGAGGCCTGGTGGGCCGCGTTCTGGTTGATCTGGGACGCCAGGGACGAGCCCAGGCTGCCGAGGCCGGGGTTGGTGAGCACGGTCAGCGTCGGGCGGGCCGTCGCCCGGTTCGTGGTCAGGGCCGCGACGGACGCGGTGAAGTCCGCCGGGACGACCAGGGCGCCGAAGACCTTGCCGGAGGCCAGCGCCTCCTGGGCGGCGGCGAGGTCGAGGCGGCGCCAGTCGATGGTGGTCTTCGAGGAGCCCACCGAGGCGACCGAGTCGGTGATCTGCTTCCCCAGGTTCTCCCGCTGTCCCGGCAGCGGGCGGCCCTCGTCCTCGTCGACCAGGGCGATGGGCAGCCGGTCCAGATGGTCGTTCGGGCTGAGGATGCCGCCCATGTAGAGGAGCGACAGCAGCAACGACACCAGGGCGCACAGGACGGTCGGTACGAGCCACAGCTTGGCGTGCCGCACGAGCGCGGAGGCGCGGACCTGGGGGCCGGGGGCCGGGCCGGGTCCGGGGGCCGGGTCCGGGGTGTTCGGGGGGAGCGCGGAGGTCATGGGGCCATCGTCGGCGGACAGGGCCGCGATCCGGGCATTTCGGGCGTCCGTATGGGGTGGCGTGTCGGCTTCCGTACGGGGCGGCAGGCGGGCTTCCGCGCGGGGCGGACGCGTCGGCGTGCCGCCGGTCCCACTCCGATTGCGGAGCGGTCGACGTCGGGTTTGAGTGGGGAAGACCCTCTTTCGTCCCTTCAGGAGCTGCCATGTCGATGGCGTTCGGTTCACCCTTCGGTTCGTCGGATCCGTTCAGCGATCTGTTCAACCGGTTCTTCGGCATGTCGCCGGCCTCCTCGCCCCCCGCGGTGCAGCGCGTGCCCATCGGACGGCTGCTGACCGAGTCCTCCCACGAACTGCTGAACACGGCCGCGCGCAAGGCCGACGAGGACGGCAGCTCCGACCTCGACACCGAACACCTCCTGTGGGCGGCGACCCAGATCGAGCCGACCCGCCGGCTCCTCTCCCAGGGCGGGGTGAACCCCGACAAGCTCGCCGACCAGCTCGCCGAGGTCCTTCCCCGGGAGTCCGCCGAACCCTCCGCCGAGCCCGGGCTCACCCCGGCGGCCAAGCGGACCCTCGCCCTCGCCCACGCCACCTCGCAGGCGTCCGGCGTCTCCTACATCGGCCCCGAGCACATCCTCAGCGCCCTCCTCGGCGACGCCGACTCCGGCGCCTCCCGCTTCCTGCGGGCCGAGGACCTGGACATGAAGAAGCTGCGCGGCCTCACCGACCGGGCGCCCCGCCCCGAGCAGGGCGGCGCCCCCGCCGCCGCGAAGCAGCCGGCCACGACCCTCGACGAGTACGGCCGGGACCTGACGGCGGAGGCCAGGGCGGGGAGGCTCGACCCCGTCGTCGGCCGGGCCGACGAGATCGAGCAGACCGTCGAGATCCTCTCCCGCCGCTCCAAGAACAACCCCGTGCTCATCGGCGAACCCGGCGTCGGCAAGACCGCCATCGTGGAGGGCCTCGCCCAGCGCATCGTCGCGGACGAGGTCCCCGACACCCTGAAGGGCAAGCGGGTCGTCTCCCTGGACCTGTCCGGCATGGTGGCCGGAGCGCAGTACCGGGGACAGTTCGAGGAACGCCTCAAGAAGGTCATCGAGGACGTCCAGGAGGCCGGCGGCGACATCATCCTCTTCATCGACGAACTGCACACCGTCGTCGGCGCCGGCGCCACCGGCGAGGGCGCGATGGACGCGGGCAACATGCTCAAGCCCGCCCTCGCGCGCGGCGAACTGCACGTCGTGGGCGCCACCACCATCGACGAGTACCGCAAGCACATCGAGAAGGACGCCGCCCTCGAGCGCCGCTTCCAGCCCGTCCTGATCCCGGAACCCACCGTCGAGGAGACCGTGCAGATCCTCGAAGGACTGCGGGACGCCTACGAAGCCCACCACCAGGTCCGCTTCGCCGACGGCGCCCTCGCCGCGGCGGCCGAGCTCTCCGACCGCTACATCAGCGACCGCTTCCTGCCCGACAAGGCCATCGACCTGATGGACCAGGCCGGCGCGAGGGTACGGCTCCGCAGCGGCGGCCGCTCCACCGAGGTCGTCAGCCGCGAGGACAGGATCGCCAAGCTGGGGCGCGAGAAGGACCAGGCCGTCGCCCGCGAGGACTTCGAGAAGGCCAAGGAGCTCAAGGAGCAGATGGCCGAGATCGAGGGCGAGCTCGCCGGGATCGAGGAGCGCCGCGAGGGCGTCGTCTCGGTCACGGCCTCCGACATCGCCGACGTCGTCTCCCGCCGCACCGGCATCCCCGTCTCGCAGCTCACCGCCAGCGAGAAGGAGAAGCTCCTCAAACTGGAGGAGGAGATGCACGCCCGGATCGTCGGCCAGGACGAGGCGGTCACCGCCGTCTCCGAGGCCGTGCGCCGCAACCGGGCCGGCATGGGCGACCCGAACCGGCCCGTCGGCTCCTTCCTCTTCCTCGGACCCACGGGCGTCGGCAAGACCGAACTCGCCAAGACCCTCGCCGAGCTGCTCTTCGGCGCCGAGGACCGCATGATCCGGTTCGACATGAGCGAGTTCCAGGAGAAGCACACGGTCGCCCGGCTCGTCGGCGCGCCCCCCGGATACGTCGGCTACGAGGAGGCCGGCCAGCTCACCGAGAAGGTCCGCCGCCAGCCGTACAGCGTCGTGCTCTTCGACGAGGTCGAGAAGGGGCACCCCGACGTCTTCAACACGCTGCTCCAGATCCTCGACGACGGGCGCCTCACGGACGGACAGGGCCGCACGGTCGACTTCCGCCACTGCGTCGTCATCATGACATCCAACATCGGCGCCCACCGCATCCTCGCCCACGAGGGCGACGCCGCCGAGCTCAAGGACGAGCTGATGGAGGACCTGCGGGGGCGCTTCCTGCCCGAGTTCCTCAACCGCATCGACGACATCATCGTCTTCCACAGCCTCACCGAGAAGGACCTGTCGGAGATCGTCGACCACCTCCTCGACCGGAGCAAGCACCGCGTCCACGCCCAGGGCATGACCCTGGAGGTCACCGAGGCGGCGAAGAAGCTGCTCGTCGCCCACGGCTACCAGCCGGCCTTCGGCGCCCGGCCGCTGCGCCGCACGATCCAGACGGAGCTCGACAACCGCGTCGCCACCCTCCTGCTCAGCGGCGAGGCGGACCCCGGCGACACGATCGTCGCGGACGTCGTCGACGACTCGCTGCACTGCACGGTCCGCAAGCACCAGGAGGCCGGCAGCACCGCCGTGGCCTGACGGCCGCCGCGCGAGAGCCGGGCGCGGGGCCGTCCCGAGCGGCCCCGTGCCCCCGTCTCACCTCGGTACGGAGTCCCCCGGGAGGCGGTCCAGCGTGCCGGCGACATCGGTGCGGCCCGCGACCTCCCTGAGCGCGCGGGCCATCACGGACTCCGGCTCCCGGACGACCGTCACCAGACCGACCGGCACCGAACGCGCCGGCTCCGTCATCGGCACCGCCCGCATGCCGTGCGGCACCCCGAAGACGTGCAGCCAGGTGTGCGGCACGATGCCGGCCCACCGGCCGGTCCGCACATGGGCGAAGAGCGCCGCCACCGAGTCGGTCTCCACCCGCGGCGAGGGCCGCACCCCGGCCTCGGCGAACACCTCGTCGAGCACCTGACGCCCCTGCATGGACCCGGTCAGCAGACAGAGCGGCAGCCGCGAGGCCTCCGCCCAGGTCGCCGTCGTCCGGTGCGCGGGCGCGTCGGCGGCGCCGGTGAGGAGCACGTACCGCTCCTCGTACAGCGGCATCGCCCGGAAGTTCTCCGCGAGCCCCTTGTGCAGATACGTCACCCCGGCGTCGAGCTCGAAGTCCCGCAGCTGCCGCAGGATGTCCTCCGACCGGAGGTCCGCCGCCACCTCCACGTTCACCAGCGGGTGCTCCAGGCAGAACGGCGCCGTCAGCAGGGCGACCGCACCGGACGCGGTCGGCACCGAACCGATCCTCAGCCGGCCGCTCAGACCCGTCCGCAGCGCACCGACCTCGCTCTTGAGGGCGTCGCGGTCGGCCAGGAGCCGCTGCGCCCACACCACGATCCGCTCGCCCTCGGGCGTCAGCCCCTCGTACCGGCGGCCGCGCAGGACCAGCGGGACGCCGAGCTCGTCCTCCAGCTTCCGGACCGCCTCCGAGAGCGCCGGCTGGGAGACGTGACAGGCCTGGGCGGCGCGGGCGAAATGGCGCTCCCGCGAGAGGGCCACCAGGTACTCGAGTTGACGGAACAGCACCCCACGGGTCTACCCGACCCCCCGCCGGAGCGCCAATCGGAGCCGCCGTCACCCCACGGCCGCCGACTCCGCCTCCAGCCGGTCGGGGAGTGCCGACAGGACGTCGGGTCCGACGCGCAGCGGGTCCTCCGCGACGGACCGGGCGGTCGTGGTCCGGACCGCGTCCGGGCTCGCCTTGCCGCACAGTCCGCAGGACGAGGTGGTGCAGAAGTTCCGCTCCAGGGACGCGTCGGGGGCGGCCACACCGGGCCCGAGGACGACGTCGACCACGTGGTACGTGTTGCCGCCGTCGGACGTGGCACCCGCGCAGTACCGGATCCCCGCCACGTCCCCGGCGGAGCGCACCACGTCCTCGCTCACCAGGAAACCGGCCGCCAGGTCGAAGTCGTCGCCCGGGGTGCGCATCGTCACGGTCGGCGGGCGCCCGCCGAACCGGATCTCCATCGGCTCCTCGGCGGCCAGGGCGTCCGGCCGGTGGGAGGGGACTCCCTCCCGCAGGCGCAGGACACGGCGGCGCACGGTCACGCGTCCCGTGCTCGGCTCCTCCCGGCCCGCGCGGTCCGCTCGGCCTGCGCGGTCCTCGTGGACTCCGCCTTCCCCGTCTTCTCCGCCTCGGGGGTACGGGCCGGCTCCAGGCGGATCAGGACGCCCTTGGACGTCGGGCAGTTGCTGATGTCGGCGACGCTGTCCAGCGGAACCAGCACGTTCGTCTCGGGGTAGTACGCCGCCGCGGAACCCCGGCTCGCGGGGTACGCGACCACCCGGAAGCCCTCCGCGCGCCGCTCCCGCCCGTCGTGCCAGACGCCCACCAGGTCCACGAGCTCGCGGTCGGCGAGGCCGAGGGCGTCGAGGTCGGCCGGGTTGACGAGGACGACCCGGCGGGCGTCGTGGATGCCGCGGTAGCGGTCGTTCGGGGCGTACCAGACGGTGTTCCACTGGTCGTGCGAGCGGAGGGTCTGCAGCAGCAGGTGCCCCTCGGGGACGTGCGGCATCGTGAACACGTTGCGGGTGAAGACGGCCTTGCCGCTCGGGGTGGGGAAGACCCCCTGGTTCACCGGGTTGGGCAGGTGGAAGCCGCCCGGCCGGGCCACGCGCGCGTCGAAGTCCTCGAAGCCGGGCACGACCCGGGAGATCCGGTCCCGGACGGTGCCGTAGTCGCGCTCGAACTCCTCCCAGGGGACGTCCGGTTCGTCACCGAGGGTCCGACGGGCGAGACGCGCGACGATCGCGACCTCGCTGAGCAGGTCGGGGGAGGCGGGCGGCAGCTTGCCCCGGGAGGCGTGGACGTCGCTCATGGAGTCCTCGACGGTGACGAACTGTTCGACACCGCCCTGCACATCCCGGTCGCTGCGGCCCAGCGTGGGCAGGATGAGGGCGGTCTCGCCGCAGACGGTGTGGGAGCGGTTGAGCTTGGTGGAGACGTGCGCGGTGAGCCGGCACCGCCGCATCGCCTCCTCCGTGACCGCGCTGTCGGGGGTGGCCCGGACGAAATTGCCGGCGACGCCCAGGAAGGCCTTCGCGCGCCCCTCGTGCATGGCGCGGATGCCGTTCACCGCGTCCAGACCGTGACGGGCGGACGGCGTGAAGCCGAACTCCCGCCCCAGGGCGTCGAGGAAGCCCTGCGGCATCCGCTCCCACACGCCCATCGTGCGGTCGCCCTGCACGTTGCTGTGGCCGCGCACCGGGCACACCCCGGCCCCGGGCCCGCCGATGTTGCCGCGCGCGAGGAGGAAGTTGACGACCTCGCGGATCGTGGGGACGCCGTGCTTGTGCTGGGTGAGGCCCATCGCCCAGCACACGATGATCCGCTCGCTGCGCAGGACCCGCTCGAAGACCTCCTGGATCTCCTCCCGGGACAGCCCGGTCGCCCTCAGGACGTCCTCCCAGGAGACCTGCCGCGCGTGCTCGGCGAAGTCGGCGAAACCGGTCGTGTTCCGCTCGATGAAGCCGCGGTCGAGGACGGTGCCCGGAGCGGCGTCCTCGGCCTCCAGGAGCAGCCGGTTCAGGGCCTGGAAGAGGGCGAGGTCGCCGCCGGCGCGGATGTGCAGGAACTGGTCGGCGATCGGGGTGCCGCGGCCGATGATCCCGCGCGCCTTCTGCGGGTGCTTGAAGCGCATGAGCCCCGCCTCGGGCAGCGTGTTCACGGCCACGACCTGCCCGCCGTTGCGCTTGGTCTCCTCCAGGGCCGACAGCATCCGGGGGTGGTTGGTGCCCGGGTTCTGCCCCACGACGAAGACCAGGTCGGAGTGGTGGATGTCGTCCAGGGAGACGCTGCCCTTGCCGATGCCCAGCGTCTGAGACAGCGCGGAACCGCTCGACTCGTGGCACATGTTGGAGCAGTCCGGCAGGTTGTTCGTGCCGTACGCGCGCGCGAAGAGCTGGAGGAGGAAGGCGGCCTCGTTGTTCAGCCGGCCGGAGACGTAGAAGAGGGCCTCGTCGGGGGAGTCGAGCGCCTTGAGCTCGTCGGCGAGCAGACCGAGCGCCTCGTCCCAGCCGATCGGCTCGTAGTGCGTCGCGCCGGGCCGCTTCACCATCGGCTCCGTGAGCCGGCCCTGCTGGTTCAGCCAGTAGTCGGACATGCCGTCGAGCTCCGCGATCGAGTGCTCGCGGAAGAAGTCCCTCGTGACGCGCCGTGAGGTGGCCTCGTCGTTGATGTGCTTGGCGCCGTTCTCGCAGTACTCGTTCCGGTGCCGCTCGCCCGGCGCCGGCTCCGGCCAGGCGCAGCCCGGGCAGTCGATGCCCTTCGGCTGGTTGATGTTCAGCAGCGTCAGCGCGGTGCGCCGCGGGGACGTCTGGCTCAGGGAGTACTCCAGCGCGTGCGTCACGGCGGGCAGCCCCGTCGCCCAGGTCTTCGGCGGGGTGACCTTCAGGTCGTCGACCGGGTCCTCGATGCCGCTCATGCTCTGGTCCGCCTCATTTCCTCGCGCATACCGGATTCTCGCCGCAGAGCAGATTCGACCCGTTCCGGAGCGAAGTCAAAGAGAAGTTTTCGATGAGCTGATAGGTGCGGCCTATCGCTCGCCTTTTCTTACCGCGGACCAGTTCTGACCAGCTCGGACCGGCTCGGACAAGCGATGCGGATGACGTCATCGGAAATGCCTCTTTGACTTGCGAAGGGAATTCGCCGAGGGTGATCGGGTCATGAATTCCTGTCGCCGGCGCCCGTCGGGCGGACCGAGGCGCGCCGCCGCCCGTCTGGGGCGCGCGCTCTCCCCGAGGGGCGCGCTCGCCCTGCAGAGCGTGGACGGCGCCCTGTCCTTCGCCCTGCGCGCCGCGCTCGCCATGGCGCTGCCCGCGCTGCCGATGGCGCTGGCGGGACGGGCCGACCAGGCGGTCTACGCGATGCTGGGGTCCTTCACCACCACCTTCGGCCGCAACCTGCCCTACGCGCGCCGCGCCCGGGTGCTCGCCGTCGTCGCCGTGGCGATGACCGCGTGCGTCGGCTGCGGCGCGGCGCTCGCGGCCTGGGCCCAGCCCCGGGACGGGGGAGCGGGCGCCGCGGTGACGGTCGCGGCCACGGCCCTGGTCGCCGGTCTCGCGAAGTTCGCCTGCGACGCGGCCCGGCTGAGCGGTCTCGGCGCGGTGCTGCTGCTGTTCTCCTTCGCGGTCGCCGCCAACGGCGCCTCGTCCCCCGCCGACGTCCTGCCCCGGGCCGGCCTGGCCGCGTGCGGAGCGGCCGTCGCCTGGGCGCTCGCCGTGGCGGGCCTCCTCGTGCACCCGGACCGTCCGCAGCGGCTCGCCGTCGCCGCCGCCCTCCGCGAGCTCGCGGACCTGTGGGAGACGGGCGGCGCGACCGGGCCCGTACGGCACCGGGCGACCGCCGCCGTCCTCCAGGCGTACCGCACGCTCGGCGTCCTGCCTCCGTCGGGCGCCGAGTGGCACGGCCGGGGCGACACCTGCGTGCGCCTCGCCGATCTGTCCTGGTCGCTGCTCGTCGGGTCCGCCCGTCGCCCGCCGAACGACCCGGCCGGTCTGGCCCGCGCCCTGCGCCGCCAGGGCAAGGTGCTCGTCAGCCGCCGGCGGGCCCCGCGGCTCCTGCCCGAGCTGACGCTCCCCGTCCTGATCGCCCAGGCCGGCATGCCCGCCCGGCCCGGCCCCAGCCCCGGACCGGGACCGAGACCGGGTCCGGTGCCGGTCGATCCGACCACCCTGCGTGCCACCGAACTCCGCGCCGCCGCCCTGGTGACGGGACCGGCCCACGGTCGCGCGGCGGTCCTCCTCGTGCCGGCCCTGCGGATGGTCCTCGGCACCGGTCTCGCGGGCGGGGCGGCCTTCCTCCTGGGCCTCGGGCACGGCTACTGGGCGGCGATCTCCGCCGCCGCCGTCCTCCACTCGGTCAACGTGCGGACGGCGGCCCAGCGGGCCGTCCAGCGCACCCTCGGCACGATCGCGGGCCTGCTGCTCGCCCTCGGCGTCCTCGCCCTGGGCCCCGGGCCCGTGGTGCTCGTCCTGGTGATCGTGCTCTTCGAGTTCCTCCTGGAGTACGTCGTCGCCCGCAACTACGGCCTCGGCGTCGTCTTCCTCACCCCGCTGGCACTGCTCCTGACCGATCTGGCCGCGCCCGCACCGGCCGGGGCCCTCGTGCAGGACCGGGCGCTGAGCAGCGTGCTCGGGGTCGGCGTCGCGCTCGGCTGCGCGCTGATCGTGGTCCACGACCGGGCGGCGGTACGGGCGGAGCGCGCGCTCGCCGCCTGCACGGCGGCGTCGGAGCGGGCCGAACGGGCCCTGAGGGAAGGAGCCGTGCGGTCGTTCCCGCTCGTGCAGACGCGGCTCGCGGCGGCCGCGGTGGAGCTGCGGGAGGCCGACGACGCCGCGGCGGGCGAGCTGTGGCCGGCCGAGATCGACCCCACCGAACTCGCCGCCGCCGAGCGGCGCGCGTACCTCCTCCTGGACCGGCTGGTCCGCCAGGGGTGACCGGACGTCAGGAAGCGGTCTCGATCGTCACCTTGACGTGCTTCATGATCGGCTGGTCGCTCTGGGTGCTGTAGTCGCCCAGGGCGCACAGCACGTTCATCTCCGGCATGTAGCCGGCCGCGCAGCCGCGCGGGATGTCGTACGGGACGGCGAGGTAGCCCTTCAGGTGCCGCCGGCTGCCGTCCTTGGCGGTGCTCGTGATGTCGACGGGGGCCATGTCGGCGATCCCGCGCTCGCGCATGTCCGCCCGGTTCATGAAGACCAGCGTGCGGAGGTTCTTGATGCCCCGGTAGCGGTCGTTGTCGGAGTAGATCGTGGTGTTCCACTGGTCGTGGGAGCGCATGGTGCCGAGCGCCAGGGTGCCGGGCGCGGGCACCACGTCGGGCAGTTCGGCGCTGGAGAACTCGGCGCGCCCGGACGGGGTGAGGAAGACCAGCTCGCGCGCGGGCTGCTTGATGCGGAAGCCGAGCGGCAGGCGCACGCGCCGGTTGAAGTCCTCGAAGCCGTCGAGTGCCCGGGCCATGGTGTCCCGGATGCGGTCGTAGTCCTCGACGTACCACTCCCAGGGCGTGGCGCTGTCGGGCAGCGCGGCGCGGGCCATGCCCGCGATGATGGCCGGCTCGGAGAGCAGGTGCGGCGAGGCGGGCCGCTTCATCCCGACGGACAGGTGCACCATGCTCATCGAGTCCTCGACCGAGGTGCTCTGCACGCCCTTGCGCTGGTGGTCCTTCTCGGTCCGGCCGAGGCAGGGCAGGATGAGGGCCCGGCGGCCGTGCACGATGTGGCTGCGGTTCAGCTTGGTGCTGACCTGGACGGTCAGCTCGCACTTGCGCAGCGCCTCGTAGGTGTACGGGGTGTCGGGGGCGGCGAGCGCGAAGTTGCCGCCCATGCCGACGAAGACGGTGATCTCGCCGTCGTGCATCGCCTTGATGCTCGCGACGGTGTCCTTGCCGTGCGCCCGGGGCGGCTCGATCTCGCAGACCTCGGCGAGCCGGTCCAGGAACTCCGCGCTCGGGTGGTGGTCGATGCCGCAGGTGCGGTTGCCCTGGACGTTGCTGTGGCCGCGCACGGGGGAGGGGCCGGCGCCCTCCCGGCCGAGGTTGCCGCGGAGCAGCAGCAGGTTGACGATCTCCCGCACGGTGTCGACGCCGTGCTCGTGCTGGGTGATGCCGAGGCACCAGCTGACGATGGAGCGGTCGGCGTCGCCGTACACGCGCGCCGCCTTCAGGATGTCGGCGCGGCTCAGCCCGGACTGCCGTTCGAGCTCCTCCCACGGCGTGGCCTCGCACAGGGCGCGGTACTCCTCGAAGCCGGAGGTGTGCCGCTCGATGAACTCCCGGTCCAGGGCCTTCGGGTCGGTCGACGACTGCTCCAGGATCGCCTTGGCCATGCCGCGCAGCAGCGCCATGTCGCCGCCGATGCGCGGCTGGAGGTTGAGCGTGCTGGTCCTCGTCGTCTTGAAGAGCGCCATGTCCGTGAAGTCGTGCGGGACGATGGTGCGGGTGGCGGCGGCCTCGACGAGCGGGTTGACGTGCACGATCTGCGCGCCGCGGTGGTACGCCTCGGCGAGGGCGGTGAGCATCCGGGGCGCGTTCGAGGCGGCGTTGACGCCGAAGATGAAGAGCGCGTCGGCGGTCTGCCAGTCCTCGAGGTCGACGGTGCCCTTGCCGGTGCCCAGGGCGGCCTGCATCGCCCGGCCGCTGGCCTCGTGGCACATGTTGGAGCAGTCGGGCAGGTTGTTGGTGCCCAGTTCGCGGGCCATCAGCTGGTAGAGGAAGGTGGCCTCGTTGCCGAGCCGGCCCGAGGTGTAGTACGTGGCCCGGTTCGGGTCGTCGAGGCCGCGCAGGGTGCGGCCGACGAGCTCGAAGGCGTCCTTCCAGCTGATCGGGACGTAGTGGTCCGACCCGGGGTCGTAGACCATCGGCTCGGTGAGGCGGCCCTGGTTCTCCAGGTCGTAGTCGCTCCACCCGGCGAGCTCGGTCACCGAGTGGGCGGCGAAGAACTCGCGCCCCACCCGCTTGCGGGTCATCTCCCAGGTGACGTGCTTGATGCCGTTCTCGCAGATGTCCAGGTGGAGGCCCTTGGTGTCGTCGGGCCAGGCGCAACCGGGACAGTCGAAGCCGGTGTTCTCGTGGTTCATCTTCATGATCGCGCGCGGACCGTCGACCAGCGCGCCCTCGCGCACGAGGAAGCTCGTCACGCTCTTCGCGGCGCCCCAGCCGGCGGCCGGGTGGTGGTACGGACGGAATTCGGGGTCGCGCTCGGGGGGCGGTCCCACCCGGGGTCCGAGGGGTTCCCGCTCGTCCTGGGCGGCGGTCTCGTCCTGGTCGGTGCTCAAGGCGCTTCACCCTCTCGCCCTGCGGACGCATGGGCATGATGGGACAAAAGGACCCCTTGGGGCAGGCTAAGCCCGCCGCCCGGCCCCTGCCACCCCATCGCCGGAGGGGGCCGCGCCGGGCTGCGTACCGGATCATGCGCACCTACGCTGACGCTGTCCCTTTCCTCCGCTTTCGTCGATCTCTCGTGGGAGCGCCATGGTCGTACCCCAGCGCGTCGTAGCCCCGCCCTCGCAGGCGGCCGTCTTCCTGGTGGCCACCGTCGACCCGGGCGGTGAGGCCGCGGTGCGGGAGACGCTCCAGGACCTGACGGGACTGACCCGTTCGGTGGCGTTCCGCGCCCCCGACTCGTACCTCACCTGCGTCGCCGGCATCGGATCCGAGGGATGGGACCGGCTCGTCGGGGGTCCCCGCCCCCGGGAGCTGCACCCCTTTCCGGCCCTGCGGGGCCCCCGCCACCGCGCCCCGGCCACCCCCGGTGACCTGCTCTTCCACCTGCGTGCCCGGCGCCTGGACCTCTGCTTCGAACTGGCCAGGCACATCGTGGCCGCCCTGGGCGCCGCCGTGACCGTCGTCGACGAGGTGCACGGCTTCGCGTACTTCGACGACCGCGACCTGCTCGGCTTCGTCGACGGCAGCGAGAACCCCGAGGGCACGACGGCCGCCGACGCCGTCCACATCGGCGACGAGGACCCGGACTTCCGGGGCGGCAGCTATGTGACGGTCCAGAAGTACGTGCACGACATGGCGGCCTGGGACGCGCTCACCGTCGAGCAGCAGGAGCACGTCATCGGGCGCGCCAAGGGCTCCAACATCGAACTGTCCGACGACGCCAAGCCCGCCGACTCGCACGTCACGCTGAACACGATCACCGACGAGGACGGCGTCCAGCAGCAGATCTTCCGCGCCAACATGCCGTTCGGCCAGATCGGCACCGGCGAGTTCGGCACCTACTTCATCGGCTACGCGCGCACGCCCGCCGTGACCGAGCGGATGCTCCGCAACATGTTCCTCGGCGATCCCCCCGGCACCACGGACCGCATCCTCGACTTCTCCCGGGCCGTGACCGGCGGCCTCTTCTTCGTGCCGAGCGCCGACCTCCTCGACGACCTCCCCGCCCCGCCGGCCGCCGCGGCCCCCGGAGAGACCCTGGGCATCGGCAGCCTGAAAGGAGCCCTCGCCCCATGACGCCCCCCGAGTCCACCAGCAACCTCCACCGCGAACTCGCCCCGATCACCGCGGCCGCCTGGGCCGAGATCGAGGAGGAGGCCCGCCGCACCTTCCGCCGCAACGTCGCGGGCCGCCGCGTCGTCGACGTCCCCGACCCGGCCGGACCGGAACTCTCGGCCGTCGGCACGGGCCACCTCTCCGACCTGGCGGCGCCCGCGCCCGGCGTCACGGCACGGCTGCGCGTGGTGCGGCCCCTCGTCGAGGTCCGCGTGCCGTTCACCGTCGCCCGGGCCGCCGTCGACGACGTCGAGCGCGGCTCCAGGGACTCCGACTGGCAGCCCGTCAAGGACGCGGCCCGCGCCCTGGCGCTCATCGAGGACCGCATGGTCTTCGAGGGGTACGAGACCGCGGGCGTCGAAGGGCTGCGGCGCCGCAGCTCCAACGCGGTGCTGCGGCTGCCGACCGAGCCCCGCGACTACCCCGACGCGGTCAGCCGGGCCCTCACCGCCCTGCGGCTCGCCGGCGTCGACGGACCGTACGCCCTGCTGCTCGGCGCCGACCAGTACCGGGCGGTCAGCGAGACCTCCGACCACGGCTACCCGATCGCGGCCCACCTCGCCCGGATGCTCGACGGCTCCCCGATCTGGGCGCCCGCCCTCGACGGCGGATTCGTCCTCTCCACCCGGGGCGGCGACTTCGAGCTGCGCATCGGCCAGGACGTGGCGATCGGCTACACCGCGCACGACGCGACCGGCGTGGAGCTGTACCTCCAGGAGACCCTGACCTTCCTCGCCTACACGGACGAGGCCGTCGTCGTCCTGGAGCCCTGAGCCGTGGACCGACGGCTCCTCGGCGCCGTACCCCGGCTCGCCGTCTCGGCGCTCGCCGGGGCGGCGGCCGGCGCGGCCGTCGCCGCCCTGACCCACACCCCGCTGGGCGTCCTCGCCGGCATCGCCGCGGCCGAGACCCTCTTCGTCGTCATCGGCTGGATCGTCCTGTGGCCCATGGACGCCGCCACGACGCACCACAACGTCCGGCGCGAGGAGTTCCGGCCCGTCGTCGAGGAACTCGTCGTGGTCGCGACCTCCCTGTGCGGGCTCGTCGGCATCGTCGTGCTGCTCCTGGTCGGCCGCACCGACCTGAGCCACGCGGCGGCCGCGACGGCGCTCTGCGGCGTCTTCATGGCCTGGGCGGCGCTCCACCTCATGTACGCCACCCGGTACGCGTACCTCTACTACGCCCTGAAACCCGGCGGCGGGATCGACTTCAACTCCCCGGCCCCGCCGAAGTACAGCGACTTCCTGTACTTCAGCTTCAACCTCGGCATGACCTACCAGGTCTCCGACACGAACGTCTCCAGCCCCACGGTCCGGTCGATCGTCCTGCGGCACTGCCTGCTCTCGTACGTCTTCGGGGCGAGCATCCTGGCCACCACCATCAACCTCGTCACCGGGATCGTCACGGGCTGACCGGCGCGGCCGTCAGCGACGCCACCACGGCTCGCGCACGTAGCGGCTCTCCTCGCTCGTGCAGCCGAGGCCGTTGGAGATCTGCCCGGAGTCCAGGTTCCAGCCGACCACGCCGTCGCCCTCGCGGCTCAGCTCGATCAGACGGCCGCTCCCGGTCCGCGCGCCCTCCGTCACCCGGCACTCGACGACGGACGTCCACGCCTGCCCGTCGAGCGCCGACACGAACGCCAGGAACGGCAGCACGAACACCGTCAGGGCCAGCGCCACCCACTGCTCCACACCGGCGGCCCTGCGCAGCCAGGAGGGCGGCCGGTAGCCGGGATCGACGTGCCCGGCCCGGTCCTGCTCGTGCCGGTGGTGCGGGCGGCGTCGTCCCGTGCGGTACTCCACGACCACGCCCTGGCGCAGCGCGAAGGCGGCGAGCCCGGTGGCGAGCCCCCACCACGGCCCGAAGAAACAGGCGTCGATGATCCCGACGGCGATCGGGTTGACGAGCGTGAGCGCCGCCCGCCGCACGGCCCGCGCCGTCCCGCCGCCGAGGGGGACCGCCCCGCGCGCGGCGAACAGGGCGAAGACCACCCGGGAGACGACGACGGCGAGGACGGACCCGAGCAGCGGGTCCGTGATCACCATGCCGACGAGGACGTCCGGCCAGTTCGCCGGCTCCATGCCGACCAGCACGTCGCGTACGGCGTCGCCGCCGCCGACCGTGTAGGCCAGCTTGGTGACGGGAACCGCGAGGGCCAGCGCCACCAGGACGGTGTGCCCCGGGCCGCCCTTGCGGTCGGCTTCTCGGATCTCCTGACGGCCGGGCCCGGGGGAGGCGGCTTCCGGCACGCCGTCAGCCGAGCGAGAGCACGACCGCGGTCGCCCGGCCCTCGGGTGTCTCGTACGTGACGGTGTCGCCGGCGCTGTGGCCGAGCAGGGCCCGGCCGAGCGGGCTGTCGGCGGTGACCAGGGTCGCGTCCAGGGCGTCCGCGAGCTCGCCGATCTGGACGGTCGACTCGGTGCCGTCCTCGAACCGCACGGTCACGCTGCTGCCCACACCGACCGCGTCGGAGGACGGAGCCGGCGCGACGGACGCCTCCTTGAGCCGCCCCTCGATCTCCTGGATGTCGGCGTCCAGGCGGTCGAGGTCGTCGGCGCGCTGCAACTCGTCGGCTTGGTCGGCCCGGTCGCCGACCTCGTCGCCGCCACCGCCCCGCAGGGTGGCGGCGACGGCCTCGCGTTCGGTGCGGAGCTCGGCGAGCTCGCGCTCGAGATCCTCGCGGGCGACGGCGCTGATGGGCTCGGGTCCACCGGTCACTGCTGCTCCCGACTCTGCGGCGGCACGGACGACTGCCGGGGGATTGTTCAGGACAAAGAGGAGATTAACAGGCAGGTGGTCGCGGGGCCGGGCGGGACGCGCGTCAGCTTCCGCTCGGACTCGGCTTGGGTTCCGTCACCGGGATGTCGAAGACGTGGCCCGGGGTCACGATGCGGGTGATGGCCTGGCCGAAGAGCGTGCTGGGCTCGTTGTTGTCGTGCAGGACGTCCGTGTTGAGAAGGACGACCAGCGTGGCCTTGGCCTCCGGAAGGTAGAGCGTGAGCGACTCGTAACCCGGCAGGGAGCCGTTGTGACCGATCCAGCCCTGAATGTTGAAGATGCCGAGGCCGTAGCCCGCGCCGGGGACGCCCGAGGGGTACGTCTTCAGCCGCTCGGCCTGCGTCTTCGGGGTCAGCAGGGTCCCGGTCGCCACCACACGGGCCCAGGTGCGCAGGTCCTGGAGGTCCGAGATCATCGCACCGGCCGCCCAGCCCCAGGAGGGGTTCCAGTCGGTGGAGTCCTCCAGCTTCCCCGAGGCGGTCTGCTCGGTGTAGCCGTGGGCGTGCGGGCTCGGGAACGCGGCGTCCGTCGGGAAGACCGTGTGGCGCAGGCCCGCGGGGTCGAGGACGTTCTTCTGGATGAACTCGTGCAGCGGTGTCCCGCTGACCTTCTCGACGACGAGCCCGAGCAGGATCAGGTTCGTGTTGCAGTAGTCGAACTCGGCGCCCGGCTGGAACTGGATCGGGTGCTTGAACGAGTAGGCGAGCAGCTCCTGCGGGGTGAAGGGCCGGTCGGGGTTCGACGTGAGCGCCTTGTAGAAGCCCTCGTCCGCCGAGTAGTTGAAGAGACCGCTGCGCATGGACGCCAGGTTGCGCAGGGTGATCTTGTCGCCGTTCGGCACGCCGTCGACGTACTTCGAGATCGGGTCGTCCACGCTCACCTTGCCCCGGTCGACCAGTTCGAGCAGGGCGGTCACGGTGAAGGTCTTGGTCTCGCTGCCGATCCGCATGTAGAGCCCTGGGTTCATGGGCTGCCCGGTGGCCTTGTCGGCGATCCCGAAGGAGCGGATGTACGTACCCTTGCCGGGCGCCGAGAGGCCGACGGTGACGCCCGGGACGCCCGTCTCCTTCATCACGTCCTGGACCGCCCGGTCCAGGCGGGCGGCGACGGCCGGGGTGAGTTCCGGGAAGCCCGCGTCCGCCGAGGGGGACGGGGCCGCCACCAGGGCGACGGGGTCGGGTGGTTCGGCCGCGAGGGCCGAGCCCGCGCCCACGGGGACGACGAGGATCCCCAGGGCCGCGAAGGTCGCGCAGACGCGTCGGTTCCCGGTGTGCGAGTACCTCACGGCGGGCCTCCTGCCGGCCGGGGACAACACTCCACTCCCAGGCTAGGCCGTCGTGGACGCCCCCGCATCGCGACCCGGTCCGTCTGTTAGGTTGCGGTGCTCTGGCCCCGGGTCGAGAGGGAGAAACGCACGATGGCCGTCATCCACCACACCACGATGCAGCCCACCAAGCTGGAACTGCTCGCCTCCTGGCTGCCCACCCGCGCCTGGTACGCCGGTGGAGCCGAGGAGCCGCGGCCGGCCAAGGCGGGCGGCTTCCGGCTGGACGACCCCGCCGGCGAGGTGGGCATCGAGTTCATGGCCGTCACCGACGGCTCCGGACCGGACGCGATCGCCTACCTGGTCCCGATGACCTACCGGGGCGCACCCCTGGAGGGCGCCGAGCACGCCCTCATCGGCACCTCCGAACACGGCGTCCTCGGCACGCGCTGGATCTACGACGGCGCCCACGACCCGGTGCTCGTCGCCCAGTTGTACGCCCTGCTCGCCGGCCGGGCCGAGGCGCAGCACCAGTCCGTCGACGACACGACCGACCCCACCGTCTCCGCCTCGCTCGCCCCCGCCGGCCCCGGCGCGGAGCTCGTACGGGTCACGGAAGGCCCCGACCGCACCGACGTGGAGGTGCGGGAGGCCGACGCGGCCGCGCCGCTGACGCTCCGGCTGCGGCGCGTCCTGCGCCCCGGCGCGGACGGCGCACCGGGCCGCGGCGGGGTCACGGCCGAGTGGCGCCTCCCCGACGGGACCACCGCCCGCGGGGCGTACGCCGTGGCCCTCGCCGAGTAGGGGCCGCTCAGACCCAGTTGACCTCCGCCTTGTCGAGCAGCGGGTCCTCCACCAGCTCCCAGAGCGGGACGGCGAAGTTGCCCGTGCGGTAGCGGCCGCCGAAGTGCAGCCCGAGGACCCGGTGGTCGGCGAGGTCGAACACCGGGGAGCCGCTGTTGCCGCCGAGCGTCGAGCAGTCGTGCTTCATCACCAGGCCGCCCGGGGTGAACTCGGTGGCCGCGCCCGGCTGGAGCCGCTTCACGTTGTAGACGTCCATGAAGATCCGGCGCATCGACTCGGGCTCGTTGCGCCGGCCGTCCCAGGCCGGGTAGCCGATCACGTACACCGGGCGGCCCGGCAGGTCCGCCGGCCCGTCCGCCGCGACCGCGAGCGGCGTCGGCAGACCGTCCTCCGTCGAGGGCTCGACGCGGAGCAGGGCCATGTCGACGTCGGGGTGGACGCCGATGACGTCGGTGATCTCGTACGGCACCGAGGCCCCGGGCGGCCCGCCCTCGACGGGCAGCTCCTCCGCCGGGTCGACCCGCGCCGACATGCCGAACTCCAGCATCCAGCGCTCGTCCTCGAAGCGGCTGAACTCCACCGCCACATGACGGTTCGTCATCACCGTGCGCGGGCCGACCAGGAACGCCGTGCCGATCCAGTCCAGGCTGGGATGCCCGGTGACCTCGACCCGGCCGACCCGCGCGAGCGACTCCCGGATCGCGGGCCGCTGCGGTTCGAGCACCGACCACTCGTCGTGCTGCGGGGCGAAGTCCTGGCGCTGGACCAGGATCGCGGGCCGGCCCTCCAGGAGGACGATCGCCTCCACACCGAAGGCCTCGCCCTCGTCGAGCTCGTCCTCGCGGTGCCCGGCCAGCTTCTCCAGACCGCTGACCCCCGCCTCCAGGACGCGGGCCCGCTCGTCACGGGCGAAGCGGGAGATCTCGGCCGCCGGCGCCGCGCCGGCGGGCAGTTCGAGCGCGGCCTCGGCGATCTCCGCCTCCAGTTCCGCGCGCACCCGCGCGGCCACCTCCCGCAGATCACCGAAGATCCGCTCGGCACCGGTCGCCACCGGCGACACGCTCCGTGATCCGTTCGGCATGGTCGCTCACCTCGGCTTCGCGTTCGCTTCCCCCCGGACGGGCCGCCCCGACTGGGCCGCCATGATCTCCCCGTACAACTCGGGCCGGGACTCCCGCAGATGGGTCAGGATGCCGCTCATCTGGGTGCCCACGTTCACGAACCGCGTCCGGGCGCCCTGGAACTCGACCTCGTCCACCTTCCGCGTCCCCCGGTGCAGCCCCACGACCGTCCAGTCGTCGAGGCAGACCGGGGAGCCGGAGGAACCGCCCCGGGTGTCGGTGAAGTACAGGATGTCGTGCTCGTCCGCCCGGTAGACCAGGTTGTTGCGCAGCGCGACCCGCTTCGGGAGCCCGCCCGGGTGCTGGATGATGTTGACCGGGACGCGCTGCCGCTCCCGGACGAGCAGCGGCCGGGTGGCGATCCGGAGCGTCGGCCGCTCCTCCTGGCCGGCGGAGAGCCGCACGATCGCGTAGTCGAGCGCCGCGTCCCAGGCCGCGAGCTCGCCGGCCGTCGCCTCCGGCGCGCTCGCCGCGTCCTCGACGAAGTCGAAGCGGGAGCGCGACATCAGCGCCTGGAGCCGCAGGTCCTCGTCGCTCACGTACGGCCGGACGCCCGACTCCCACGAACGGGCCATCACCACGTGGTGGTTGGTGATCAGAAGCCCGGGGGCGATCATCCAGCCGGTGCCGCCGTGCGGATACGAGGGAAGGAGCGGCGCACCCGACTCGTACGGCGGGATCCGCAGCAGCGCGACGGAGGCACCGGCCCGGATGCCGCCGTGCAGGAACCCGTACGGCACCGTGTCGTCCTGGAGGACGATCTCCTCCTTCATCTCCCCGGGCATCATCTCCGCCGGGAGCTCCGCCTCGCCGGTGATCGCGCGGGCCACGGCGTCCAGGGCGCCCTGGAGCACGGCGCGCGGGCCCGGCTCGTGGGTCTGCTCGATCGCGTTGTGCAGCCAGATCTCCAGCGGCACCAGCCCGTCGAGGAGCCGCTCGACCTGGTTCATCGCGTCGAGGTCGGCGTGCGCCTGCTCCCGGGGGTCCTCCAGCGGTTCGAGCGTGGCCGTGAAGTAGCCCGGGATGCCCTTGAGCAGCGTCGGGCGCAGGGCCCGGTCGGCGAGCCCCGCCTCCAGGGCGGCGTTGCGGACCCGGACCAGCTGCGCCTGCGGCAGGAACGGCACCTTCCGGAGCGCGGCCCCGGCGGCGTTCGGCGGCGGCCGGGTCCACAGGCCGGCGCCTCCCCGGCGGGGCCGCGCCCACCGGCCGGGGGCTCCTTGGAGTGGGCGGCTCCACCGGCCGGTGGCTCCTTGGTCGGGGCGGGGCGACTGGCCGGTGGCTTCCCGGTCGGGGCGGGGCGACTGGCCAATGGCTTCCCGGTCGGGGCGCGGACCGGTGTCTCCCAGCCGGAAGCGCGGTCCCGGCCCCCGCCCCGCGCCGTGTCCGTCGACGTCCGCTCCGGGCGGAGGCGGAAGCGGAGACGGTTGCGGCCGGGGCGGGCCCGCGCCCATCGCGGAGGCCACTCCGAGCAGCAGGGCCCCGCTGCCGTCCCGGAGGGCGAGCGCCTGCCGGGCGACGCTGTCCAGGGTGCCGCGCCCCCGCGCCTCCCGCAGGGCCCGCTCGATGCCTTCCAGATCCGGACGGTCCTCGTCGAGGAAGGTCTCGGCCCCGGCGGCGGACTCCAGGATGCGGGTCAGCGGCCCGCGCAGGCCGGGCTCGTCGGTGAGGGTGGCGTCGATCCAGCGGGCCAGCTCGGTCACCACCGCCTCCTCGTCCGCCGGGAGCCCCACCAGCCGCAGCGTGTGCTCCAGGAGCCGGGGATCCGCCCGGTACGCCGCGGCCGCCGCCGTACGGGCCAGGGAGGGCTGCCGGGCCAGGTCCGCGTCCGGCATCCCGCGCAGCGTCCGGGCCAGGCGCTCCTCCGCCGGGGCGGCGTCGACGTCCGCGAGCTCCGCGAGGCGCGACCGGGCGACCAGCACCCCCAGCGACTCGTGGCGCAGCCCGAGGCCCGCGGCGATCTCCTCCGCCTCCTGGAGGTCACGGTCCGCCTCCGCGAAGTCGCCCGAGTCCTGGGCGAGCCGGGCCGACAGCTGGAGCAGTTCGAGCTGGGTCTCCGCACACCCCGCCTCCTCCGCCCGGTCCACGGCCCGCTCGGCGCCCTCGCGCGCCTGAGCCGTCCGCCCCGAGCGGGCGAGCGTCTCGGCGAGCAGCGCGTGCAGCCTGCTGCACGGCGTCCACGGCCGCCGCTCCGAGAGCCGCTGGCCCGCGGCCTCCACGTATCCCTGGGTGAGCAGGTCCTCCACCTCGCGCGCCGCGATCCGCTCCCAGTCCTCCTGGTCGGCCTCGGTCATGATCTGGTCCGGCACGTGACCGCCGATCCGGCCGAGGAGGAACGCCGCCGAGCGGCGCGCCATCTCCCGGTACGCCGAGCCGCCCAGGTAGGGCGCCACGCCCGGCTCCCAACGGGCCTCCACCGTACGGGGGTTCTCGCCCAGCCGGAGCCGGTGGTAGATCTCCTCGGCGCGCTCCCGGGGCCCCTCGCGGGCCGCGTAGTACGCGACGGCCCTCCGGTCCACCGCCCGCATCAGATCGGTCCGCGCGCTGTCCGACAGGCGCAGCATGATCGCCCGCAGATCGGTCCGGTGCCGGATGGCCCCCGGTCCCGCCGACTCCATCAGGTCCGCCCGGGAGGTGAGCAGCCCGTAGAGCCTGCGGGCCTCCCCGGCGCTCTCGACCACGAGCCCCGCCGGCTTCGCGAGGACCTCCCGGACCAGGTCGGGGGTGATGAAGCGGAGGGCCAGACCCGCCTGCACGAGGACCCGGACGTCGTCCTCCGCGATGTGCTTGAGCAGCCGGTCGTACAGCGTGCCCTGGATGAGCATCTGGTCGACCTGGCGGTCGAAGTGGCGGCGCCGGGAGGGCAGTCTGCGCAGCAGCTCGCCGAGCGAGGGGGAGTCGGCGCCCAGGGCGACCGCCGTCCGCGCCGCGAGCTTGAGGCTCAGCGGATGGCCGCCGATCCGGTCGACGAGGTCCTCGGCGAGCGGCTCGTCGGTCACCCCGGAGGACATCAGCAGGTCCACGGAGGCCTCGTGGTCCAGCTCGGTCAGCTCCATCGTGCGCGGGGTCAGGACCCGGGCCGGATGGTCGATCGGCGCGCGCCCGGAGACGATGAACCGGAGCCGGGAGTAGGCCGCCCGCAGGGCCGTCCAGACGGCCCACATGCGGGCGATGACGGGCGAGCCCCGGTACTGGGCCTCCTCGAAGGAGTCGACGACCACGACCAGCGGTGGCGGCGCCTCGCCCGGCGCCGGCCGGACGGCCTCGGCGACCAGGGAGGCGACCCGGTGGGCGAGCTCCTGCTCGCGGGCGCTGGCCCGGGCGTGGAAGTCGGACGAGTAGTCGCGGCCGAGCGTCGCCCGGGTGCCGGCCAGCCGGTGGAGCTCGTCGAGCTCGTTGCGCTCGCCGCGCTGGAGCGCCGCCGTCCGCTCGCACTCGTCGGCGAGCTCCTCGAAGGCCGCGCGGTGGGCCGGATGGTGGACGCCCAGCTGCCGGGCCATCTCGGCGATCACGGTGGCGGGTTCGTGGACGGAGAGCGTCGGGCGCGCGAAGTCGATGTGGGCGAAGGGGAATCCGGCGGGGCCCGCGGCGGCGAGCGCGTCGACGAGGAACTTGGCGAGCAGGGTGCTCTTGCCGATGCCGCCGACACCGTGCAGGAGGACGGGCGGCTCCGCCGGCTCCTCGGGCAGCGCGAGATAGGCGTGCAGGGCGTCGAGTTCGGCGGTGCGGTCGTGGAAGGTCCCCCGGACGAGCCGGCGCATCGGCTGGAGGAGCCGGGCCCGCTCCAGGCGGTGCTGCACCTCGTCGACCTCGGGCAGTCCGGTCACGCCCGGGACCCGGCTCAGCCAGAGCGTGGCCTGCAGCGCGTCGGAGAGCGCCTCGACCTCGTCGTGGGAGCCGGCGCCCGGGTCCGCCGGCTCCGTCCCGGTCGGCGGCAGGCCCGCGCCCGTCAGCAGGGCGAGGGCCGTGCGCTCGGGGCCGGGGCCCTCGGGCCGCAGGCCGATGTTGGCCCGCAGGGCGCGCAGGGCGGCGCCGGGGCCCGCGAGGCCGGCCAGCGCCGCGTCGCGGATCTCGGGCTTGAGCGTCCACACGGTGGTGCCGGGGGGCGTCTGGTCGATCGGGCCGGGCTCGCGGCGTCTGGCACCGCGCCTCGCCGCGTCGTCGTCGGCCGGCATGGCTCCGCCATGACTCCCTCCTCCGCCTTGCGATCCGTCCCCTCGGTCCTGGGGGTACCCCAGGCACCGGACGCCGCTCCCTGATCCGGCCTGATCGACCAGACACCCTACGGGCGCCGGCAGGGCCGTGCAGTCGTCGACGAGCTCCAGGACGGCCCGCCCGGTGGCCTGCTCCTCGTCGGCGAGCCGGAGCCGCGCGGGGTCGAACTCCCGGAGCAGGCAGGCGGCCTCGCGGTAGGCCCTGCGCAGACCGGGCAGCGCGGCGGCGGGGGCGGCGAGACCGGTGCGCAGCGCGTCCCGCAGCACGTGACCGGCCTCGCCCGGCGGCGGCGACGTCGGCGGGAGCGCCCGGTGGAGCCGTACGACCTCCTCCACGGCCGTGCACAGCCGCCGCATGCGACCGTCCTCCGTCGAGGACGACTCGACGGCCCGCAGCACCTCGGCCACGGCCGTCTCCGTGAGCGCGCGGACGGTCTCCTCCTGCCCGGCGGGGACGGTGTCGGTGAAGAACTCCCGGAAGAACGACCGCAGATCGTTCTCGTCGGCGGGACGGCTCGTGTCCCGGCACTCGTTCTTGCGGATCTCGTACGGGAGTTGGCGCATGGTCTTCGCGTAGCCGAGCAGGACGAGGCGGGGCACGGTCTCGGCGCGGACCGGGGTGTGCTCGTAGATCGCCCGCGCGAGGACGCCGATGCAGTCCCACACGTCCGAGTGCGGGTCGAGCCGGTCGCAGTCGTCGAGGACCAGCCAGAAGCGGTCCTCGGCGGCGGTCGCCCGGGCGACGATCCGGTGTGCGGCGTCCTCGAAGCAGGGCAGTGGATCGTTCAACCGCGTGGGGTCCAGCGGGACCCGGTCGCCCTCCGGGCCCGCCACGAAGGCCGAGAGCCGCTCCAGCAGCCGCGCCGCCGTGGACGTCCGGGAGAGCGTGACCCGGACCGGGTGGAAGTCGCAGTGCTGGCCGAGATGGCGGATCAGCTCGTACGTGTAGGAGCGGCCGCTGTCCTCGGGCCCGTCGACGACGAACACCGTCTGCTCCGGATCGGCCAGGAAGCCCCGGAGCTTCTCGCGCAGCTCGCTTCGGTCCAGGAACACCTCCGTACCGTGCTTCAGGAGCGTGCTGTGGAACGGGTCCCGGGGAGAACGGCGCAGCCGCTCGTCCTCCCGCAGCCGGGTCAGCAGGTTCCGGGCCTCGGCGCCCTGCTCGAAGCCGCGCGGATCGTCGATCGCGGCCAGCGCGTCGAGTCCCGCGAGCACGGAGAGCAGCCGGCGCTGGTGGGCGATGTCCCGGCGGGCCGCGGCGACCACGAGCAGGGCGTTCCGCCCGGGGTCCGGGGTGAGCGGCAGGTCCTCGACGAAGTCGGCGGGAAGGCCCGCGCGCAGCAGCCGGTCCCGCGGCTCGGGGGCGTCGAGGAGATGGTCCCGTGCCCAGCTCGCGACGAGCCCCCACTCCGTCTCGGTGAGCGGCATACCGCACCTGCCCGGCGCTCTTCGCGCAGCGCCGGTCGCTCCGGCGCCGGACCTGACGAGATCAGTCGTGACCGGACATGACCGGTCGAGGCCAGACGAACTGGCTGATCCCTCCCATCGTTTCACCGGGCGGGAAGGGTCGCAATCGCTGCTCGCGGCCCCCCGGCGTCAGGGGTGCAGCACCATGTCCGCGTACGACTCCAGGCGCCGCCAACGCTCCTCCGGGGCGCGGAACACCGGCATCACGTCCACGTCCGGCAGCGGGCCGAACTCCAGCTCGGTGATCTCCGCGACGTCCGAGACGGGCACCTGGTACGTGCGGAACGGACCCAGCGGCGGCGGTGCGCCGGCCGTCGCCCCCGCCAGGGCCCGCTCCGCGTCCCGGCTGAGGTCGGGGCTCTGGTCGAGGACGTACGCGGCGGCGGCGAGCGCCCCGTCCTGGATGAAGGCGGCCACCTTCCAGAACCGCAGCGGCACCTGCAGGCCCCGGTACGGCGGGTCGGAGTCCTGGAGCACCGGGCCGGTGAGGACCGTCAGCTTCCGGTCGTACTCGGCGGCGTGGTCGAGCAGGTGGTTCTCCAGGCCCTGCCAGAGCTCCTTGCCCTGGTTGAAGACGTCCGCCTGGGGAGCGGCGTTGGTGAAGTGGAAGGTGTCCGTATTGGCAAGGGCCGCGACGGCGGGGGCGCCCCAGACCGGATCGAGCCGGCGGACCAGGTGGCCCCGGTCGAGGCTGTTGTTCCGGTAGATCTCGTCGCCGGCCTGCTGCTCCTCCGGCAGCCGGGGGTCGAACTCCCAGACGTCCTCCCGGGGCATGTCCTCCAGGAGGGCCCCGCCCTCGATGCAGACCGCGGTCGAGGCCGCGAGCCGCCGGTCGGGCCGGAAGACCACGGTGAAGTGGGTGTACGGCAGGATCACCGTCTCGACCGTGTCCCTGACCGGGAGCGCCAGCGGGACGACGGGGCCGAGGAAGGCCTCGTCGTAGCCGGCGCGGCCGGCGAGGGCGGCCCGCCGGGCGTCGGGTCCGGCGACGACGGGCGATGCGGAAGGGGGCGGAGGATCGGAAGGATTCATACGATGTAAGTACCGCGTGGAGGGGGTCGTGCTCGGCGCAGGACCACAGGCCACTCGATCAGCCGCCCCGGCGGCACCGGGCCTCCGGCACCCCCGGTTCCCTGGCCTCCCCGCCCCGGCGTCTCCCTCGGCCCCCGGCGTCCCCCGCCCCGCATTCCTCCGCGTTCCTGGTTTCCCCGCAGTCCCCGCCCCGGCTCTCCCGCCCCGGCATCCCTCCGCTCCGCACGAGGAGGCACCCCATGGCCACCGGACTCTCCCTGCACGTCGGACTGAACCGGGTCGACCCCGCCCGATACGAGGGCTGGGACGGCACCCTGGTCGCCTGCGAGAACGACGCCCGCGACATGGCACGGCTGGCCAGGACCGCCGGCTTCGAGGCCACCACCCTGCTCACCCCGGACGGCACGGTCGCCCACGTCACCTCCGTGCTCCGCGCCGCCGCCGCCCGCCTGGTCCCCGGCGACATCCTGCTCTTCACCTACTCGGGACACGGCGGCCAGGTCCCCGACGTCACGGGACCCGAGGACGAGCCCGACGCCCTCGACGAGACCCTCGTCCTCTACGACCGCCAGCTCCTCGACGACGAGGTCGCGCAGGCCTTCCGCGCCTTCGCCGACGGCGTACGGATCGTCGCCCTCCTCGACTGCTGCCACAGCGGCAGCAGCATCGAACTCCCCGGCGGCGGACCGGACGACAGCACGGGCCGCTACATGCCGGAGCCACGGCAACGGCAGCTCTACGAGCGCGACCGCTCCTACCTCGAAGAGCTCCAGCGGACCCTCGCGAAGGACGCCCCCGCCGGAGGGACGGGCCACGACGCCCTTCTCGTCTCGGCCTGCCAGGACAACCAGGTCGCCGCCGACGGCGACGTCAACGGCGCCTTCACCGAGGCCCTGCTCCAGGTGTGGGACGGGGGTGCCTTCCGGGGCGACTACCGCACCTTCCACCGGCACATCCAGCGCCGGCTCCCCCCGACCCAGAGCCCGAACCTCTACCTGACCGGCACCCCGGACCCGGACTTCCTGAACCAGCGCCCCTTCACGATCTGAGCGGCCCGCGGCGCACAGAGCCGGAGACCCGCGGCGCACAGAGCCGGAGAAACGACAAAGGCAAGGAGGGATGACCTCTCCTTGCCACTCTCAAGATATAGCGCACGGGGGGCCTTGCGGCAAGGCCCCCGTCGTGCCGCAGAATCTCCGTTCGAAGCAAGGAACTGCGGAAAACGGGGCGTACCGAATGATTGATGTGATCGTGGTCGGCGGCGGACCGACCGGTCTGATGCTCGCGAGCGAACTGCGGCTGCACGACGCGCGGGTGGTCGTCCTGGAGAAGCTGGCCGAGCCGACCCGGGAGTCGCGCGGACAGGGCCTGCACGCGCGCAGCGTCGAGATGATGGACCAGCGGGGCCTCCTGGAGCGGTTCACCGCGGTCAGCGAGAGGTTCCAGGTCGGTGGCCTCTTCGGCGGCGTGATGAAGCCGTGGCCGGAGCGGCTCGACACGGCCCACCCGTACGGCCTCGCCACGCCGCAGCCGGTCACCGAGCGGCTGTTGAACGAGCGCGCGCTCGAACTCGGCACGGAGATCCGGCGCGGCGCCGAGGTGGTCGGGATCGACCAGGACGAGGACGGGGTGACCGTCGAGCTCGCGGACGGCACCGAGCTGCGCGCGCGCTACGTCGCCGCGTGCGACGGCGGCCGCAGCACCGTGCGCAAGCTGCTCGGCGTCGCCTTCCCCGGCGAGCCCGCCACCGTCGAGACGCTCATCGGCGACATGGAGGCGACCGCGGACCCGGAGACCATCGCCGCCGTCACCGCGGAGGTCCAGAAGACCGAGCTGCGGTTCGGTCTCAAGCCCCTCGGGGACGGCGCGTGCCGCGTCGTCGTGCCCGCCGACGGCGTGGCCGAGGACCGTTCGACCGCGCCGACCCTCGAGGAGTTCAAGACCCGGCTGCGGGTCTTCGCCGGCACCGACTTCGGCGTCCACTCGCCCCGCTGGCTGTCCCGCTTCGGCGACGCCACCCGGCAGGCCGAGCGCTACCGGGTCGGCCGGGTGTTCCTGGCCGGCGACGCGGCGCACATCCACCCGCCGACCGGCGGCCAGGGCCTCAACCTCGGTGTCCAGGACGCGTTCAACCTCGGTTGGAAGCTGGCCGCAGCGGTCGCCGGCTGGGCGCCCGACGGGCTGCTCGACACGTACGAGGCCGAACGGCACCCCGTCGGCGCCCGCGTCGTGAAGAACACCCGCGCCCAGATGACGCTGCTGGGCAGCGATCCCGGGGCGACCGCGCTGCGCGAGCTGTTCTCGGAGCTGATGGACTTCGCGGAGGTCAACCGGTTCGTGACCGGCATGATCACCGCCGTCGACGTCCGCTACGACCTCGGCGAGGGCCATGAACTCCTCGGGCGGCGGCTGCGGGACGTCGGGCTGAAGCGGGGGCGCCTGTACGAGCTGACGCACGGCGGCCGCGGACTGCTGCTCGACCAGACCGGCCGGCTCTCGGCGGAGGGCTGGGCGGACCGCGTCGACCACGTCGTCGACGTCAGCGAGGAACTGGACGCGCCCGCCGTGCTGATGCGGCCGGACGGCCACGTGGTGTGGGTCGGCGAGGACCAGGAGGACCTTCTCGGCCCCCTGACCGAGTGGTTCGGCGCCCCGACGGCCTGAACCGCGTGACGGCGCCCGGGGGGCGGGTCCGGTCTCCCCGGCCCCGTGTCCCGGCGCTGCGGAGCAGGCCTGGTCTCTCCGGGGCCGCGTTTCTGTCGCTTCGGCGCGGGCCCGTCGTGTGGCGGGCCTCGGGCGGGGCGGGGTCGGTCGGGCCTGGGGTGAGGGGCCGGTCGTGCGGGCTGCGGGGTCGGCGGGTGCCGGGGGCGGCGTAAGGACATCGCCCGGAGCCGTCACGGACGCAGGGCCGTCGCCAATTGCGCCCGGGAGCGGACGTCGAGCTTCTGGTAGATGCGGGTCAGCCGCGCCTCCACCGTCTTCACGCTCAGGTACAGCTTCGCCGCCGCCTCCTGGTTGCTCGCCCCCTGGCCCACCAGACGGGCCAGCCGCAGCTCCGCCTCCGTCAGCGACGAGAGCGCGGGCACCGACTCCTCGCCGCCGGCACCGGGACCTGCGCCCTCGCCCGCCGGCGTCTCGCTCGCCAGGGCCAGCCACGGAGCCGCCCCGGCCCGCTCGAACACCGAGGCCGCCTCGTGCAGGGCCGCCTGCGCCGCCGACCGGCGCCGACGACGGCGCTCGACCCGCGCCAGGGCGATCAGCACGCGCCCCCGCTCCAGCGGCAGCCCGGCCCGCCCGAAGCTCTCGGCCGTACGGGTGAGCAGCTCGGCCGCCTCGTCCGTACGCCCCTCCGCCGCCAGGCACAGCGCGTACGCCCGGTCGCAGCCCAGCAGGACCGTGGACCGGCCCAGGCGCTCCGCCACCGGCCGCACCTCCGCCAGGAGCGCCAAGGCCTCGTCGGCCGCGTCCTGGGCGAGCAGCGCCTCGGCCAGCTCCTCGTGCCAGCGCAGCATCGAGGGGTCCACCGTCGACTGGGCGCGCTCGTCGGCCTGGACCCGCCGCAGCGTCTCCAGGGCGGTGGCGACGTCGCCGGTGATCAGCTGGACGCGGCCGAGCGCGTACCGGCTGCGGGAGAGGAAGACGCGGTCGCCCTCCTCCTCCGAGGCCTGCACGCTGCGGCGGGCATAGCTCGCGGCCCGCGCGAAGCTGCCGCCTGCCGTCTCCGCGAGCGCCAGCGTGTACCAGGCGGGGCCGGGGGAGAGACCCGCCTCCAGGGTGAGCGCGAGCGACTGCCCCGCGTGCGAGAGCGCGGCCGCGCAGGCGCCCCGGCGGGACTCGATCGCGGCCAGCGTGGAGAACAGCTCGATCGTGTCCTCCACCGAGCCGCGCCGCTGGACCAGGGGCAGGAGCGCGTTCAGCTCGTCCCGGGCGTCGTTCAGCCGGTCGTCGAAGAGGGCGTGACGGATCGTCAGGATCTGGGCGGCGTTCCGGATGCCGAGCGGACGCTCGGCCCGTTCCAGGCCGCGCGCCTGGGCGAGCACGGCCTCGGCGTCCGGGAAGCCGAGGGCCCGCTCCATCCGCGCCTGCACGGTCAGGGCCTGCGCCGCGAGCCGGGGATCGCCCATCGAGGAGGCCAGCGCGGCCGATTCGACCGCCGCCGCCCGCGAGCGCTCCGGATCGCCGTCCGCCAGCACGTACTTGACGGCGAGCCGCAGCTGCACGGCGGCCCGCAGGGCGGTGTCCCCCTCGGAGTCCTCCATGGCGTGGACGTACATCTCGTCGAGCCCGGTGAGCCCCTGACCCGCCGTGTCGAGCACGGCGAGCCGCGCCCTGACCCGGTCGGACGGTCCCGCGTCCCGGGCCAGCAGGTCGGTGGCGGCCCGCATCGCGAGGTCGGCGCGGGCGGCGCGGGCGGCCTCCTCGGCGGCGTCGACGAGCCGCGTGATCCGCCGCGTCCCGTGCCGGCCGGGGGTGGACTCGGCGGCGAGCATCGCCAGTTCGGCGGCGAGCGCGCTGTTCCCGCGCCGCCGGGCCAGGTCGGCGGCGGCCGCGACCTCGGCGGCGAGCTCCTCGTCCGGCCGCTCGGTGGCCAGCGCCCGGTGCCGCACCGCCTCGACGGGGTCGTCCACGACCTCCGCGAGGGCCGCGTGCCCGGCGCTCCGCTCGGCCCAACAGGCGTCGTGAACCAGGGTGGAGGGCAGCAGTCCGGCGGTGAACGTCACCGAGCCGTCCTCGGACAGCGACACCAGGTCGGCCCGCTCGGCGGCGGCGAGGTCCGCCTCCGCGCTGGGCCGCCCGGCCCGCCGCACCAGAGTGGCGGAGGGGCGCAGCGCGAGCGCCGCGAGCAGCAGCGTCTCGCGTACGGCGGGGGGCGCGGCGCCCAGGAGCTGGCGGGCCAGGTCGCGGGCGCGCCCGGAGAGCGTCAGCGCCTCCGCGTGGTGCACCGGGGTCCGCGCGTCGGCGAGGGAGCGGCCGACGGCGAGCGCGAGGCGTGGATTGCCGCCGCTCGCGCGGTGGATGCGGCCGGCCATCCGGGAGGGCAGCCGGTGGTGGATGAGGAGTTCGGCGATCTCGTCGGCCTGCAGCGGCGGGACGCGCAGCACGTCCGCCTCGGACGGCACCCAGAGGTGTGCGGCGTGCGGGTCCTCGGGGCGGTGGCTCTCGCGGTACGGCTCATGGGTCTCGGCGTACGGCTCGGGGGTCTCCACCGCCACCACCCGCAGCGAGGGCGGGGCCAGGTGGAGGGCGAACCGGAGCAGGTCCGCGCTGTCCGCGTCGATGTGCTGCACCCCGTCGACGACGAGCAGGACGGGGCCGCGGCAGGTCAGGGCGCGCAGGATCCGGGCGATGCCGAGGCGCAGCGCGATCGGGTCCCAGCCGCCGGCGTCGATCGGCGCCTCGCGGCAGAGCATGGCGACGGCGGTGCGCTGGGGGCCCGGCAGCTGGTCGAAGACCCCGGAGGAGAAGATCCCGGAGGCCAGCACGCCGGAGGTGAGGATCCCGGAGGCGAGCGCGCCGGGGGAGAGGGGCCCGGCGGCGAGCGCGCCCGCGGCGGCCGGGTCGGCTCCGGACGCGCCGGTCCCTCCGACGCCTCCGGTCCCTCCGGCGCCGTACGGCTCGGTGGCGGGGGCGTGCGGGGCGGGCGGTTCGGGGCGGCTGGTGCCGAGCCCCGGCCAGGTGACGGTCGCCGCCACCGAGGCCACGAGCGCCGCGGCCGCCGCCCCGGGTATCTCACGGTCGGACGGCAGGGTCGCGAGCCACAGCACGGTCTCGCCGCGCGCCTCCGCGCGGGCCGCCTCGGCGAGCGCGACCTCGGTCTTGCCGACGCCGGCGGGGCCGGTGAGCAGGGCGCGGCCCCGGGTGTGGAGGGCGCGCTCGAGGCGGGTGAGGAGTTCCTCCCGGCCCACCGGAGCAGGGCTCTGCGGAGCTGTCGTCACTGTCCACCACCTCCGGCCCCTCGGGGGCCGGCCCATGGACCCCGTGCGCAGAGGATACGGAGCGGACCGGCACAGTCCAGGCCCCTTGTCCGGCATACGGACAGAGGGCACGGTCCGGGCGCGCTCCCACAACGCCAGAACGCGCCAGTGGTGTAGACCACGGGCGCGTCGCTGACCAGCAATGATGCTGATGTGGGGGGTGGTTCAGAGGTGGTGCGGGCGGTGCGTCAGAAAGTGAGGCTCCACGAGTCGATGTAGCCCGTGTCACCCGAGGCCACATCGCGGACCTGGAGCTTCCAGGTGCCGTTGGCGACCTCGCTCGACGCGTCGACCGTGTAGGTGGTCTGGACGTTGTCGGCGCTGTCCGAGGAGGACGAGGTCTTCAGGTTGCGCACCGTGCCGTCGGGGGCGACCAGGTCGATGACCAGGTCACCGCGCCAGGTGTGCTTGATGTCCACGCCGACCTTGAGGGTGGCGGGGGCGTTGCCCGTGCGGCCGGTGACGGCGATCGAGGACGACACGGTGGTGTTGTCGGGGATCGCCACGTCCGTCGCGTTGGTGAAGACGTTGCCCGCCGGCGGGGTGGTGTTGAGGACCGCGTCCACGGCCTTCGCGGAGTCGGCGATGCCGGTGCCGCAGCCGCCGGTGCAGGTGCCGGGCAGCGGGCGGGCGGTGTTCTTGATCGTGGACTCGATCTCGGCCGGGGTGAGCGTGCTCTTGGCCGACTTCAGCAGGGCGGCCAGACCGGCGATGTGCGGAGCGGCCATCGAGGTGCCCTGGTAGGGCTTGTACGTCTCGGTCGACTGGGTCGTCAGGCCCGAGTTCAGCGTGGAGTAGATCGCGTTCTCGGGGGTGGTGACGGTGCCGGGCGTGTCCGTGGCGTTGCGGGTCTCGCCGCCGGGCGCGGCCACGTCCACGATGGTGCCGTAGTTGGAGTAGTACGACCGGGAGCCGGCGCGGTTGGTCGACGCCACGGTGATGACGCCGGTGCAGTTCGCCGGGGTGAAGCCGGAGGCGTTGGCGTTGCTGTTGCCCGCGGCGACGACGACCGTGGTGCCGCGCGAGACGGCGCCGTTGATCGCGGTCTGGTAGACGCTCGGGCAGGTGGAGCTCGCGCCGCCCAGGCTCATGTTGATGACCTTGGCCGGGTTCGGGTTCGCCGGGATGCCCGGCACGGTGCCGCCGGAGGCCCAGGTGATGGCGTCGGCGATGTCGGAGGACGAGCCGCCGCACTTGCCGAGCACGCGCACGGGCTGGATCTTCGCGTTGTACGCGATGCCCGCGATGCCCTTGGTGTTGTTCGTGACGGCGGCGATGGTGCCGGCCACGTGGGTGCCGTGCCAGGAGGAGTTGGAGGCGGTCGAGCCGGTGCCGCACTCGCCGTCGGTGGCGTTCCAGTCGCCCTCGTCCTTCGGGTCCGCGTCGCGGCCGTTGCCGTCGCGGGCGTCGGCGGAGGTCGAGATGAAGTCGTAGCCGGAGACGATGTTGGTCGCCAGGTCCGAGTGGGCCGCGTAACCGGTGTCGATGACGGCGACGGTGACGCCGGAGCCGGTCGTCCTGTCCCAGGCGGCAGGAACGTTCATGCCGCCGGTGGGCTCGAAGAGGTCCCACTGCTTGGCGTAGTCGGTGTCGTTCGGCGTGACCGCCATCGCGTAGGCGCGGATGTCGGGCTCGACCGAGGCGACGGCCGGGTCGGCGCGGAACGCGTTCATGACCTCGGTCACGTCCTGCTTGGTCGCCTTGCCGCCCAGGTTCACCAGGGCGCCACCGCCGGCGAGGCGGCGCTCGAAGGAGAGCTTCTCGCCCGTCTTCGCGGCCTTCTCGGCCGTGTCGCTCTTCGCGGCGGTGTTGGAACCGGCCTCGGGGGTCCGGCTCTTGTAGGTGACGATCACCTTCTCGACGGGGGCGTTGGGAAGCGCCCGCATCGTCTGCGAAGCCGGAACCGGCTTCGGGGTGGCAGCGACCGGGGTGGCGGCGAACGCCCCGGAAGTCATGGCAGCGGCACCGAGGATCGCGGCGCTCGCGACCACGGATATGACTCTCCGCCTGGAACCGTTCAAGGTGTGGCCCTTTCGAGTACGACGTGACTGCGGAGCAGTGGCGGCGGCGCGGGGACGCGCGGGGCGAAGTGGGGTCGCGTCCGAGGTTCCCTGGGCTTGGGGGGCCCGTGCGCCGCCACCGGCGCGACGGCCCGGGTCAAGGCCGCCACCGGCGGACAGCACCCTCCGCATGCACCTGTCATGGTGCGCTCGGGGGATGATATCTGCCGGTGCGGAGGACAGTAGGGAACGGGGGGGTGAACCCGATACGGGGAAAACCCTTGTCACCCCTGAGGGGGCGGCGGGGGTCCGGGGAGGGGAGGGGGACGAGGGGGGCGTTGCGGAGGCCGCGGGCGCGGGCGCGGAGGGGGTCGCTCCGGAGTCCGGGCGCGGGCGGCGGGGCCTGGCGGGGGAGGGGAAGCGCGGAGGCCGGGCCGGAGGCGCGGAGGCGCTCGGGCGGCCGGTTCGCCCGGATCGGTTCGCCCGGATCTGTCTGTGCGGAGCGGTTCGCCCGGATCGGTCCGTGCGGATCGGTCCGCGCGGACCGATCGCGGCAGGGAGGCCGTCGGCTCGGGGCCGGTCCCTTCCCCTCCCCGCCGGTGCGGAGGGCGGCGGGGTCAGCCGAGTTCGAGCGTGGTGACGCCGAAGACGCGCTCCCGTGCCACGGGGCGGACCGGGCCCGTGTACATCCGGGCCGTCTCGAACGTCGGCTCCAGACCACGGTCCTGGGCCAGCCGGGCCGCCGCCGGATTCGCCTCCGGCATGTCGACCGCGATACGGGCGGCGCCGAACTCCCGCGCCTCGGCGGCGAGACCGTCGAGCAGGGCCGCGGCGTCCGCCGGCGTGTCCGCGAACAACGGCCCCACCCGGGCCTCGTCCTGGGCGGGACGAACCACGCCGTATCCGGTCAAACGGCCATCGGTCACGCGGGCCAGCGCCCGATGGCCGGGGGTGGTCAGCCAGGTGCTCAGGAACCGGGGCCGGTCGGCGTGGTGGCAGACGCCGTCGTACGCGGCGAGGGCGGCCGGATCGATCTGCTCGGCGGCCACGACGCCGGCCACGGGGCGCTCGGGGGCCGGGACCTCGCCCACGTACCGCGCGGTGCGGTAGGCCGTGGTGAAGCCGGAGCGGCGGTAGTTGTCCTGCTGGGCCGGCACCCCGTCGAGCCCGACGGCCCGGCCGCCGGCGTGGGCGAGCGCGGCCCGCCAGGTGGCCAGTCCGTGCCCGAGGCCGCGGAGTTCGGGGCGGACGAGGTAGAAGCCGAGGAAGGCGTAGGAGTCGTCGTAGTTGACCACCGAGATGGCGGAGACGGGCTCCCCGTCGACCCGGCCGAGGAAGAAGCCGGCGGGGTCCTGGGCGAAGAAGGCCGGAACGTCGGAGAGTCCGGGATTCCACCCCTCCGCGGCGGCCCAGGACCGTACGAGTGCCCAGTCCTGCGGCGTGGCGGACGAGACGGACAGGGAACCGGAGGGGGCGGAGGTCATGGGGTGTCCTTCGACGGCCGGGCGGGGGCCCGAGCAGTCGGAACCCGGGCAAAGCGCGCCGAGCATAACGCCGTGCCGCCCTGCCGCCGCCCCTTGCCGATCGATTCAGGCCGCCGCGCGGGCTGTGCCTGCGGGGCGGCCCCCCCGCCACCCGCCGTGTGGGCGCGCGCCCGGCGGGCCTGTCCCCGCCGTGTGGGCGGTCGTCCCGCCCCCGCCCACCCGCCGCGCGGTTCCCATCCGCCCGTGTGGGCGCGCGCCTTGCGGGGCGGTGCTCCCCGGCCCCCGCCGTGTGGGCAGTCGTCCCGCTGGGGCGAGGGGGTCCCCCCTGCTCGAGCGAAGCCGAGAGCTTGGGGGAGGGTGGGCACACG